>JAYGED010000016.1:0-30012 GCA_046582565.1 Alphaproteobacteria bacterium
AAAACAGGCCTGGCCGAAGGCGGCCGCCTGCTGGTCGCCAGCGATGCCGGTGATCGGGATCGGAGCGCCGAAAATATCGCTCATGGTGACCCCGAATTCGGCGCTCGAATCGCGGACCTCGGGCAGCAGTTCCCGGGGCACGGCGAACAGGTCGAGAAGCGTGTCGTCCCATTCCTGGCGGTGGATATCGAACAGCATGGTGCGGCTCGCATTGGTGGCGTCGGTGGCGTGGCTGCGCCCCCCGGTCAGCCGCCATAGCAGGAAGCTGTCGATGGTGCCGAAGGCGAGCTCGCCGCGCAGCGCCCGGTCCCGCGCCCCCGCCACGTTATCAAGTATCCAGGCGATCTTGGTGGCCGAGAAATAGGCATCGACGATCAGCCCGGTCTTGCCCTGCACCATGGGCCCGTGGCCGGCCGCGACCAGGCCGGCGCAGGTCTCGGCGGTGCGGCGATCCTGCCAGACGATGGCATTATGGATCGGCAGGCCGCTGTCGCGCTCCCAAACCACTGTGGTCTCGCGCTGATTGGTGATTCCGATCGCCGAAATTTCCGCAGGTTTGGCGCCGGCCGTCGCCAGAGCGCCCTGGATCACCGCGACCGTGGTCCGCCAAATTTCCTCCGGATCGTGCTCGACCCAGCCATCGTCCGGAAAATACTGAGTGAATTCCTGCTGATCGATGGCGACCGTCTGGCCTTCCCGGTCAAACAGGATTGCGCGGCTGCTTGTGGTGCCCTGGTCGATGGCCAGGATATAGGGCTGGTCGGCCATGGGCGTTATTTCCGGCTCAGGGACTGTTTTGCCACGAATTCGATGTCCTGGGCGCGCAGCTGTCCGGGCGAACCGGCGGGCAACAAATTGTCGGCGCGTTGAGCGAAGGCGACGGCTTCCTTGAAATTGTTCACCAAGATTGCCCGCTCGGCGCTGGCCAGGGCAGACAGGCCAAGCCGGTCGGAACGGCCGTAAGCGATACTGAGCAGGCGCCAGGCCAGGGGAAAGTCGGCATCCTGACGGACCGAGATTTCAAGATGCTCGACGGCGTCGTCGAGCGCCGCCTGATCGCCACGCTCGACCATCGTCTGAGCCAGGCCGATGCGGATCAGCGGCGCATCCGGCAAAATTTCGACCGCGCGGCGATAGGACTCCACGGCGTCGCCGATCCGGCCGTTTTCAAAAAGGATCTGGCCCTTGAGTTCATAGAAATATCCGTCCTGTGGAAATTCATCCAACAAGCCGTTGATCTCCTCAAGCGCGGGAGCCAGGTCGGGACGTTGGAAATGGGCGATGGCGCGGGCATAGCGCGCATTCAGGCTTTGGTCGTCGTCGGGATAGAGCCTGAAGGTCTCGCGCGGATTCAGGAAGCCCTGCATTTTGGCGATCATGCGGGAGAATTGCGTCTCATCCTCGGCACTCGGCTTGGTTTCCGAATAGGGCGAATTTTCCACATGATTGCGCACGAAAGCGACGCGCCCCCTGACCAGGGGATGAGTCCTGAGATAAGGATCCTGCCGGCCGATCATCAGCACTTCCTGATCTTCGAGCACTTCGAGAAACTCCAGCAACCCCCGTGCCGACTGGCCGGTGCGGTCCAGGGTGGTGACCGCATACTGATCGGCGGCCTGTTCCTGGCCGCGGCTGTATTTGAGGAACGTCTGCTGAGATACTGCGGCGCCGCCGGCGACAATCGCCAGGGCGGCGTTGGGCGAGCCGGCGGCGAGGGCCGCGGCGCCGAGAACGAAGGACATGATGGTCGCCGCGTTGGCGTTACTCAACACCTCGTGGGTTCGTGCGAGATGGCCGCCGGCAATGTGGCCGGTCTCATGAGCGATGACGCCGACAAGCTGGTTTGAATCTTTAGCCGCCAACAGCAAGCCAGTGTTTATGAAAAGCTTTTTCCCACCAGCCACAAAGGCGTTTATCTTTGTGTCACTGATGATATGGACCTTGACGCTTTGGCTATCCAGACCGGCGGCCTCGAACAATGGCGCGGCGTAAGAACGGATGATGCTTTCGATCTCCGCGTCGCGTATAAACGCCAACTGGGCGTGGGCCGGCGCGGTAAAGCTTGCGCCCACGACAGCCAGAAGGCCGAGGATCAGAGGAACGGTACGGAAAAGCATGATGCATATGTTCTCGCTACGTAGGCAACTTATGTTTGGCAGGCTACGGCGTCAATCCATCCCGGTCGCTATCGCGGCGCCGTGGATGCTGTTGCTTCTGTTGCTTGTAGCTTGTTCACCGTCACAAAACGCGCTGCGCGCAGTCGGGTTGAGTGACGGCAAAGTCGGCGGCGTCTCGGCGGACGAGCCGCGCGCGGCGCTCGTTGCGCGGAATGTTCTCAGCTCAGGCGGCAACGCCATGGACGCTGCCGTGGCGCTGTACTTCACCTCGGCGGTGACCTATCCGGCCACCGCATCCCTGGGCGCGGGCGGCGTTTGCCTGGTCTATGACGCCGAGGCGGAAAAGGTCGAATCCCTGTTGTTCCCGGCCGTCACGCCGCCGAGTGCCACGGCGGACACCCGGCTTAAAATCGCCATACCCGGGGCCGTGCGCGGCATGTTCGCCCTGCATGCACGCTATGGCAAGCTCAAATGGAGCCAGCTTCTTGCCCCGGCGGAACAGGTGGCGCGGTTGGGCCACCCCATGTCGCGAGCCATGGCGAAAGACTTAGCCCGGGTCGCCGCCCCGCTGTTCAACAGCCCCGATATCGCAGCGATTTTCGGCCGCGAGGACGGCACGCCCCTGGACGAGGGAGAGCTGCTGGTCCAGCTCGATCTCTCAAGCATTATCAGCCAGTTGCGCACCCGCGGCCCCGGCAGCTTCTATTCCGGCGCCCTGGCGCGCAATCTGGTGCAGTCGGTAAGCTCGGGGGGCGGCTCCCTCACCATGGACGACCTTCGCGGCTACCAGCCGGTATGGCGTGAAACCCTACAGATCCTCTATGGCGTCAACGTGATCCATACGGTGCCGCCGCCCCTGCCCGGCGGTGTCGGGCTGTTACAGATGTGGTCGATGCTACAACTGGATGATCGCTATGCGAATGCCGACGCGGGCGAGCGCCGCCACCTTCTGGCCGAAGTCTCCATGCTCGCCTTTGCCGACCGCTCCGTATGGCAGAATCCCGGCATAGCGCTCGGTAACGGGGCGGCGCTTCTCGCCGAAGATCGCATCGAGCGGCTCATGGCAGGCTATCGGCCCAACCAGCACACCCCGGCGTCCAGCCTTAACCCGAAGCCGGCCAAGCGCCGGGAAAGCCCCAGCGGCACCAGCTTCTCGGTGGTTGACGGTTTCGGCAACGCGGTCGCCTGTTCGCTGACCCTGAATAATTTCTTCGGGCGCGGCTGGATGGCGCCGGGCACGGGAATCATCATGGCGGCGGCGCGCCCTGCGGATCGCGGCGCCATCAGCGCCATGGCGCCGGTCATGATGGTCAATGCCAATACCGGCAATTTCTTTCTGGCCGCCGCGGCGTCCGGTGGTGCGGTAGCGCCGTCGGCTTTGATAGAAGTCATGGCGCGCACCATGATTGACGGCGAGCCGCTGGCCTCCGCCATCCGGGCGCCGCGCATCTATCATGGCGGAAACCCCGACCTGATAGTCTACGAGCCCGGCGAATCGGCGGAGTCTATCGACCTGTTACGCCGGCGTGGGCACAAGCTCGCCCAGGCCACGGCGATCGGGCGGGTCAATGCGATCTATTGCCGCGAAGGGATACAGGACAACCCGGCCGGCTGTAGCGTCAATGTGGATCCGCGCGGCTTCGGTCTGGCCTCCTTCGTACAATTCGAGTGAGTCAGAAACCTTCTCATCGTGGAGCGATTCCACCGTTCCAGGTGATGGAGGTGATGCGCGCCGCCGAGGCGCGCGCCGCGGCCGGCAGCGAGGTGTTTCATCTCGAGGTCGGCCAGCCCAGCACCGGCGCCCCGCGCGGGGTGATCGAAGCCGCAGGCACCGCCATGGCGAACGACGTCCTGGGCTACACCCTGGCGCTCGGCGTCGAAGAACTGCGCGACGCCATCTCCCGCCATTACAGCCATATGTACGGCATCGACATACCAGCCGCTCGCATCGTCATCACCACCGGCGCGTCGGGGGCTTTCATGCTGGCCTTCTTGGCGGCGTTCGACGCCGGAGACCGGGTAGCGCTGGCTCTGCCGGGTTATCCGGGGTACCGCCACATCCTCACCGCCCTGGGCAATCGAGTGGTGGCAATTCCCACCGGGGCGGCGAGCCGCTACCAGCCGAGTGTCGCCCTGCTGGAGCAGCTCGATGAACCGGTCAACGGGCTGATTGTCGCCAGCCCGTCGAATCCGGCGGGAACCATGATCCCCGAAGATGAGTTTGCCGAATTGGCCGATTACTGCGAGCGGCGCGATATCCGCCTGGTGTCGGACGAGATCTATCACGGCATCACCTATAGCGGGAAGGCGGCCACGGCGGCGGCCTTCAGCGATCAGGCGATTGTCATCAACAGCTTTTCAAAATATTTCTCGATGACAGGCTGGCGTCTCGGCTGGATGGTGGTACCCGAAGAATTGCTGCGCTCTGTCGAATCCCTGGCGCAGAATCTGTTCATCTCACCACCGACCCTGTCCCAGCGCGCCGCCATCGCCGCCTTCGATTGCCACGAAGAACTTCAGGCCAATATCGATAGATACGCGGCCAACCGCGCCCTGCTGCTGGAAGAATTGCCCAAGGCGGGATTTGAATCCCTGGCACCCGCCGACGGCGCCTTCTACATCTATGCCGATGTTAGCCAGATGACCAACGATAGCCAGGATTTTTGCCGCCAGATGCTTGATGAGACCGGCGTCGCCGCGACCTCAGGCGTCGATTTCGACCCCTTACGCGGCAACGCCTTTGTGCGCTTCTCTTTTTCCGGATCGACCGAGGATATGGCCGAGGCGGCTAAAAGACTGCAAAACTGGCAGCGTTAACCAGCCGCCCTCACTGGTCACCTAACTGGCCGCCTAACTGGCCGCCTAACTGGTAAGCCTGTTCCACCAGCCCTTGCGCCCCGTTGCTTTTGGCGCTTCGGCCTCGACGGCGACGGTTTCAGGCACCGCCACCGGCACTTCAATATCCTGAACCAAGATTTCCTCGGCCTTGGCCTCTGCCGCCGACTGCACAGCCGGGGAAGAGCCATTGCCGTCATCGATAGGCGGCGTCGCCTGGGCATCGTCTGGTTTGGCCGTCTTACGACGACTCCGGCGCGGCTTCTTGGGCTTGGCCTCCTTCTCGTCGCCGTCGCTCGCCTTTGTGGCGTCGGCCTTCTTGGTCTCTTTGGCGTCGGCCTTCTTTGCGGCAGGCTTGCGGCGGGAACGGCGCGGCTTTTCGGGCGCCTCTTCAGGTGCGGCGGCGGCGGCATCGGCCGTATCAGCCGTATCGGCTGCATCCGTTTCGGGCGGCGGCGGTTGATCGCCATCAGCTGGCGTAACTGTAGCATCAGCCGGCGAGTCGTCGGACGCGGCCTCGACGCCGGTCTCGTCGTTAATCTCTGGGGTAGCGGGCTGGTCGCCCGATCCACGACGCCGTCTGCGACCACCGCGTTTACCGCGGCGGCGACGCTTGCGGACCCCTCCCCCTTCGCCATTATCATCCTTGGCTTCCCGGGCTTCCCGGACTTCCCTGGGCTGGTCTTCGTCACCGGCGTCGGCGGCAAGCGCTTCGGGAACCTCGGCATCCTGGCCGGTATCAGCCGTGCTCTGGCTTTCAATCTCATCGTCCCGCTGACCGCGTGACCGGCGGCGGCGGCGTTTGCGCCCCGACCTTTCGCCGTCGGCCTCGGCGGCTCCCTCGGATGCCTCGGCGCCCGGCCGCACCCGAGTGCGATCGAGACGATAGTCGGGCGGGATCAGGCTATCGTCGCTCTCCAGGGTGACTGTGAAATCGTAGCGTTTTTCAATTTCTATGAGCGTCGAACGTTTCTGATTGAGAATATAGAGGGCGACATTGCCGGGCACATGCACCGTGATATCGTCGTTGCGCGCAAGAATACCTTCCTCCTCGATAGCGCGCAGCACATGGAGCGCGGTCGATTCGGTCGAGCGGATATGGCCGCTACCGTCGCAATGATGGCAAGCCTCACTACTCGCCTCAAGCAGGCTGGAGCGAAGCCGCTGGCGAGACATTTCCATCAGGCCGAAATGGCTGATACTGCCGAGCTGAATACGCGCCCGGTCGCCCTTCATGGCTTCCTTCATGCAGCGCTCGACATTACGCACATTGCGCGAATTTTCCATGTCGATGAAATCGATCACGATAAGCCCGGCCAGATCGCGAAGGCGAAGCTGGCGGGAGATTTCCTCGGCGGCTTCGAGATTGGTCTTGGTCGCGGTCTCCTCGATATTGCGCTCGCGGGTGGCGCGGCCCGAGTTCACGTCGATGGCGACCAGGGCCTCGGTCGGGTTGATCACGATATAGCCGCCCGATTTGAGGCGCACGGTCGGAGAATGGAAGGCATCCAGCATGCTTTCCACTTGAAAGCGGTGGAACAGGGGGATGGTCTCGTTATATGACTTGATGCGCCGCGCATGGCTGGGAGTCAGCATGCGCATGAATTCCTTGGCCAGGCGATAGCCGCTCTCGCCTTCGATCAGCACTTCCTCGATATCCTTGGAATAGAGATCGCGAAGCGTACGGCTGATCAGGCTGGCCTCTTCATGGATCAAGGTCGGCGCCGCCGATTCGAATGTTAGCTGTCGGATGCTTTCCCACAGCTTGGCCAGATAGGAGAAATCGCGCTTGATTTCGGCCTTGGTACGCTCCAATCCCGCGGTGCGCAGTATGACGCCAATGCCTTCAGCCACCGGCAGATCATTGGCGATGGTCCGCAGCCGCTTGCGATCCTCGGGGTTGGCGATCTTGCGGGAGATGCCACCGCCGCGGGAGGAATTAGGCATCAGCACACAGTAGCGCCCGGCGAGTGACAAGTAGCTGGTCAACGCGGCGCCCTTGGTGCCGCGCTCTTCCTTAACCACCTGGACCAGCAGAACCTGGCGCCGCTTGATGACTTCCTGGATGCGATAGTTGCGATGGGGCCGCGAATGGCGGATTTCAATCTCTTCGACTTCATCGCCGCCGATTTCATCGAAATGGGAATCGGCGGGAGTCGAGTCTCCACTCTCATCTTCAGTGGTGTTGCGATCATCATCGCCGGGCTCTTCCACAGCGTCAGGCTCGGCATCATCCGTCGCAGCGCCGGCAGCTATTTCATCGGCGTCATCGTCAGACTCAGCGGCTGATGCATCTTCAGCAATCAGCGCCTCGCGATCGGCGATGGGTATCTGATAGTAGTCGGGATGAATCTCACTGAACGACAGGAAGCCGTGACGGTTTCCGCCATAATCGATGAATGCCGCCTGAAGCGACGGCTCGACGCGGGTTACCTTGGCGAGATAAATATTTCCCTTGAGTTGTTTTTTATTCGCCGACTCGAAATCGAAATGTTCGAGTTGGCTGCCGTTGAGTACGACAACGCGAGTTTCCTCTGCGTGCATCGCATCGATAAGCATACTTTTTGCCATAAGGCTGTTGCTCCATGACGAAGCCCGGTTGCGTCGACGCGAAATACCGTCGCGGGGCCTGTCATCGTTTCTGCGAAGCCGGCATGCCTCGACCCGCTAGCGCGCTCTAAACACAACGGCCAGGTCGGGGAGGTCTCCAGGCTATCAATCCTTGTCATCTGATTTGACTCGTCATCTGATGGGATCCGGCTTCGGGTTGGTCCATAAGTTTACAGTGTCTCGCAAGGCCTCGGGGAGCGAGCAATCTCGTCTCTCCTGGCGGCGCATTTCATTCTCTATTGTTGAGTTCACGTTTGCGCCCCTGGCCTCACGGCCCGCCCACAAGTGATAGGAACGAGCCGGTAACTGAATATCGCATCGCTATCATACAGGGTAATTTTGAAATCTAACAACGAGATTATTAATGAATCAGAAATGACTAGGCGTAAAACACCGAATATCACTAAATCTATTGAATCCTCATCGAAAAGAACGCTATATCTAGTGTGGTTGTGGGTTCTGAGTAGTTTACAAAGCTCTGGGTCGAGGGGAGTCTTGGTGCGGTCCTTGTTACGAATTCTTGTCCTGCTGCTGATGCCGCTCTTCGGCGTGGCGGCCAATGCAGCCGAGTTGGCGGTGACTGGAATTCGCCTGGGCGAGCAAGCCTACGGCACACGCGTGGTCCTCGATATCACCGGACAGCTCGACCATCGCGTCTTCACCCTGCCCGATCCCTACCGGGTGGTCATTGACCTTCCCGAGGTTGAATGGCGCCTGCCCGCCACGACGCTCACCGTCGGGCGCGGACTGGTCCAGCAGTTCCGCTACGGCCTGTTCAAGCCCGGTGTCTCTCGGGTGGTGCTCGATGTAGCCGGGCCGGTAGCGGTCAAGCGGTCCTTTATCCTGCAACCGACAGCGGATTTCGGCCATCGCCTGGTGCTCGATCTCGAGTTGGTGTCGGCTGAAAGCATGCGCCAACAGGCAGCACTCCCGCCGCCGCCAGAGCCAGAGGCCTCACCCCAGATCAAGCCCAAACCCAAAACGCCCGGCGCCCTGCCGCTCATCGCAGTCGATGCCGGCCATGGCGGCGTCGACCCGGGAACCACCGGCCTGAACGGCGGCTATGAGAAAACGGTTACCCTCGCCTTCGCTCTCGAACTGAGGCGCCAAATCGAAGCCAGCGGGCGCTATCGGGTGGTGCTGACCCGTGATCGCGATGTTTTCATCGAATTGCGCAAGCGCGTCGAAGTGGCGCGTGATCACGGCGCCGATCTGCTCATTTCCCTGCATGCCGACGCCCTCTCCAATCGCCGTGTCAATGGCGCCGCCGTCTACACCCTGTCGAAAAAAGCCTCCGACGCCGAGGCTGAGGAACTCGCCGCCAAAGAGAACAAGGCCGATGTGATCGCCGGCATCAGCCTGGTAGGCGAGGGCTATGACGAGAATGTCGCCAACATCCTGATCGACCTGGCGCGGCGCGAAACCATGAACCTGTCGGCCGAATTCGCTACTCTTATCATTCCGGAATTAGCTAAGGAAATCAGCTTGTTACGAAAAACCCACCGCTATGCGGGTTTCCGCGTTCTCAAGGCACCCGACGTGCCGTCGGTGCTCATTGAAATGGGCTATCTGTCGAACCCGGAGGACGAAGCCCGGCTGTTTGATGCGAACCACCGCAACAAGCTGATGGGCGCCGTGCTGCGCGCCATCGACAGCTATTTCGCCGCCAAGAAGGACAGCTAATCACGGTTGACCAGGGGGATAAGGCCCATAAGACGGATCACAACTCGGCCACATTTTGGGCTTATACCCCAGGCTAGCCTGGATTAAATAGACCCGATGAGAGTTCTCGCAGTCCTATTCTTTTTATTCCTGCTGTTCGTGGCCGCGGCGGGTGGGGGCGGATTTTATCTGCTCTATTACTATGGTCGCGGCTTGCCCGATTACCAGCAGCTCGCCAATTACGAACCGCCGACAATGACCCGGGTCCATGCGGGCGATGGGCAGCTGCTCGCTGAATATGCCACCGAGCGCCGTATCTTCGTGCCGGTCACCGCCATGCCGCGCCGGGTCATCGATGCTTTTCTCGCCGCCGAGGACAAGAATTTTTACCAGCATCCGGGAGTCGATTTCACCAGCGTGGCGCGCGCCATGCTGCGCAACATCGCCGCCCTCGGCAAGGGCAAACGCCTTCAGGGCGCATCGACCATCACCCAACAGGTCGCCAAGAATTTCCTGCTGACCAACGAGGTCTCCATCGAACGCAAAGTGAAAGAGGCGATCCTCGCTTTCCGTATCGAGAAGGCCTTCTCGAAGGACCGAATCCTTGAGCTCTATCTCAATGAAATCTATCTCGGCAAGGGCTCCTATGGCGTTGCCGCGGCATCTCTCAACTATTTCAATAAATCTCTCGACGCCCTGACCATCGCCGAGACCGCCTATCTCGCGGCTCTGCCAAAGGCGCCGAACAACTATCACCCGGTGCGTCATCGCAAGGCGGCTACCACGCGCCGCAACTGGGTCATCGGCCGTATGCTTGAGGAGGGCTTCATCGAGCCCGGCGATGCGGCCCGCTCGAAGGCCGAGCCGCTGATTACCGAGCAGCTCGATCCCATCGAATTCACCAGCGCCGATTACTTCAAAGAGGCGGTGCGGCGCCGGCTGATCGCCCTGTACGGCAAGGAACAGCTCTACGAGGGCGGCCTCTCCGTGCGCACAACGGTCGACCCCAAGCTCCAGGCAGCCGCCGAGAAGGCGCTGCGCGACACCATGATCGAATATGACCGCCGCCACGGCTGGCGCGGGCCCTTGACAAATATCGACGCCAGCGCCGATTGGGAAAAACAGCTCGCCGCGGTGCCGAGAACGCGAGGCCAAGGCGACTGGCTGCGGGCGGCGGTGCTCGCCCTCGATGACCGGGCGGCCGATATCGGCCTGGTCGACGGTTCCCGCGGGCGTCTGGACCTAGCGGAACTGATTTGGGCGCGGGCCTGGAAAAAAGGCCAGCGCATCGGCGCCGAAATCGTCAGGCCGCGAAATGTCCTCGCCCTTGGCGATGTGGTGCTGGTCCAGCCTGTGCCCCCGGATACAAGCGATGCCGGCCAGACCGACGAGACCATGCCCGCCGACCCGGACGGTGATGAACCGCCGCCCTACGGCCTGCGGCAAATCCCCGAGATCAGCGGCGCCCTGGTGGCCCTCGATCCGCATACCGGGCGGGTTCTGGCCATGGTCGGCGGCTTCAGCTATGACCTCAGCGAGTTCAACCGGGCGACCCAGGCCAAGCGCCAGCCCGGTTCATCCTTCAAGCCGATCGTCTATATGGCGGCCCTCGACGGCGGCTACACCCCGGCAAGCATCGTCGACGACGCGCCCATCGTCATCGACCAGGGGCCCGACAAGCCGAAGTGGAAGCCGGCCAACTACACCACCAAATTCTACGGCCGCGCCCCGTTGCGTATCGGCATCGAGAAATCGCGCAACCTGATGACCGTACGCCTGGCACGGGTGCTCGGCATGGATACCATCGCGGATTATGCCAATCGCTTCGGCGTGGCCGACGATCTGCCGCCCTATCTGCCCATGGCGCTTGGCGCCGGCGAGACCACCCTGCTGCGCATGGCCACCGCCTACGCGATAATCGTCAACGGCGGCAAACGGGTCAAAGCGGCGCTGATCGAGCGTATCCAGGACCGCAACGGCAGCACTATCTACCGCCGGGATTCGCGCCCCTGCGACGACTGCATGGCCGACCGCTGGAAAGATCAAGCGCAACCCCGCGTCGCCGACGGCCGCACCCGGGTAATCGGCGCCGACACCGCCTATCAGATGGTGTGGATCATGCGCGGCGTGGTCGAGCGCGGCACTGGCAGGCGCATCCGCTCCCTCGGCAAACCCCTGGCCGGCAAGACCGGCACCACCAATGAGAACAAGGACGCCTGGTTCATCGGCTTTTCGCCCGACCTGGTGGCCGGCGTCTTCATGGGCTTCGACCGGCCCATTCCACTCGGCTACAAGGAGACCGGCTCTCGGGTCGCGGTGCCCGCCTTCAAACGCTTCATGGCCGAGGCCCTGGCCGACAAGCCGGCGATCCCGTTCCGTATCCCGCGCGGGATTCGTCTGGTGCGCATCGACGGCGACACCGGCCTGCTGCCCAGCGCGGCCAGCGAGCGCGTCATCCTCGAAGCCTTCAAGCCCGGCACCGAACCGACCAGCGCCATCCCCACCAAGGAAGCCGGCGCCGAGGGGCTGTATTAGAGGCAGCGATCAATATTTCCGCGATCACACAGCCTGGACGGGCGGGCCCGCCAATCGGTTCATACGGCATTCGTTAACCCGGACGCACCCGCCGATGCAGCGCCACGCGAAAGCATGACAACACGAACCCTCGCTTTCTTCGATTGAGCGAAGCCGTCAGAGCCCTGCTTTCGGGTTCAGCTTGCCGGTGCTGTCAGATAAGGCTCTTCGTCGTCCCATACCCGGTATCGCGGCAAATTATCTGACGTATCGAACCAGGCTATCCGTTCACCATGGTGAATATGGCCCTCAGGCGCGAAGGCATCCGGGTTGTCGAGGGTACTGATCAAAACCTCGACTAGCGGGCCGAGTTCTCCGCCATCACCTTCCCAGGTCATGGGTGTGCCGCAATCACCGCAGAATCCACGGCCCACACCGGGTGTAGATTCATAGATTTTCCGCTCGCCCTTGGTGAATTTGACCTGATCTTTCTTATAGCCGAGCAGCACCACAGCCGGCGCGCCGGTGTGTTTCCGACAGCTGGTGCAGTGGCAGTACAGTGTGGAAAACGGGACCCCTGTCGCCGCATAACGCACGGCCCCGCACATGCATCCGCCTGTGGCGTTTTCTTTTGAGTCAGTCATACCTATTCCTTTGTTCAAACACTCCGTTAGTAGGATAGACCATACAGAATGTGTTGGTCAAAAGCGCTAAACGATCACGGGTTCACCAGCATTAACGGGGCCGATTATAGGGCGCGCCGATTGACCTAGCCCGGACCGATGCCGGAAGCGTAAAGACAAAAATGACCTTCTCGTCACGCCGTGATCCGACGGTCGCCCACTGGTCGCGTTCCTGGTTTATGAAGGTGGTGATCACCTCGACTATCTCTCCCTGGTCATCGTGAATTTTATGTTCCGTGAGTTCACCGCCGGTAAACTGGGAAACCATCACTTCGAAATTCGGGATGCCGGCCGAACATTTCCCGTCCGGGAAGATATTCGACAAGGAGACATAGTGATCGTCGACCCCGGCCCCGGCCCCGGTAGCCATGCTGAGGCCAATCACGAGAGCCAGCACGGCCGCCCCCCGGATGAGAGCGGCCTTGATGTGGATAAGCCTGTTGCTGGACATGATGGCGCCCTTCGGTCTGCGTCAGTAAAAACCGCAAAAATTATACCGGCTTTGAAGAATTATACGGTTCAAGATTTTGTGACCGCAAATGCCGTTTTCACGACCGACAGGGCTTCCGCCCGTGCGCTACGGGCGCTATACAACATCTGCCGACACGCCACCAACCAGAGGTCATCCATGCGCGCCGAAGTTGCCGCCCACGCGGAAGAAATTGAGCAGTCTTTGGAACTGCTGAGGAGGCATCTTTGACTGGGACAACGCCCTCGTCCGCCTCGCAGAACTGAACGCCCAAGCCGAAGACCCGGCCCTGTGGGATGACGCCGAGGCCGCGCAGAAGATCATGCGCGAGCGCACCCGGCTGGATACGGCGATCAGCGAATGCCGGACCTATGAGCAGGAACTCGCCGACCAGATCGAGTTCGCCGAAATGGGCGAGGCCGAAGACGACGAGACCGTGGTCGACGAGGCCATCGCGGCGCTCGGCAAGCTGTCCGACAGCACCCGCCGCCTGCGCCTCGAATCCCTGTTGTCGGGCGAGGCCGACGGCAATGACTGTTTCCTCGAGGTCCATGCCGGGGCCGGCGGCACGGAAAGCCAGGATTGGGCCGAGATGCTGCTGCGCATGTATCTGCGCTGGGCCGAACGCCAGGGCTACACGGTCGAATGGCTGGAGGAAAGCGCCGGCGAGGAGGCCGGTATCAAATCGGCCACCCTGCGTTTTTCCGGCGCCAACGCCTACGGCTGGAGCAAGACCGAAAGCGGCGTCCACCGCCTGGTGCGTATCTCACCGTTCGATTCGAGCGCCCGGCGCCACACCAGCTTCGCCAGCGTCTGGGTCTATCCGGTGGTCGATGATTCCATCGAAATCGTCATCGATGATAAAGACCTGCGCATCGATACCTACCGCGCCTCGGGCGCCGGCGGCCAGCATGTCAACAAGACCGACAGCGCCGTTCGCATCACCCATGCGCCGAGCGGCATCGTCGTGCAATGCCAGAACAGCCGCTCGCAACACCGCAATAGGGCCGAGGCCCACAAGGTGCTGCGCGCCCGGCTCTATGAGCTTGAGTTGCGCACCCGCGAGGAAGCCGCCCAAGCCGAGGCAGACGCCAAGAGCGATATCGGCTGGGGCCACCAGATCCGATCCTACGTGCTGCACCCCTATCAGATGGTCAAGGACCTGCGCACCGGGGTCGAGACCTCGAACACCAGCGCCGTGCTCGACGGCGACCTCGACATTTTCATGGCCGCCGCCCTCGCCGCCCGCATCGGCGACGGCGGCTAACTCAAACTAAAGAGTCAACTCATCATGCTGTCCAACTCCGTAATCATCGCCGCCTACCGTGACAAAACGTCGGCCTCGGCAAGCCTCGCCGCCCAGGCCGCAGATATGTTTCCCTCAGGCGTGACCCACGACGCCCGCCATCTCGACCCCTACGGCATTTATGTGGAACGCGGGTTGGGGTCGCGCAAATGGGACGTCGACGGTAATGAATATGTCGATTATTTCGGCGGCCACGGCGCCCTGCTGCTGGGCCATAACCATCCCGACGTTGTCGCGGCCATCCATGCGGCGATGGATCTGGGCAGCCAGTTCGGCGCCAACCACCCCTATGAGCTGCGCTGGGCCGAAGCGGTGCAAAAGCTCATGCCCGGCGCCGAGCGGCTGCGCTTCACATCATCGGGCACCGAGGCCACCCATCTCGCCCTGCGCTTGGCGCGCAAAGCGACGGGCAAGAGCAAGCTGATCCGCCTGAAGGGTCACTTTCACGGCTGGCACGATCACATGGCGGGCGGCGTCACCAGCCAGATGGACGGCTCGGCCGCGCCCGGGGTGGTAGATGGTATCGCCGACAATGTGATCCTCGCACCGCCGGGCGACAGTGAAGCCCTGGGCCGGATCATGGCCGACAATGACGACATCGCAGCACTCATCTTCGAGCCGACGGGCGCATTTTTCGGCCTCCTCCCTCTGCCACCCGGCTACCTCCAGGCGGCGCGCGACCTGTGTGATCGCCATGGGGTGCTGTTGATCTTCGATGAAGTGGTCACCGGCTTTCGCGTCTCACCGGGCGGCGCGCAAGGCCACTACGGGGTGATTCCGGACCTGACGGCAGCTGCCAAAATCCTCGCCGGCGGCCTGCCGGGCGGCGCCATCTTCGGGGCCAAAGCCATACTCGACGGCCTCGATTTCCAGGCGGCGAGCGAGGCCGGCGGCGAAAAGGTCCAGCACCAGGGCACCTTCAACGCCAACCCGGTCTCGGCCGCGGCCGGGGTCGCGGCGCTTAACATCATCGCCACGACCGACGCTTGCGAGCGCGCCAACGCCGCCGCCGCGAGCCTGCGGGCCGGGGTTAACGATCTGTTTGAACAGGAGGGTGTGCCCTGGGCCTATTACGGCGAGTTCTCGTCGCTCCATCTGTTCACCAATCCGGAGGGTCTGGACATTACGCCGACCGCCTTCGATCCCCTCGCCTTGTCCACGGCACAGCTCCTGGCGACCTCGGCGGACGCCCTGCATAAATTCCGCCTCGCCATGCTGGTCAACGGCATTGATATGAACCCGCGCTGCGGCGGCGTCCTGTCGGCGGCTCACGATAGCGACGATATCTCGCTGACCGTCAGCGCGCTCGGCCGCGCCATCGAAATGCTCAGGCAGGAAAACCTGCTCTAGACAACCGAAATTCCGCCACCGCCTCACGGGTGATGGTATAGGCCGCACGGAGCTCAAGGCTGGCGATCAGGGCGCCGACGGCGAGGTCGGGCCAGGCCGACACGGTCACCGCCACCGCCCCGGCGGCAATGATCACCGCGATATTCGCGATAGCGTCATTACGGCTGCACAGCCACACTGAGCGCATGTTGAGATCGTCGCCGCGATGCCAATAGAGCAGCAGGGCGGAGCCCGCGTTGGCGGCCAGGGCGAGCAGGCCGATACCGCCCATCATACTCGCGTCGGGCACTGCGGGATCGATAAGGCGGTAGAGCACCACGGCGATCACCCAGAGGCCGAAGGCGCCCATGGCGAGTCCTTTGATGAGCGCCGCCCCGGCCTTCCATTGCGCCGACTTGGCGAGCACATAGAGGGTGATCGCGTAGGTCGCCGAATCGGCAAAAAAATCGAGAGCGTCGGCGAGCAGCGCGGTTGAGCCCGCATACCAGCTGGCGACCATTTCGATGGCGAACATGGAGGCGTTCACCGCCAGCACCATCCACAAGACGCGACGCTGGCGGTCGCGCAGGGCCGCGTCGGCGCCGGGGTCGAGCAGCGGCGGCTCGCAGCAGCCGCTCACGATACATCCCCGTGAGCCTCGGCGACATGCTCGATCATGTCGGACAAGACGCAGCGGATATGATCATCCTGCGCGCCATAGAACACCTGCTTGCCGCGACGCTCGGCGCGCAGAATACGGGCGGCGCGCAACAGACGCAGGTGATGACTCACCAGGGACGGCGAGGCGCCGGTCTGCTCCGCGATATCGGCGACGGCGCGCGACCCGTCGAGACAGGCAATAACGATGGCGAGCCGGGTGCTATCGCCGAGTAGGCGGAACATCTCGGCCAGGTCGGCGGTCCTGCCTTCATCCAATTCGATGGCGAGGCGTAAATTTGCCACGATTGCCGCCAGGCGGCAATCCTCTATGGTTCGGCCACATCATCATATAAATGCATGTACATATGTACAGAACAAAACTTAAGATTTCAAATATTGAAACCACCGCGCCGTATAATATATTTTGATTAAGTCCCTATAACGTTCTCTCATTCTGGAGGAATTTTATGAACAAGATTTGGACCGGTGCGGCAATCATGGCCTTGTCCTTTGCGCCGGCCATGGCCGCTGTTGCCCACGGCTCGGATACCGTTGGCGGTTTCGGCGACCATCACGGCATGGGGGGGTGGATTCTTCCTGGGCCCGATCATGATGATCTTAATCCTGGCCGCGGTTATCGCCCTTGCGGTGTCGGTACTGCGCTGGCTTGGCATGATTCCTAAAGGATCGTCCCGCAACGACGCCCTCGACATCCTCAAAGAGCGCTTCGCGAAGGGAGAGATCAACAAGAAAGAATATAATGATCGCCGCCGCGTCCTTGAGGACGAGGACTAACTAATCACAAAACGCTTGTGTCGAGGCCGAGCCGCTCGCCGAGCCACAGGGCGAAGTCCGTATGATCCGGCAGGTCATCGCCGGTTCGTGAGTGTATCAGGACCGACAACTCGCCGTGGTTGACCATCAGCCAGGGAACGAACTCGGCGAACAGCGAAGGCGCGAAGCTCACCTGATACATGGGGCGGCTGTGCGGGCCGACCAGCTTGTCATGCCAACGACCCATTTCCACATCGAACCGGGCAGCGATGGTCTCGCGGATCTCGGCGGCGTAGCCCGCGCTCGAGTCCTCGAAATAAATATGGGCGTGATAGCCGCTAATGGTCGCCTGGTCAGTCATTAGGCAGCTTGCGAGACACCCTTGGCACGCAACAGATCGGCAAGCTCGCCGGTCTCATGCATCTCGCGCACGATATCGCAGCCGCCGACGAACTCACCCTTGACGTAGAGCTGCGGAATGGTCGGCCAATCGCTGAACTGCTTGACGCCGTCGCGCAGGGAGGGATCGGTCAGTACATCGATGCCCTTGAACTTGATCTCCATGGTGGTGAGAATTTGCACCACGGCGGCCGAGAAACCGCATTGCGGAAATACCGGCGAGCCCTTCATATAGAGCACCACGTCTGAGCTCGAAACATCCTGCTTGATGCGATCCGAGATGGAGTTTTCTGCTGACATATCAATACCTTTCAACGAAGAAATAGGGGTTTAGGTGTCTTGGTTATGCGTCTTCTGGAGCGGAGGTCTGCAAGGCCAGGGCATGCAGCGCCTCGCCCATGCGGCCGCCCAAGGCCTGATAGACCATTTGGTGCTGCTGCACCCGCGATTTGCCCTTGAAGGATGCCGACACAACACGGGCGGCGTAATGGTCGCCGTCACCGCGCAGATCCTCGATGGTGATCCGCGAATCGGGCAGCGCCTCGCGGATCAGGCGTTCGATTTCAGCGGCGTCCATGGCCATCGGCAGTCCTCCAACGTATTCTTTATTCAGCGGCCATATAAGTCGGCAACCAGCCCTCATGCGCATCGCGCAGTGCCGCTAGCGATATAGGTGCGCAACCTGCGAGTGTCAACGCATCACCGCCGGTTTCTCCTATGTTTATAGCAGGAATTCCCGCCGCTTTCGCCTCATTCATAACCGCCTCGGCCTCGGCGGCGGGCGCGGCGATCACATAGCGCGCCTGATCCTCGCCGAACAGCCAGCCCTGGGGATTCATTCCCTCGGGCGGAGCGGCCAGGGTGGCGCCCATGTTCCCGGCCAGGGCCATCTCGGCCACCGCCACGGCGAGTCCGCCATCGGAGACGTCGTGGCAGACCCGCAGCCGGCCCGCCTCGATCAGGCCGCGCAGGAAATCGCCATTGCGGCGCTCGGCCGCGAGATCGACAGGCGGCGGCGCTCCGGCCTCGGTGCCGGCGATTTCACGGGCGTAAAGCGACGCGCCAAGATGGCCGGCGCTTTCGCCGATCAGGATCAGGCTCTCGCCGGCGCCCGCCAAGGATACTCTAGCCATGCGGTCCAGGTCGGCGATCAGGCCGACGCCGCCGATCGCCGGGGTCGGCTGGATCGGGCTGCCGCTGGTTTCGTTGTAGAAGGACACATTGCCCGAGACCACCGGGAAATCGAGCGCCCGGCAGGCCTCCCCAATGCCTTCGACGCAGCCGACGAACTGGCCCATCACATGGGGGGTTTCCGGGCTGCCGAAATTCAGGCAATCGGTTACCGCGAGCGGCCTGGCGCCGGTTGCGGTCAGGTTGCGCCAAGCCTCGGCCACAGCCTGGGCGCCGCCGGTGCGGGGCGCGGCGGCGCAATAGCGCGGCGTGCAGTCGGTGGTCATGGCGAGACCCTTATTGGTGCCATGGACGCGCACCACGGCGGCGTCGCCACCGGGGCGCTGCACCGTATCGGCCATCACCATGTGATCATATTGCTCCCACACCCAGCGCTTGGCGCAAAGGTCGGGGCTGCCCATGAGCCGGATCAAAGCATTATCGGCACCCATAGTCAGCGAAAGATCAGCCTCATCGAGCAGCGGCGGCGGGCTCTCCGTCCAGGGCCGGTCATAACGCGGCGCCGCATCGACCAGCGGATCGACCGGCACGTCAGCGACCACTTCCCCGCCCTCGCGGAGAACCAGACGGCCGCTTTCCGTCAGCGTGCCGATGATGGCGGAATCCAGGCCCCATTTATCGAACACCCGGTGGGCGACCTCTTCACGGCCCTTCTTGATCACCATCAACATGCGTTCCTGGCTTTCCGACAGCATGACCTCGTAGGCGCTCATCCCCGTCTCGCGGCGCGGTACCGCGTCGAGATCGATGTCGATGCCGACGCCGCCCTTGGACGCCATTTCGAACGATGAGCTGGTCAGCCCGGCGGCGCCCATGTCCTGAATGGCGACAATGGCGTCGGTCGCCATCAACTCGAGGCAGGCTTCGAGTAAAAGCTTTTCGGTGAACGGATCGCCGACCTGCACCGTCGGCCGCTTGGCCTCGCTGTCGTCATCGAATTCCGCCGAGGCCATGGTGGCGCCGTGGATGCCGTCGCGCCCGGTTTTCGAGCCGGCATAGACCACCGCGTTGCCCACACCGGCGGCGGCGGAATAAAAAATCCCGTCCGCGGCGACAGTGCCCACGGTCATGGCGTTGACCAGGATGTTGCCGTCGTAGGATGTGTGGAAGCTGCATTCGCCGCCCACGGTGGGCACGCCGATGCAATTGCCGTAGCCGCCGATGCCGGCGACCACGCCGGACACCAGGTGCCGCGTCTTGGCGTGATCCGGCGAGCCGAAGCGAAGCGCATTGAGATTGGCGATCGGCCGCGCGCCCATGGTGAAGACGTCGCGCATGATGCCGCCGACCCCGGTCGCGGCCCCCTGATAAGGCTCGATGAATGAAGGATGGTTGTGGCTTTCCATCTTGAAGACCACCGCCTGGCCGTCGCCGATATCGATCACTCCGGCATTCTCACCCGGCCCGCAGATTACCCAGGGCGCTTCCGTAGGCAGGGTTGCGAGCCATTTGCGCGATGACTTATAGGAACAATGCTCGCTCCACATGACCGAAAACAGGCCGAGTTCGGTGTGATTGGGGACCCGCCCGAGAATATCGACGGCGCGGTCGTATTCCGCATCGGTCAGGCCCATCAGGTCGTTCGGGCGGGGCTCGGCGGGGCTCATCCAAGGGACTCGAACAGGCAGTCGAACATGGCCTTGCCGTCAATCCCGCCGAGGCGTGGGTCGGCCAGCCGCTCGGGGTGGGGCATCAGGCCGAGCACGGTCTTGGACCGGTTATAGACGCCGGCGATATCATCGCGCGACCCGTTCGGGTTGGCGCCGGGCCCGGTCTCGCCCTGGCCGTTGCAATAGCGAAAGGCGATCTGATCGTTATCTTCGAGCGCCGCCAGGCCGTCGTCGTCGATGGTGTAATTGCCGTCGTGATGAGCCACGGGAAAGCGCAGCACCTGGCCCTTCTGATATTGGCCGGCGAAGATGCCGCCCGCCGACTCGGTGCGCAAATGGACATCCCGGCAGACGAAATGGAGGCCGGCGTTGGCCATCAGCGCGCCGGGCAATAGCCCCGACTCGACGGCCACTTGAAAGCCGTTGCAGATGGCGAGAACCGGCAGGCCGGATTTGGCTCGCGCCACCACATCACCCATGATCGGCGAATGGGCGGCGATGGCGCCGGAGCGCAGATAATCGCCGTAGCAGAAGCCGCCGGGCAAAACCACCAGGTCCACATCGGGCAGATTACTGTCATCATGCCAGACCATTTCAGGCTCGCGCCCCATGCTGGCCCGGAGCGCCACCTGGGTGTCGCGGTCGCAGTTCGATCCGGGAAAAACGATAACGGCGGCTTTCACGTCGAACGTATGCTCCGATGGGGTTGGCAGGGGCTTGTCTAGGCTGGGCCGATCCTATGCGGGCACGGCGGGCGATACAAGCGGGCAGTCAACTTGTTTCGCTCAGGAAGCGCTCCAGGGGGGCAATGCCGCGAAATTTTTGGTCATATAGTCGATGAAAATCCTCAGCTTCGCCGTCACATGCCGCTGATGGGGATAGACCGCATAGATCGGCAACTCGGGCCGTTGGAATTCTTCCAGTACGGGCTTCAGCCTGCCGGCGCGCAGATCATCACCGACGATAAAGTCCGGGCTGGACAGCATCCCCAGCCCGGCCAGGGCCGCCGCTTGCAGGGCGTCGCCACTGTTCGCCCATAAATTCCCGGAAACCCGTACCGTATGATCGCCATCCTGGTCCGAGAAGCGCCATCGATCGCCTGCCGGGTTATAGCTGTAGATCAGGCAGTTGTGGTCGGCGAGGTCGGCCGGCGTTTTTGGTACGCCATGCTTGTCGAGATACGCCGGCGACGCGCAAGTGACGGATCGTGACGTCGCCATGCGCCTAGCGATCAGGCTTGAATCCGCGAGGTTGGTAATGCGTACCGCCAGATCGAATCCTTCTTCGATCAGATCGATGAGCCGGTCATCCATAGCCATTTCAACGGTGACATGGGGATAGCGTTCCAGAAAACCCGGAATCATCGGCGCAAGATGCAGCCTTCCGAACGACATGGGCGCATTCACCTTGAGATGCCCACGGGGTTCGGTGTGGAGCCGGGTCACCGACTCTTCCGCGGTCTCCATATCGGCGGCGATGCGCCGGCACCAATCGTAATAGGCGACGCCGGCCTCGGTGAGACTGAGCCTCCGCGTGGTGCGGTTGAGCAGACGTACCCCGAGATGGTTCTCAAGCGCCGAGACATGCTTGCTGACCGATGACTTGGATTGCCCGAGCCGGCGCGCGGCTTCCGAAAAACCCTTCACCTCGGCGACACGCGCGAAAACTTCCATGCTGGTAAATCGATCCATGACATCACTCATTGTTTCGTTATTAGAAACAATAATATTCTATTTCTAAAGATTATCAAAACAATAAATGAGCCCATATGTTCGGTTACAGCAAATTCATCCCGCACTTCACCGGAGCAGAAACCATGACCAGCACCACTGAAACCATCGACCCTATCGTCCCGGCGTTCGCGCCTCTGTATCAAGGCCTTACGCGGTTTTCCGAACCGCTTATGCGCGCCACCGTCGGCCTCCTCTTGATGCCCCATGGCGCGCAAAAGCTGTTCGGCTGGTTCGGCGGTTATGGCCTGGAGGGCACCGCCGGATTTTTCGCTGGCAACCTCGGCCTTGAGCCGGGGATCTTCTGGGCGGTCCTGGTCGGCAGCGTCGAGTTCTTCGGCGGGTTGTTTCTCGCCATCGGTTTTCTGACGCGGCCCGTCGCTGCCGCGATCGCCATCCTGATGACCGTGGCGCTATTTCAAGTCCATCTCGGCAACGGTTTCTTCTGGACGGACGGCGGATACGAGTATCCCCTGATGTGGGGATTGCTAGCGCTCGGTTTCGTGCTGCGCGGCAGCGGCGCCTATTCTATCGATGCGCGGATCGGCCACGAATTTTGAAATCAATAAACTCGGGTAAGGATAGAGTTATGGAAAATCTCGCGGCCCTCGACCATCCGGTTCATTCACTCATTGAGCGGCGCTGGTCACCCTATGCCTTTCCGACAAGCCGGTCGACCCCAGCGACATAGCGTCTCTGCTCGAGGCGGCTCGCTGGGCGCCGTCGTCTTTTAACGAACAGCCCTGGCGGTTCATCATCGCGACCAGGGACAAGCCTGAAGATTTCAAGCGCCTGCTCGATTGCCTGGCCCCCGCCAATCAGGAATGGGCCGGCAAGGTTCCCGTACTCATGCTGTCCGTAGCCTCGTTGAGCTTCGCGAAAAACGGCAAGCCGAACCGGCACGCCTTGCACGATGTGGGTCTCGCCTCCGCCACGCTGGCTCTGCAGGCAACGGACATGGGCCTCGCGGTCCATTTCATGGCCGGTTTCGACAGCGACAAAGCGCGCGACACTTTCGCGATCCCAGAAGAGTTTGAGCCGGTCGCCGCTATTGCCGTCGGCCACCGCCTCGTCGAGCCAACGCTAGACAGTCCCTCGGCGCGCCAGCGGCGGCCGGTCGATGCGTTCGCCTATGCCGGTGCCTGGAACAGCGCGGCAATATAGGGCGCAATGTTACGCGGAACAGAGAAAGTAACGTTATGAATCAATCTGTTAAGACAAATCTATGGTCCGGGTTCCGCCGCAAGCATGTTGCTGCTCTCTTGGCGGGCCCGGCGATGATTTTGGCGATCCTGTCCCCGGCATGGGGCGCCGCGGATGAGCCTCTCTACCGGCGTGTTGTCCTGCTGGAGAATGCGGAGGTTCTGGCTGTTGAGGTGCGCTATGAGCCCGGCTCCGCATCACCGCTCCACAGCCATAAATATCCCGGCCGTGTGATCTATGTGGAGTCCGGAGGAACCCTGGAAATAACGCCCGGACGTCTGCTCGATGACGGCACCCTGGAACTCGTGCCGGACGGCGAGGCAATGCGCATCAACATCACTGCGGGGCAGACCCTATGGCTGCCGTCGCAGACCCATAGCTTGCGCAACGTCGGCAAGACGTTCATCCGGATTGTAGAGATTGAGATTAAGAACGCCGCACCCTAACCGAACGATGTTCGACTTGGCGATGATCGACTCGGCCGGTTGCCCTACTCGACAAGCTCGATAGCGTAATCCTCGATCACCGTGTTGGCGAGCAGCTTGGCGCACATGGCGTCGACGGTCTCGCGGGCCTTGGCCCGGTCGGCCTCGGCGAGTTCGATTTCGATAAATTTGCCCTGGCGCACGTCAGCCACGCCGTCGAAGCCGAGCCGCCCGAGAGCCTGGGCGATAGCCTTGCCCTGGGGGTCGAGCACGCCGGACTTCAGTGTGACATGCACCCGCGCCTTCACTGCATCACCTTGGGGCCTTTTAAATCGGCCGGGCCGGATTCCGGCAGGATTCCGAGGCGGCGGGCAACTTCCTGATAGCCCTGCTCGACATTGCCGAGATCACAGATGAAGCGGTCCTTATCCAGTTTCTCACCGGTCGTGCTGTCCCACAGCCGGCAATTGTCGGGGCTGATTTCATCGGCGATGACGAGCAGGACTTCCTCATCGAGATAGAGCCTGCCGAATTCGAGCCGGAAATCGACCAGGCGGATGCCGACGCCGAAGAACAGGCCGTTGAGAAAATCGTTGGTCCTGAGCGACAGGGACATCATGTCGTCGAGGTCCTGGGGCGAGGCCCAACCGAAGGCGGTGATATGCTCTTCCGACACCATCTGCTTGCCCTGATCGCCGCCCTTAAAGCGGTATTCGATGATCGAGCGCGGCAGGGTGGTGCCCTCGGCGATATTCAATCGCTGGGCAAAGCCGCCCGCGGCGACGTTGCGCACCACCAGCTCGAGGGGAATGATATCGACCTCTTTCACGAGCTGCTCGCGCATGTTGAGCCGGCGCATGAAGTGAGTCGGGATGCCGATCTCATTGAGCCGCGTCATGATATATTCGGAGATGCGGTTGTTCAGCACCCCCTTGCCCGCGATGGTGGTCTGCTTGCCATCGCCATCGCGGCTGGTGTCATCCTTGAAATACTGGACAAGGGTGCCGGGTTCGGGCCCCTCGTAAAGCATTTTCGCTTTGCCCTCGTAAACTTTCTTGCGCCGCGCCATGGTCTTATATCCTGGAATAAAGAAGCCCCCTCGGGGGCGCTGGACCCGCAATCGATAACGAGCCCGTTTTTCGGAACCGAAACATAAGTCATATGTGTTGTGAAAACAATCGTACAAGCCGTATGGCAGAGCCGCGGTTGGAAATTACTCTGCGGGGATGATTTCGAACGCGCCGTTATCTTTTGTCGGAGATTTCAGCAGACGCATGATAACCGCCACGCAAGCATCATAAATGGCCGTCCCATGAAGGTTTTTACCTAGCTTTGAGTAATGTTCCACATCGATGGAACCATTGGCGAGCCTGCGAATCTCAGTAGTATCGAACATATTGCTTCCTCCATTTCCGGGTGACAGAGGAAGGTTAGATGTTCAAAATAATTCCCGCTTGAAGGAAACCTTTATTTAACCTTGAGAAATTCATGATTTTTGGGGTTTGGGGTGTGTGGCGATGGTGTATCGGTTTGGCGAGTATGTACTCGACCCGATGAAATATGAGCTTAAGCGCGCAGACCAAGAGGTTTCCGTGGAACCCCAGGTCTTCGATGTTCTCAAATATCTCATTGAAAACCGCGAACGGGTTGTCTCAAAGGATGACCTGATTGATGCGGTGTGGGGTGGACGCATCGTTTCGGATGCGACGCTTAGCAGCCGAATTAGCGCTGCGCGATCAGCGGTGGGTGACACCGGCGAAGCGCAATCCGTTATCCGGACAGTTCCAAAGCGAGGGTTTCAGTTCGTGATCGAACTTGAGGCTGAAAATCAAGCTCAAGTTGATCCCCATACTTCTAAACATCGTCAGAAAGTAAAATTCTGTGCCTCTCCAGATGGTACGCAGATTGCCTTTGCAACGACGGGAAGCGGGTATCCGTTAGTCAGGGCCGGGCTGGCTTACCCATCTGGAGCACGACTGGCACAGTCCGGTCTGGCGGCCCTTTCTCGATGAACTCGGCAGTAATTTTCAGGTCACGCGTTATGACCAACGAGGCAATGGTCTCTCAGACTGGTCGGTTGCGACATTTGATTTAGACCATTTCGTCGAAGACCTGGAGGCGGTCGTAGAGGCGGCGGGTTTGGAGAAATTTGCCTTGTATGGAATCTCCCAAGGCGCTCCGATTTCGATCGCCTATGCAATTCGCAATCCGGAGCGCGTCAGCCATCTGATTTTACATGGCGGCTATGCGCTTGGGCGATTGGTCAGAGGTTCACTCGAAGAAAGAGAACAGGGCGAGGCACTTTTAACGCTGATTCGTTATGGTTGGGGCAAGGCGGGCAGCCCTTTCCTGAAAGCCTTTTCCTCCATGTACATCCCGGATGGGACGACAGAGCAGATTGAGTCTCTGGCGGCGTTGCAGCGGCAGACGACAACACCTGAAAACGCGGCGGACATTCGCAAGGCTATCGATAGTTTCGACGTAACAGGCCTGTTGGAAAATGTTTCAATGCCAACACTCGTCATTCATGCCCGCAACGACGGTGTGCATCCGCTCGATGAAGGCCGCACACTCGCAGCCGGCATCAAAAATTCAGAATTTTTGATGCTGGAAAGCAACAATCACGTAATTCTTGACCATGAACCGGCGTGGGACGAGCTCTTTGACGGCATGAAAAGTTTCATTCTCGAGTGAAGGATCAATCACCGAGATCAACCGTCCGGTAAGGTGCCTCGTCGGGCCTGCCGTCGGCGAAAAGCCAGACGGGATGCGAGTTTGGGGCGTCGGGCACGGCGATGAGAGAACTCGACACAGTGCCAAACCCATCCATCACCGAAACATTCATGGCGCTGTTGGAGTCATTGGAATCGGGGCCTTGATGGCTCGCCAGCAAGGCCTGCCATTCGGCCCAATCACCGCTATCGGGCGCGGGCGGCGTGGCGCGCTGGAACTGCGGCAGGTAATGGCGGATGCGCGGAGATGTCTGGTCATCCAGTTCAGCCGCGGTCAGCATGGACAGACCGGTGGGGACGGTGCTGCTCTCGATGGTCGCAGCACCTTCCCGGTTGCAGAGCAGATAAGCCTCACAGCGATCGGCGAGGACCAGGTTGAACGGGCGGTACAGCCCGGCGTCCAGAGCCGCCAAACCTTCCGCCGCGCTCGCCGCGCTGCCATGCGCCAGGGCCATGAGCGGTAACTCGCCCCGGCTGCGCAGGCCGGGCGTCGGCCCGAGCGATCCCCGGCGGTTCGATATGGCGGCGATCAGCCCCTGATCGTTGAGGCCGAGCCAAGTTCCCCCGGCGACAAGGTCCCGGCCGGCAACCACATCGGGCTGGTCCGGCCAATGGCGGCCGGGCGGCAGCGCTTCGCGCGTCAGCATTTCGTCGCGATTGGCGGCAACCAGCAAAGGCCATGCCTGGCCGGGCGATCGCAAGAGAACAATGGTACACATAGATTATCCATACCCATGAAAGTCTTTGAGCGCTATATAATGACTCAACAGCACACAGCGAATTAAAAGGGCAAAGCCGATGTCGGGTTTCAAAAAGCGAAAACAGGACGCGGAAAACCGCTTCCAACATGATCAAGAGTTGGAATTCAAGGCCAATTCACGGCGCAACAAGCTGCTCGGCCTCTGGGCCGCGGAGCAGATGGGCCTTTCAGGCGAAGCTGCGGAAGCCTATGCCAAGGACGTCGTGATTTCCGACTTCGACCGACCCGGCGATGAGGATGTCCTCGAGAAAGTGCTCGGGGACTTCACCAAAAAGGGCACCGACGTATCTTCGAGCAAGCTGCGTAAGGAAATGGACCGGCTGATGGACGTCGCCCGCGAGCAGGTCAAAAACGAATAGTGAGAAGTGAGAAGCTGTCAGCCATCAGCTTTCAGCAAGTAAGAATCCTAAGCTGATAGCTGATAGCTGATAGCTGATAGCTGATAGCTGATAGCTGATAGCTGATAGCTGATAGCTGATAGCTGATAGCTGATAGCTGATAGCTTCTACTTGCTGCCGAACACCCGCTCGAAGATCACATCCACATGACGGGTGTGATAGGCCGGGTCGAACAGCGCGGCCAGATCGGTGCCGTTCAGGGTGCCGCTCACCTCGGGATCGGCGTTAAGTCGGTCGAGGAAAGCTCCACCCTCTTCCCACACCGCCATGGCATTGCGCTGAACCGCCGCATAGGCCGCCTCGCGCGATAGACCCGCCTGGGTCAGGGCGAGCAACACGCGCTGGGAATAGACCAGGCCGCCGAGCCGTTCGAGATTGGCCGCCATGGCCTCGGGGTGAACCACCAGCTTATCGATAACGCCGGTCAGGCGATGAAGCGCGAAATCGAGGGTCACCGTCGCATCCGGGCCGATCATGCGCTCCACGGATGAATGCGAGATATCGCGCTCATGCCACAGGGCGACGTTCTCAAGCGCCGGCGTCACGGCGGACCGCACCAACCGGGCGAGACCGGTCAGGTTCTCCGTCAATATCGGGTTGCGCTTATGGGGCATGGCCGACGAGCCCTTCTGGCCGGCTGAGAAATACTCCTCGGCCTCGCGCACTTCACTGCGTTGCAGATGGCGTATCTCGATGGCCAGGTTCTCAATCGAGGCGGCGATCACGCCGAGGGTGGCGAAAAAAGCCGCATGGCGATCGCGGGGTATGACCTGGGTCGAGACCGGCTCGACGGCGAGACCAAGCTTTTCCGCCACATGGGCCTCGACCGCGGGATCCACATTGGCGAAGGTGCCCACCGCGCCTGATATGGCGCAGGTAGCGATTTCCACCCGCGCCGTCAGCAACCGGTCACGGCCCCGTTTAAAGGCGGCGTAATGGCCAGCCAGCTTGACGCCGAAGGTCGTCGGCTCGGCGTGAATGGCATGGCTGCGACCGACACAAATGGTGAGCTTATGCTCCACGGCCCGGCGCTCAAGCACCGCGAGCAGGGCGTCCATGTCGGCGAGCAGAATATCGGCGGCGCGGCTGAGCTGCACGGCAAGGCAGGTATCCAAAACGTCCGACGAGGTCATGCCCTGGTGCAGATAGCGCGCCTCGGGGCCGATCTTTTCCGACAGCCAGGTGAGATATGCGATGACATCGTGATGAACGACTCGCTCTATGGCGTCGATGGCGTCGATATCGACCGCCGCCATGGCGGGCTTGCCTCTCTTCCAGATCGCCGCCGCCGCCTCGGGCGGTATAACGCCGAGGTCAGCCAGGGCATCGGCGGCGTGGGCCTCGATTTCGAACCAGATACGAAACCGTTCCTCCGCAGCCCACAGAGCGACCATTTCCTCTCGGCTATAACGCACTATCATCTCTCTCAATCTTCCTATTCCGCTTGGGCGCGCAACTTAGCATATTTCGCACAGAGGGCGCATTTTGCGTTCGGTTCAACCGTGTTTGTCCTATTCCTTAACCATGACGAACCACGGAACAATGAGTACAAATTTGACATTTCCATTGATTATATGTACACTTGTACATACTATTTTAATATGCTGTTTGAATGGGATGAGAACAAGCGCGAAAGCAACCTTCAAAAACACGGTGTGGATTTTGTCCGGGCCGTGAAAATCTTCTCCAATCCCATCCTGGAACGTCTTGATGACCGTGAAGATTACGGTGAGGACAGATGGATCGCCATCGGGCATTGGCAGGACAATTACATGGTTGTTATTACCACACGACGTGGAGAAAACCGCCGGATTATCTCGGCGTGGAAAGCAGGAAGAAATGAGCATGAAGAATATAAAAACCGTATCTTTGGATGATGTGGTGTCAATGGAAGACCGGACCCGCGAAGATGCTCCCGCAGGCATCCCCATGGATGCGGACTTCTGGAAAACTGCAAGAGTGGTTCTTCCTCAAAGCCCAAAAGAACGCCTCACGGTGCGGTTTGACCGAGACGTTGTACGATGGTTCAAGGCCGGGGGTCGAGGCTATCAAACCCGGATGAATGCCGTTCTCAGATCGTATTTCGAAGCGCATGAGAACAACCGGACTGAGCCTTGAATTCGCAATTCTAGGGAACCCTAAATTTATCCGCTCCAGTCTCCTAACGACGAACTCACGCAGGCTTGAATTGCTTGTGTTGCCCTGGTCGCTCACAGTAATGGCTCAGACAACTGCAACCGGGTTTGCCATGGCCTTGCCTCGACTGTATCTCGTTCTCGTGCTGCTGATCATCGGCCTTTATGCGTCGGATGCTCCGGCGGCGCCCGGCGACCGCTGGCAGTATGAGTGGCCCAAGACCGATTTCACCATCACCTCGATCGATCTCGCCGAAATCTTCTCGGGCGGGCCGCCCAAGGATGGCATTCCCTCGATCGACGACCCCAGCTTCGTCGCCATCGAGGACGCCGTGCTGGAAGATATCGAGCCGGTCATCGGGCTCAATGTGGGCGACGATTTTCGCGCCTATCCCCTGCAGGTCTTGATGTGGCATGAAATTGTCAATGACGTGGTCGGCGGCGTTCCCGTGACCGTGACCTTTTGCCCG
>JAYGED010000205.1:0-9401 GCA_046582565.1 Alphaproteobacteria bacterium
CAGGTTAGGGAACGATAGATCACCGCCAGTACCAGACCACCCAGCGCACCCATTGCCGCCGCTTCGCCCGGCGTGGCCAGACCGCCCAGGATGGACCCAAGTACCAGCATGATCAGCACTGTCAGCGGCACAAACGAAACCAGCAAATCCCGATAAATCTTGGCTTTGGGTGGGATGTCCTCTTCCGAGGGTTTCGGAGCCAGCGACGGGTTTATCTTTACTCGAACAATCACATAGACGACGTAGAGCCCTGCCAGAATAAGACCCGGAAAGATCGCTGCCGCATAAAGGCGCAAGGGCGACAGTTCGGCGATTGCAGCATAAACGATCAGCATGATCGAAGGTGGGATCAAAATACCCAGCGTCCCGCCCGCGCAGATTACCCCGGCGGCAAAAGATTTGTCATAGTTGGCATTGGCCATCGCCGGATAGGCCAGCAGACCCATCAGCGTCACCACCGCCCCGACAATACCAGAAGCTGTCGAAAAAATCGTACAGGTTAGCAACGCCGCAATTGCCAGTGACCCGGGCAGGTTTCGCGCCGCCATGTACAGCGAATAAAACAGCCGGTCGATGATATTGGCGCGTTCCACCACATAGCCCATGAACAGGAACAGTGGGATCGCCACCAGTGTGTCGTTCTCCATCACCGAATAGGTATTCTGGTTCAGCAGATAGAAAATCGTGTTGTCGAAAATATCGGTAAACGTCTCGATGCTGCCGGGCGTGTAATAGGCGTAGTAGCCGAAGCCAGTGCCCATGGCGAGCAGCGTGAAGGCAACCGGGAACCCCAGCAATATCACCAAGATAAAAAGCGACAACATCATTATCGCTATTTCGGGGTTCGTCATCCTTAAGTGTGCTCCGTCATACCAGATAAAGTTAGGAAAAGAGGGTTATTAGGTTTCAAGTCCAGTCGCCTGGCCCTCCAAAATATCTTCCGTTTCCCGGGCATCCTCCAGGCGCGGCAGCCATTTATTGGTCTTCATCGCCAGGTAGCACCGCATGCATTCCGCAAAGCCCTGAATGATGAACAAACCCCCGGCCAGCGGGATCAGGGTCTTGAAGAAATAAATCTGAATGCGGGCCGGACTGTTCCAACTGACTTCCTTATAGCCCCATGAGTCCATGGCAATTTCCCAGCCGTACCAGACCAGGGCGGCCATGCCCGGGAAAAAGAAGACGATGTATAAAAGCAAATCAAGGCGGGCCTGCCAGCGGGCCGGCAGGAAGCGGTAAATTACGTCCGCGCGGACGTGGGTGTCCTGGGCAAGGGCATAAGGCCCGGCCATGAGGAACAGCGCCCCGTACATCTGCACCATCATGTCGAAAGCCCATAAGGTAGGCGCGTTGAGGACGTATCGCACGAACACTTCATAGGCGACGGAAAGGGTTAGAATCAGAATGCACCAACCGAAGGCACGCCCGACCCAGATGCTGAGCTGTTCAATAGCGTGAATTAAGGGTACCACGGCCAGGTCTCCCGCCTTGAGGGTTCGAGTAAGATGTTAGATAGAGGGCCGGAAGTTAGAGGGACAGCCTTGCGGCTGTCCCTCAGAACCAGTCATTTATGCGAATCGCTTTCGCAGAAACAACAGATCGGTCTAACCGAAGTAGTGCTTGTAAGCCAAGCCGTAATCCGGCGCATTCAGAAGCAGGTAGTTCATCACCTTCTTGGCATAGGCCTTCTGCGATTTCACCACCTTGGCGAAGAACGGATCCTCAGCCGAAATCCGGTCGACAACCACATCCCACGCCTTCAACTGATCCGACATGATGGAATCAGGTGTGCGGTAGACGTTGACTCCATGCTTCTCCTGGAGCTTGACTAGGTCATCGGCATAACGAAGCGTGCTGTACCAGTAGAAGTTCGAGTTTTCGGCCTCAGAGGCATACTCGAGTATCTTCTGTTGTTCGTCCGACAAGGCATCGAACTTCTTCTTGTTGAAGGTGACCTCGAAGCATTCCTGGGACTGGTGGAAACTGGCCAGGTGATAATGCTTGGAGACGTCCTGCATACCGAAGTCGCTGTCGGAAGTCGGGTTGTTGAACTCAGCAGCGTCGATCAGGCCGCTCTTCATAGCCGGCTGGATTTCGCCACCCTGCAATTGTACGACCGACAGGCCCATTTCATTCATAACGTCAGCCGCCAGGCCAACGGTGCGATACTTCAGGCCCTGCATCTGGGCCGAGGACTTGATCTCCTCCTTGAACCAGCCAAGCGGCTGTGCCGGCATGGCGCTGTTGAAGAAGCTCACCAGGTTAAGGCCAAGGGTCCCCATCAACTCATTGAACAGGTCCTTGCCGCCGCCGTAGTGGATCCAGCCGAGCATTTCCATCGCCGACCAGCCGAAGCAGGGGCCGGTGCCGAACAGGGACGCCGCCGGCGACTTGGAATACCAGTAGGCAGGCACATAATGCGCGCCGTCAAGAACGCCGCGGTGTACCGCATCCTGCATCTGGCTGGTCTTGACCACCGAGTTAACCGACATTAGTTCGATCTTCATGCCCTTGCCGGCCATCTCGTTGACACGCTTCACGTAGTTTTTGGCATCTTCAAGGAAGATGCCGCCGCCCCAGGCTGCCTGAACCTTAAGCACCGTCGGTGCTGCAGTGGCGACGTTGGGAAATGCGATAGCGGCAGCGGCGCCAGCGGTCGCAACACCAGCGCCCTTTAAGAACCGGCGACGGCTTTTTGTCTTTTTGGTGTCTAGCTTGTCCTTACTCATCGAGTGATCTCCCTGTGGATTACAGAAGTTTCGTTTATACTCGTACGCTGGTCGGTTTAATACCGATCAGTGAAGGCCGTCAGATTTAACTATTTTCCCCTAACTCGCAACTACTTTCGCCCAATTCTAGACTGCTTGTGATCACGTTTTCGTTTATGCCGCGACGTTTACGCCACCCGATCCCCCGGTTCCCGACCCGCGACAATGGCGTCGAGATTGTCCAGGGCGCGAAAACCCATGGCGTCGCGCGTTTCCCGCGTGGCGCTGCCGATATGGGGAAGCGCAAAAACATTATCCAACTCGCGATAGGCGGGGTGAATGTCGGGTTCGTTGTTGAAAACATCGAGGCCGGCGGCGAACAGCTTGCCTGAGCGCAAGGCTGCGATCAGCGCCTCATCGTCGACAATCGGTCCCCGCGCGGTATTCACCACCACCGCGCCGTCCGGCAGGAGGGCAATGCGTTCGGCATTGAGAAGGCCCTCGGATTCACGCGTTGCCGGGCAATGGATCGACAGATAATCGCAAACAGGCAGCAGGGACTCCAGGCTGTCGTGATAGGTCGCGCCCTGCTCGATTTCGGCGACCAGAGGGCTACGGTTGTAATAATGGATGCTCATGTCGAACCCCCGGGCGCGCCGGGCCGTGACCTGGCCGACCCGGCCCATGCCGATGATGCCGAGACGCTTACCGCTCAATTGCGCGCCGAGCATGAAGGTCGGACTCCAGTCCCGCCATTCACTCTCGCGCACCAGGCGGATGTTCTCCGTCACCCGCCGCGCCGCGCCGAGCATACAGAGCATGGCGATCTCGGCGGTCGCATCGCTCAACACGTCGGGCGTGTTGGTGACGATGAGGCCGCGCGCCAGAGCGGCATCCACATCGACATGATTGTAGCCCACCGAGAAATTGCAGATAGCCTTCACGCTGTCGGGCAAACGGGCAATCACATCGGCGGTCAGGGCGTCCGTATGGCAAGGGATGATGGCAAGGCAGCCTTCGGCGCGCTTAATCAGCTCGTCACTGGCATAGGTTTCATCGCTTGGGTTGAACTGTGCGTTGTAGTCGCTCGCCAGGCGAGCCTCGACGGCCTCGGGCAGCTTGCGGGTTACAAGAACAGTGGGTTTTTCAGTCATGGTCCGACCTTACTTCAAGAGATAATGGAAAGGCTTCATCGGCGCTACGCCCAGCCCAGTCACGCTCCGCGATACCTTCGAGCGCCCTTTTCTGTCCGGCATTCAGACGCCGGGCCGCATCGTGATGATAGAGGGTCAGCACTTCGCCGTCATTTACCACCAGATTGCCGTCTACATAGACGTCGCGTACCGGCCGCTCAAGCGCCGAGAAAATCAGATTGCGCAACGGATCGCGCAGAGGCTGCATGGTAGGATGGTCGAGATCGACCAGCAGCAGATCGGCCTTGGCGCCGGGCGCCAGGCGGCCGAGATCGTCACGGCCCAAGGCGCTGGCGCCGCCGACCGCCGCCGCCTCGAGCACATCGCCGGCACCGATGGAATGCACATCGGCGGTCGCCACCTTAGCCATGGTCAGCGCCCAGCGCATCTCGTCGATGATGTTGTGGGGAAAGCTGTCCGTGCCGATGCCGATGGTTACCCCGGCGTCGCGATAAGATGCGAAATCCTGCAGCAGAATGCCCCGGCGGACGAAATTATTCGGGCAATGGGCGATGGCGGCGCCGGCATCGCCGAGCCGGTCGAGGTCGCTCCACCGCGGCCAATTGAGCCAGGGATGATGGTCGAGAAAGATGGCGTGGGCGATAATCTTGTCGGGCCCCAACAGGCCGAGATCGCCGAGCCACTCTATCGGCGTCTTGCCGTGGCGTCGCACCATCTCGCGAAATTCGACAACGCTTTGCGAGGCATGCAGGGTCCAGGGCAGGCCGCGCTCACGGGCGGCGGCGGCGCTGTTCTGCAACAGCTCGGGCGTGCAGGTGTCGATCTGCGACGGCGAGACCATGCCCTTGAGGCGTCCGCTTGGGTGCGCTTCGGCGGCATCGACCACCGCAAGGGCCTCGGCGAAAGCGCTGCTGCCGCCATCCTCGCTCCATTCGTAGCAAAGCTCATGGCCGTTGGGGGTATACCAGTGGGCGGAGCGGAACATGGGCGCCGCATAGGCGCGAATGCCGCTCGTCGCCAATATATCGAGCCAGCCCTCGCGGGCGCCTGACAGATCGCAGAGCGTGGTGCAGCCGCTTTCAACAATTCACAGAGAGCGAATTCCAGGGCCGCGTTGCTGCTCTCCTGATCGCCGCGCACCAGGGGCATATATTCGATCAGGCCGGTGTTGTGGAGCAACGGGCTACCGGTTTCTTCGGACAGGCCCTTGCTCATGGGTTCGCCGCCGGCATGGGAGTGAACATTGACCAGGCCGGGCATCACCATGAGCCCGCTGCCGTCGATTTCCACATCGACATCGCCCGTGTGGCCCGCCCCCGTGTGGCCAGCCCCCACATAGACGATGGAATCTCCGGCGAAAACAACGTCGGCATGGCGCAGGAATATGTGGCTTTCCGCCTGGTCGTCCCAGGCGATGACCCAATCTGCCGCTTTAATTCGTGTGGTTTAGTTCATTACTCCGCGGTTACGTCCCGAGGGTTGGTGTAAGAGCGCATCCACTGGTGTCTGCCTGTAGGTCGCGTTGAGCGACCGGAGGGCGGACGCCAGTGGCCATCGCGTCGATCTTCGTTAGGTTGAGGTTATCGAGACCATAACCCGATGAAGGAGACGACACGATGACCACTGACAGGATTGCGCTTGAGGCGCTGATTGAAAAGACCCCTGATGCAGATTTCTTACGCGAGATGATCGCTTTTGCCGCCGACCGTCTGATGGCGCTGGAGGTGGATGGGCTTTGCGGCGCCGGCCACGGCGAGCGTAACGCAGAGCGTTCCAACCACCGCAACGGCTATCGCGAGCGGGCCTGGGAGACCCGAGCCGGCGCCATTACCCTGCCGATCCCCAAGCTCCACTTCCATCTCTATCTCAAGGAATGTGAGTGGCGCTTCAACTACCGGCCTACAGCCAATCTGTTGAAGGTTCTAACGCAATGGGCCAAAATGTGATTACTTCGAGCTTATCTATGTCAGCCCCTAAATCTATCATGAAATTAATACAGTAAGCCTTATATAAAATAAATTTTAATTATGAATTTCAAAATTAAGAATGTTTAATCATATTTCTATGGTTGGATAATTTATATGTTAGTTTGTATTTAAAGTAGCAACCCTACATCTTAACCATGTTTGATCACGAACAATACGGCCGTCATTTGCTTTGCGAATCATTCGTTAATAGACTCAAAAGCAGCTCGTTAACCTTAATTAATACTTGGAGGCCGAGACGGTGCGAGATCCATGAAAATTGAGTCGGCCCCTTACGACTTCCCCCTGAACGGCGGATTTGAGCCGCAAAACTGTGCGCTGATGGTGATCGATATGCAGATCGATTTCTGCGCTCCCGATGGCTACATGGATCGCATGGGCGTCGATTTAGCCCCCCTGCGCTCGCCAATCGATCCGATCAGCCGGGTCCTCGCCGCCATGCGGGATGGTGGTTACTCCGTGATCCATACCCGTGAGACTTTCCGGCCTGACCTCTCGGACGTTCAGCCCCACCGGCGCTATCGCGGCATCCACGGCACAAGCCTGATCCCCGGCGATGAGGGGCCGCTGGGCCGCAGCCTGATCCAGGGCGAGGCTTGCTGGGACATAATCCCCGAACTCGCACCCCTGGATGGCGAAGCGGTGTTTGACAAAAACGCCTACGGCGCCTTCGGCTCAACCAATATACATGACGACCTGCGCGCGCGCGGTATTGCCAATCTGGTGATTGCCGGGGTCACCACCAACTGCTGCATCCACTCAAATCTGCGTGAGGCGCTGGACCGCGGCTATGATTGTCTGGTGCTCGAGGATTGCTGTGGCGCATCCAGCCGGGAATCCCACGAGCGCTCAATGGCGATGATGCGAAGCGACGACGGCGTATTTGGCGCCGTCGCAACATCCGACGCTCTCATCAAAGCGCTGCAATCACCATGATCTCAACCTGATACTGAGGCGCCGCGAGGGTCGATTCAACACAGGCCCGGCACGGCGCGTTGCCGGTTGATATCCAGGCGTCCCAGACTTTGTTCATTTCATTGAAATAACGCATGTCGGTTATCCACAGGCTGGCGGTCAACAGCTTCGACTTGTCGCTGCCGGCTTCGGCGAGCCGGGCGTCGATCTTGGCCAGTATCTGGGCGGTTTGTCCGGCCACGCCTTGCGACGTGTCATCGGCGACCTGGCCGGAGAGATAAACCGTGTCGCCGTGAACGACCGCCTGGCTCATGCGGTCATTGGTTCCGTATCGGGTGATGCTCATAATGATTTCCCTGAGAAGATTTTTAGGTTCCTGACTATCGCTACCGTTGACAGTCTGCATAACGCAAGGAGAATAAGCCAACCAATAAACTCACACACGAGGACCACATGGCCCGCGACGATCGCTACGACATTCTCTTCGAGCCGGTGCAACTCGGCCCTGTCACCAGCCGCAACCGCTTCTACCAGGTGCCCCATTGCTGCGGCATGGGCAGCCAGTATACCGAGACCCAGGCGGCCATGCGCGGCGCCAAGGCGGAGGGCGGCTGGGGCGTCGTCTGCACCGAAGAGTGCATGTTCCACATGAGCAGTGAGACGGGCTCGTATCCAGACGCGGTGCTGTTCGAGGATCGCGACATCAAAGCCATGGCGGTGATCGCCGAGGCGGTCAAGAAGCACGGCTCCCTGGCCGGGGTCGAGCTCGCCCATCACGGTATGTCGGCGGATAATCTCTACAGCCGCATAGCGCCGCTGGGGCCGTCGTCGCGGCCGCAATTCTACGGCAAGCCCATGCACACAAAGGCCATGGACAAGACCGACATCCGCAACTTCCGCCGCTGGCACCGCGACGCCGCCCTACGCGCCAAGGCGGCCGGCTACGACGTGGTCTATGTCTATGCCGCCCATAACATCGCCCTGCCCATGCATTTCCTGTCCCGGCGCTATAACGACCGGACCGACGAATACGGCGGCTCCCTGGAGAACCGCGTCCGGTTGATCCGCGAACTCCTGGAGGAGACCAAGGACGCCATCGGCGACAGCTGCTGCGTGGCCATCCGATTCGCGGTGGATGAACTCCTGGGCGAGGCCGGGATTAGCAAGGACGGCGAAGGCCGCGAGGTCATCGAAATGCTCGCCGAGCTGCCCGATTTGTGGGACGTCAACATCTCCGACTGGTCCAACGACTCCGAATCCTCGCGCTTCGCCGAGGAAGGCTATCAGGAATCTTACGTGGCTTTCGTCAAGTCTCTGACCAGCAAACCGGTGGTCGGGGTGGGACGGTTTACATCACCCGACGCCATGGTCAGCCAGATCAAGCGCGGCGTGCTCGATTTGATCGGCGCGGCACGGCCCTCCATCGCGGACCCGTTCCTGCCCAACAAGATCGACGAGGGGCGCATCGAGGACATCCGCGAATGTATCGGCTGCAATTTCTGCATCTCGATCAACAATCAGAGCGCGCCTATGCGCTGCACACAGAATCCGACCGTCGGCGAGGAATGGCGGCGCGGCTGGCACCCCGAGCAGATCGAATCCAAGGGCTCCGACGACAAGGTTCTCATCGTCGGGGCCGGCCCGGCGGGCCTCGAGGCGGCGCGCGCCCTGGGTATGCGCGGCTACGAGGTTCATCTCGCCGAGGCAAAGACCGAAATCGGCGGCCGCATCACTGTGGAATCGGCTCTGCCTGGACTTTCCGCCTGGGCGCGGGTGCGCGATTACCGCGCCTATCAGATATCTCAGATGGCCAATGTCTCGATCTACCGCGAGAGCCTCATGGGGCCCGAGGAGGTGCGCGAATTCGGCGCTCCTCACGTGGTCATCGCCACCGGCGCACGCTGGCGCAAAGACGGTGTCGGCCGCGGCAACCCGGCCGGGATCACCGGCGCCGGCACCATCTACACCCCCGACGACATCATGGCCGGAACAACGATCGAGGGGCCGGTGGTGATGTTCGACGACGAGGACTATTACCTGGGCGGCGTGCTCGCCGAAAAGCTGCGCGCCGACGGCCTCGACGTCACCCTGGTCACCACCAACGCCGATGTTTCCGCCTATTGCCACAACACCCTGGAGCAGGAGCGCATCCAGGCCCGGCTGATCGAACTCGGCATAACGATTATTCCACTGCATAACCTGGCCGCCATCGAAGCGGACGGGGTCGAGCTGGCCTGCGTCTTCACCGACCGGCGCCGCCGCCTAGATTGCGCCTCTTTAGTCCTGGTGACCGGCAGGATCACTGAGGATTCGCTGTATCAATCCCTGGCCTCCGACCTCGGCGACATCAAAACCCTGACCCCGATCGGCGACTGCGTCGCTCCCGCCACCATCGCCGCCGCCGTCTTCGAGGGCCACCGCTACGCCCGCGAACTCGACGGTCCGGAGCAGGCAGACGTGCCGTATTTACGCGAACGGGTCTGGGAGTAGCGAGCTATATAAAATTTGGGGCTGACATAGATAAGGAATTTTCCATATGAATGTCAGATGGTTAGCAAGAGACGCAAAAGCAGGCTTTCGGCAAGTATTCAGCAAGCTCTGATTCAGCACTTTGTCGCAGGCGCATCAGCCCGGTCAGC
>JAYGED010000132.1:0-15543 GCA_046582565.1 Alphaproteobacteria bacterium
GATGGCGTTGCGGCAGGTCGCGGTAATGCCAAGGCCATCGATCGAAACGTGAGAGCCTCCCTTGGTGATCTCGCGCACTGCCTCGGCGGGATCGGCATTGCCCGCGAGCACGGTCTCGACTGCGCCGACGCGCTTGGCAAATTCGAGCTTCACCGGGTCGATATCGACGCCGATGACATTGGCCCCCAGGGCGGCGGCTATCTGTATCGCCGCCAGGCCGATACCGCCACAGCCATGCACCGCGACCCATTCGCCGGGACGCACCCGCGCCTGATTAACGACGCCGTGAAAAGATGTCATGTAACGGCAGCCGAGCCCGGCGCCTTCAATGAAGCTCATGTCGTCGGGCATGGTCACCAGATTGACATCGGCGTGGGGCGTCGCCGACAGCCGGCCGAAGCCGCCCCAGTAGCTGAAGCCCGGGCTGAAGCCGTCCTCGCAGACGTTGGAGTGGCCGGTCTGGCACATTTCGCAGGAGCCCTCGCCCTGGCTGAAGGGGACGATGACCCGATCGCCCCGTTTGAAGCGCTTGACCTCGGGCCCGACTTCCTCAATGACGCCGCAGAACTCATGGCCGAGCACATGGGGGAATTCGAATTCAAGGCCAATCCAGCTCCAATCGCCGACCCAGCCGTGCCAGTCGCTGCGGCATACTCCGTTCGCCTCGACCCGAATCACGGCGCCATGAACCGGGCACTCCGGGTCGGGCAGCTCACGCACCACCAGGGGCTCGCGCACCCCTTCCATAACCGCCGCTCTCATGTCTTGCCGCCTTGCGGGAAGCCGGGATAGTGATCGCTGTGATCGTCGTCGAAGCCGTCTATGCCGCGCTGGGTAAGAATTTTGGATTTAGGCATGTCGGGCGCGCTCCATCTTATCGCTTTGTCGGACGGTCCTTCATACCAGCGTATGTTGAAGGCGCAGAGCCAGGGAAAAAAGGCGACTTCGGCATAGTCGGCCAGATGATCGCATATCCACCAGGCGAGGGGCCGGAAATCGCCGCTCTCCTCGAAGCGATCGATATACCAGGGGATGACGATACTCGCCGTGGCGCCCATGTAGCCGTCGGCATCGCGCAAATCCCAGATATGCCGCGCTGCGGAGTAGGTATTGTCGCCGCAATAATAGGCCGCCGTGTTCTGGGAAATGCGCTGATAGCAGTAGTCATTGACCATGGCCGAGCGGAAAGCGCTACGCACGATGATGCCGCCGAAGGCGCTGTGCAGGGGCTCGAGCACCCGCTCGCAAAGCTGGCTGCCGCTCGCGATTGCGAGGTCCGGGTCGTCAGGCATGTTGGGCAGGCCGTGGAAGTTGGCGACTTCGCTGTAGAGCATATCGCGCATAAAGAAATGCTCTGACAGGCGAATCCGGCCTAATTCGGTTAAGTCGGCGACAGACTCGGGCGTCTTCATAGGGCGCTTATTCCGCCTCTAAATTTCTTGCCATTTCGAATAGATCGACGGCTGTCGCGGACTTGTCAGGCGTGCGATTCAACCGGGCTATCACTTTGCGTCTGTAATTCGGATCCTGAGCCGCCCGCTCAATATCGATATCATCATCGGGCATAATTGTCGGCCTCCCCTCGTCAACAGCGAAGAAACCTGCCCGATGATGTCCGAGCAATCAACCGTCTATCGCGGTTGCACGAAAGAATTTTGGGGACCGTTTTGTGGAAAAGCCATGAATAAGCCGGGGATAACCTCCGCGACCGCAAGCCGCCTGCCGGGCTCCCTAGAATGTGATATAAGGGGGTGCGACAAGAAGGGTTGCAAAGACTTAGTTGAACCTGTTCAGGAGCGGCAAATCATGATGCGTTCATCGATCGTCGCGGCAGGATTTCTGGTTTTCATGGCGGCGCAGGGGCCGGCCATGGCGGCAAACCTGGAATTCGGCATGAAGATCACTTGCCATGCCGAAGAGTAGCGGTCCCTGACTAACGCGGATTCGTATAAGGGCGACAAAAAAGCCTTAAAAATCGAATCATGGTTTTCCGAATGGCTGTTCAACGATGACAATTATTCGAAGAACTCCGCGGTCTATTTCGATTGGTCTCCCTGGACGATCAAAGGACCAAGGCTGAAGATCCTGGCCGACGTGCCGCATAATTCCATACGCATCATGTCACGGACCAAGGACAGTGTGATCGTCTCAACCTCGGCATCCGACCCGCTCACTGCTGAAAGCTGGCTGTTTTCCCTCAATTTCCGTCAGGAGGTGGTGGTCGCGACGCAGATTCAGACCAATGTGGGCGGCGTTAAGGGCAAGGTTATTGTCTATAATTGCACTTTCAAGGACAAAAGTCCGGCGGTAGAGAAACCGGACCAATCGGTTCCGTCAGAACAAAAAGACGATATTGGATAACCGCCGCCCTTTCCGGCAGGGCTTGAGAGGGTTTACTTTTAGACGGCGCTAGACGTATGTCTAGCGCTGACATGACGCACTGCATCAGCTTTTATTTTGCCTGAGGATTTAGCCATGGCCATTCGCTCAAACTCCCCCCAAGCCAGGGACATCGCCTATCACCTGCATCCCTATACCAACGCCGAGGTCCACGAAGAGATTGGTCCCAGGATCATCACCGGCGGTGATGGCGTCTATGTCATCGACGACGACGGCAAACGCTATATCGAAGGGCTCGCCGGTTTGTGGTGTGCGTCCCTTGGGTTCAGCGAAAAACGCCTGGCCGATGTGGCCTACAAGCAGATGCAGGAATTGCCCTATTACCACGGCTTCGCCCATGCGACGACGCCGCCGGTCATCGAGCTGGCTGAGCGGCTGGTTGAATTGGCGCCGCCCTCCATATCCAAGGTGTTTTTCACCAATTCGGGCTCGGAGGCCAATGATTCCCTGATCAAGATGGTGTGGTATTACAACAACGCCCTGGGGCGCCATAAGAAGAAGAAAATCATCTCGCGCCAACAGGGTTATCACGGCGTGACCGTGGCCGCTTCCAGCTTGACGGCGCTGCCCTATGTGCAGAACTCCTTCGATCTGCCAATTGCCAATTTTGTCTATACGGACTGCCCGCATTATTGGCGCTATAAGGAGGACGGCGAAAGCGAGGAGGCGTTCAGCACCCGCATGGCCGACAATCTCGAGCAGCTGATACTCGAAGAGGACCCCGACACCGTTGCCGCTTTCTGGGCCGAGCCGGTGCAGGGCGCCGGCGGGGTAATCGTTCCGCCAGCCGGCTATTTCGAGAAAATTCAGGCGGTGTTGCGCAAATATGACGTGCTGTTCGTGGCCGACGAAGTGATTTGCGGCTTTGCCCGCACCGGCAACATGTTCGGCTGTGAGACCTTCAAAATCAAACCCGACATGATGACTGTCGCCAAGGCCCTGTCTTCGGCCTATCTGCCGATTGCCGGAGCGATGATTTCCGATGATATCTATCAGGCCATCAAGGCGGAAAGCGGCAGGCTCGGCCTGTTCGGCACGGGCTATACCTATTCGGGCCATCCGGTGCCCGCGGCGGTTGCCCTGGAGACCCTGAAAATATACGAGGAGCGGGATATTCTCGGCCATGTCCGCGGCCTGTCTCCGCATTTCCTTGAGCGCCTGCATGGCTTTGCCGATCACCCGCTGGTCGGCGAGACGCGCGGCGTCGGACTGATCGGCGCGGTCCAGCTGGTGCCCGACAAGGCGAAGAACGAGCTTTTCGATGCCGGCCTGAAGGTCGGAGCGATGACGGCAAAATATTGCGCCGGGCATGGCCTGATCACCCGTCCGTTGCCTGGCGACGCCATCGCCTTCTGTCCGCCGCTGATTATCACCAGGGATCAGATCGACGCTATGTTCGACAGTTTGACAAGGGCGCTCGACAACAGCCTCGATGATCTGACCCGGCAAGGCGCCATCGCCGCGTAGCCTCCGCTTCATCACAGGGCTTGCTGCGCCATTAACGCATTGCCATTAACGCATTGAAGGTTGACTCAATAGCCGCTTGCGGTTGCTATTGTGCAGTAACAGGGAAGCTAAACCCATGATGCGTTCCTAGAAGACGCTGGGGTGAGACCTCACAAGCAGCATGGATTTGCTGGGGGAGGGATGTTGGTGAACGGTGATACAATCGTCAAATTTGTTCGAGTCCAGAAGAGTTACGATGGCGAGATTCTGGTCGTCAAGGATCTCAATCTCGACATAGAGCGCGGTGAATTCCTCACTATGCTGGGGCCATCCGGGTCGGGTAAGACGACCTGCCTGATGATGCTCGCTGGATTCGAGCCTGCAACCCACGGCGAAATCTATCTCAACGATGAGCCGATCAACAACGTGCCGCCGCACAAGCGCGGCATCGGTATGGTTTTCCAGAACTATGCTCTGTTCCCGCATATGTCGGTGGCCGAAAACCTCGCCTTCCCGCTTGAAGTGCGCGGCCTGTCTAAGAGCGAAGTCGAAGACCGTGTTCGGCGGGCTCTCGACATGGTGCAGCTCGGCGGCTTTGAGGATCGCCGCCCGGGCCAGCTTTCAGGTGGCCAGCAGCAGCGCGTCGCCGTGTCCCGCGCCCTGGTTTTCGATCCCCAGCTTGTACTCATGGACGAGCCCCTGGGCGCCCTGGACAAGCAGCTTCGCGAGCAGATGCAGTACGAGATCAAGCATATCCACGAAAGCCTCGGGGTCAGCATCGTTTACGTCACCCATGATCAGTCGGAAGCCCTGACCATGTCGAACCGCATCGCGGTGTTCGACGACGGCATCATCCAACAGCTCGCCGGACCGGAAGACCTCTATGAAAAACCCGAGAATTCCTTCGTCGCCCAGTTTATCGGCGAGAACAACAAGCTGACCGGCTCGGTGCGCCAGATCGAAAACGGCGAATGCCTGATCCAGCTTGACGACGGCAGCGAGGTCAGGGCGCTGCGCGTCAACGTCAACGAAATCGGGGAGCGCACGACCCTTTCGCTCAGGCCCGAGCGCATCGAGGTGAACCCGCCCGAGGGCAAGTTCCCCAATGTTTTCGAAGGCCGGGTCGAAGAGCTGATCTATCTCGGCGACCATATCCGTACCCGGGCAACCGTCTGCGGCCATGACGACTTCATCGTCAAGGTGCCGAATGCCTCGGGCCACGCAGCCCTTGAGGAGGGGGCCGTGGTGAGATTCGGCTGGATGGCCGAGGATTGCCGGGCGCTCGATGGCTGAGCCGGCCATCGACTGTAGCGATCATCGAATTTGCCGGTGGCGGAGCCACGGGCGACTAAAGGTGGTGGAAAACCACATAATTTTATCTAACGGAGGATCAAACCTATGAAGAAATCCATGAAAGTTGCAGCGTTAACCGCTGTTGGCGCACTCGCCTTTGGCGCGTCCGCCGCCATGGCCGAAATCACAGTCGTATCATGGGGTGGAGCTTATTCGGCGAGCCAGCAGAAGGCCTATAGCGACACCTGGACCGGCGGCAAGGTCAATTGGGAAAACTACAACGGCGGTCTCGGCGAAGTTCGCGCCCAGGTCGAAGCCGGCAGCGTCCAGTGGGATATCGTCGATGTGCTGCCCCACGAAGCCCGTGTGGGCTGCGACGAGGGCCTGTTCGAAGAATTGCCCCGCGACATGTTCACCAAGGCGGCGGACGGCACCTCGATGGATGACGACATCATGGTCGATGTGCCGAACGCTTGCGTCGTTCCACAGATCTTCTGGTCCTATGTGCCGTTCTACGACAAGACTCAATTCCCCGGCGCCAAGCCGCAGGGTATTGAGGATTTCTTTGACGTGGTGAAATTCCCCGGCAAGCGCGGCATTCACACCTGGGCCAACGCTCTGATCGAGATGGCCCTGATCGCCGACGGCGTCGCGATCAAGGACGTCTATAGCGTGATGGACACTGAAGCGGGCATCGACCGGGCGTTCGCCAAACTCGACACCATCAAGGATCATGCCGTGTTCTGGTCCTCGGGCGCCAAGCCGCTCGAGTTCGTCAAGAGCGGCGAGGTCGTCATGTCGCTGGCCTATAATGGTCGTATCGGCGCCGCCATCCTCGGCGAAGGCGAGCCTTTTGTGACCATGTGGGACGGGCAGGTGATCGAGGAAGAATGGCTGGTCATGGTCAAGGGGTCCGAGAACTACGATGAGGCCCTGAAATTCCTGATCCATGCCTCCGCACCCGAGCAGCAGGCGGGCCAAGCCAAGTACATTAACTACGGTCCCATGCGCAAGTCTGCGTTTGACGTCATCGTGGCCGGCGAGCCCTGGTTCATCACCCCGGACGGTAAAGCCAACATCATGGAGCATATGCCGAACCGGCCTGATATCGCGGCGCGGTCACTGTACGCCGACCCCGTGTGGTGGGCTGACAATGGCGACGAGGTAGCCGAGCGCTTCACCGCTTGGATGAGCAAGTAATCGCACAATCCGTGTGATGGACCGGGCGGCAAGACCGCCCGGTCCGCCTTTCCGGCTACAATTATTGATTGACCAAGGGTTGAGCGGTCATGACAACGGCGACGATAACCTCGGAAGAACTGCTTGCGGCTGACGGTACGCTGCTACGCATCAGTCTGCAGAGGTCTTTACGCAGGAACAAAATACGCGCGGCCACGCTGGTGGCGGGGCCGTTTCTGTTCCTCATCCTGGTCTTTATTATCCCGATCGGCGATCTGCTGTTGAGAAGCATCGACGACAAGCAGATCAACGAAGTGCTGCCCCGGACCTTTGCCCTGTACGACGAATGGGACCGCAAGGAGCTTCCCGGCGAGGCCCTTTACGAGGCCCTGTTCCTCGACCTGACGAACGCCCACAAGTTGGCCCTCGGGCGCAGCAGCACGCGCATGAATTACGACAAATCCGGCTGGAGGAGCCTGATCAAGAAATCCGGCCGCAAGTTTAAGAAGCTCGAAGGCCCGCCCTACAAGGAAGCGATGATCAAGGTCGACAAGCGCTGGGGCGATATAACTTTCTGGTATTCCCTGGGCTCCATGATAGATCCCTACACTTTTGGCTATTACCTCAACGCCATTGATTACCGCTACGACGCGGACAAGAATGTCATTCACCAGCCAGAGAATCGCAGTGTCTATGTGCTTCTCTGGTGGCGCACCCTGCTGGTCAGCTTCTTGGTGACGGGGTTCTGCGTCCTGTTGGGCTACCCCACCGCCCATCTGCTGGCTACCCTGCCGCTGCGCACCAGCAACGTCCTGATGATTTGCGTGCTGATGCCGTTCTGGACGTCTCTTCTGGTTCGCATCGTCGCCTGGATGATAATGTTGCAACAACAGGGGGTAGTGAACGAACTCTTGGTATGGTCCGGGATACTAGACGACGATAACCGGTTGTCCATGATGTATAACTTTACCGGCACGATCATCGTCATGACGCAGATCCTTCTGCCCTTCATGATCCTGCCGATCTATAGCGTCATGAAGGGGATATCGCCGAATTTCATGAAGGCCGCGCAGAATCTCGGCGCCTCGCCGACGCTGGCTTTTATCCGGGTCTATATGCCGCTGACCATGCCCGGCATCGGGGCCGGCGTGTTGCTCGTGTTCATCGTCGCCATCGGCTATTACATCACGCCGGAACTGGTCGGCGGCAAGGACGGCAAGCTGATCGGCAATCTCGTTGCTTACCACATGAGGAATTCTCTCAATTGGGGATTGGCGGCGGCCATGGGCACGATCCTGCTGACGGGCATTCTGATTCTCTATTGGGTCTACGACAAGATCGTCGGCATCGATAATATGAAGATGGGATAAGACAATGGCGCTTCCCGCCTATGCGACGACCGGCCAGCGTGTCTGGCATTACACCTACCGGACCTTCTGTGGGCTGGTGCTGTTTTTCCTGGTTGCCCCCCTGATCGTCGTCATCCCGCTGTCCTTCACCTCAAGCGCATTCCTGATCTTCACGCCGGAAATGCTGGCTTTTGACCCGGAAGGCTATTCTCTTCGCTGGTATCGCTTGCTGATAGGCGATTGCTCGGACGCGCTGGTAACCACCGTATGCAGCGATAAATGGGTGGTCGGCGCCAAAAACAGCCTGTTTATCGCCGTCGTTGCCACCACGCTTGCGACCACGCTGGGCACGCTCGCTGCTCTGGGCTTGAGCCGGCCGGAGATGCCCTATCGGAAATTGATTATGGCGATCATGATTTCGCCCTTGATCGTGCCTCTGATCATTGTCGCCTCGGGCATGTTCCTGTTTTTTGCCAAGTTCAAGCTGGTCGCCACCTTCACCGGCCTGATCCTCGCCCATACGGCGCTCGGCCTGCCCTTCGTCGTTATCACCGTGACCGCGACCCTGGTCGGTTTCGATACCAGCCTGACCCGGGCCGCGGCCAGCCTTGGCTCGGGCCCGACGCGGGCCTTCTTCAAGGTGCAGATGCCGCTGATCCTGCCCGGCGTCATCTCCGGCGGCCTGTTCGCCTTTATCACCTCCTTCGACGAAGTGGTGGTGGTGCTGTTCATCGGCGGCCGCAATCAGATGACTCTGCCGCGACAAATGTGGTCCGGAATCCGTCAGGAAATCAGCCCGACCATCCTGTCGGCGGCCACGATATTGGTGCTGTTTGCCATCGTGCTGCTGGTCACCCTCGAGCTGCTACGCCGGCGTAGCGAACGCCTGCGCGGTCTAACGCCGGCATAACGAGCCGGCTGATTGCAAATAAGGCTTTGTAAACCTATGTTCACTATGGTCTGCTTGTTGAGATAGAGTGAAGCCGCGCAAGGGTTTAAGGATTGGCCCAGATGTTCCGCGATAAATCATTGATGCCGAAGGAGGCGATACGCCTGTCGGCGCTCGGGCTGTTGAGCCAGGGCTCGAAGAGCTATGCCGCTCTGGCCAACGAAGTGCGCCATTTCACCACCCGTTTCTGGGGACCTACACTCGATGTCATGGCCTCGTCAATCGAGCTTATGCGTCTTGAAGGCCTGATCGAAGATGATGAGGAGGAAAGCCTGCGCCTGACGGACGCGGGCCGGGTTGAACTCAACGAACTGCTCAGCGCCACCGTGCGGGCCGAGGCGAGCGATTTCAGCAAGCTGGCTATCGCCTTGAAGCTGCGGTTTATGCATCTGCTATCGATCGATGAGCAACGGGATCAGGCCGAGTCTCTCATCGAGATGCGCCAATCCGAGGCCGCCAGGTTGATTGACCTGCGCGCCGCCCATGCGGAAGAAGGCGGTCATTTCCTGCGCTGGCTCGACCGTGAGATCGACCGCACCCAGGACGACCTCGCCTGGCTCGAGGAACTCCGCGACAGTCTGGTCTAATCTAAGCCCCTCTCAATCGAGATTAAGCCTCGGCGCGGTTTTGCCCTCGCCCTTGTCATAGACCGCCGAATACATATTCCACCACATGTTCCGCCCTTCCAGGGAGGCCAGGCGGATGCGCTGTCTGTGGGCGTCGTCCTTGGCATATTCCCGGGCCGCGTCCCAGCCGGTCTGGGCATGGGCCTCGTCGGCGCCGACATGGACATAGAAGTAAAAGGCGTCGCCGTGTGAATAGTCGTAATGATCGACCAGGCCCTGGCTGACCCCATCGCAGAATTCCGTGAACATGTCCTCGATACCGAGGGAGACATAGCTCAACGCTTCCAGCCAGCCGCCTTCAGCGGCAAAAACGGAAACCGTGTCGGGATAGAGCTTGGTCTCGGCCATGATTGGCCGGGCGTCAATATTCTCCTCGCTGAAACCGGCCGCCGCACCGGCTTTAATCGCCAGCTCCCAGTGAGACGGCTCGGCAACCGTTCCGCATAGTTCGCCGAACAGGTTGGCCGCCAGCTCTTTTTTGATATGCCTGGGGACCTGGGGAATGATCGTCGAGAGAGACGATATGCCGTCGAGAACGGCGTATTTCAATTGCGCGCAAAGCTCGGCGATGGTCTCGCGTTGCAGGCTGCCCGCAACCAGTTCCTTATACAGCGGGTGATTGCTCACCGATTGGCTTTGGATTTCGTCGCGTAACTCGTCCCAAAATACATCCGCGTTCATGGTGATCCCCTCAATAAGAATTGCAGCGCTCCAATTTTACCGTCAACATGGCGCCAGACAACCGGTCAATTTTGATACCAGGAGGATAGCATGGAGCAGACAAATTTCACGGCCTATGACACCGAGGATATCCGGAACAAAGACCGGGATCACTTCATTCATCCCTGGACCGATTTTTCCACCTTCCACAAGGAGGGCTCAGACGTCATAGCCGAGGGCGAAGGCGTCTATGTCTACAACTCGGACGGCGACCGCTTTATTGACGGCATCGGCGGCTTATGGTGCGTCAACATCGGCTATGGCCGCGATGAAATGGCCCAGGCCATGGCCGATCAGGCGCGCAAGATTTGCTATTATTCGCCGTTCGGCCATCAGACCACCCCGCCCGCCGCCGAACTTGCCTACAAGCTCGCCGAGCTGGCGCCGGCCAACATCAACCATATTTTCTACGGCACCGGCGGTTCCATGTCGAACGACACGGCGATTCGCGTGATCCATTATTATTTCAACCGTCTCGGCAAGACCTCCAAGAAGAAGATCATCTCGCGCATCGACGGCTATCACGGCTCGACCTATCTGGCGATGACCCTGACCGGGGTCGATTTCGACCATCAGGGCTTTGATCTGGCGCCCGGTCTCGTCGAGCGGGTCTCGTCGCCCTATGTCTATCGCCGCCCCGACGGCATGACCGTCGAGGAATATTGCGATCACCTGGTCCAGGAGCTTGAGGACAAAATCAACGAGCTCGGCGCCGACAACGTCGCGGCCTTCATCGCCGAACCGATTATGGGCGCGGGCGGGGTAATCGTGCCGCCGCAGGGCTACCATGCGCGCACCGCCGCGGTCTGCCGCAAATACGAGGTGCTCTATATCTCCGACGAAGTGGTCACCGGCTTCGGCCGGCTTGGCCATTTCTTCGCCTCCGAGCCGGTGTTCGATTTGACCCCGGACATCATCGTCTCCGCCAAGGGCATCTCATCGGGCTATCTGCCTTTGTCGGCGACCTTGTTCTCGGATGAAATCTACGATGTCATCAGCGTGCCGCAATCCGAGGGTGGTTTGTTCACCCATGGCTTCACCTATTCGGGGCACCCGATCATCTGCGCCACCGGCCTCAAGAACATCGAGATCATGGAGCGCGAGAAGATTTGCGAGCATGTACAGGAAACCGGGCCCTATTTTGAAAGCCAGCTCGATACGCTTCGCGATCTTGCCATCGTCGGCGATGTGCGCGGCAAATGCTTCATGATGTGTGTCGAAAATGTCGCGAATAAGGAGACCAAGGAACTGTTCGGCGGCGATGTCGCCATCGGTAACCGTATTGCCAAACACGCCCAGGCACGCGGGCTCATCGTGCGCCCGATCGGCCATCTCAACGTCATGTCGCCGCCCTTGATCCTGACCCGTGGGCAGATCGACAGCCTGGTCGGTATCCTGCGCGAATCCATCGAGGCGACCCAGGACGACCTGGTGCGCGAGGGTGTCTGGAAGGGCTGAGAAAGAAGGGCTTTCAGCGGTCAGCGATCAGCTTAGTAAGCACTTCTTGGCTGAAGGCTGACAGCCACCTTCAGCCGGCGGCGCTTTCCTGGCCCTGAACGGAGAAGAATGAGTCGTCGCTATAGTTCGGCGGCAGCTCGATGATGTCGGAGATAAGCCTGGCCGTCGGGCTGGGCTTGCCGCGCACGACCTCGCCGCAATAGGAACTGCCCACCTTGGGTGGGGTCAAGGGATAGGCGTCCGCCGCCGTGTAATCGGTGATCAGCAGGCGACGCGGCTTGTCTGATTTGTTGGCCGGGCCGCCGTGAATCGCCCAGGTATGCATCAAGATAACATCGCCGACCTTGCCGGTAGCCGGCGCCGCGCGGGTGTCGATGTCGGGGATCTGCGCCGGCAATATCTCGCCGACAAAACGTCCATCCCGGTAATGGCTGAAATGCTCGCCCCTGTGCGAGCCGGGCAACACATAGGTGCAACCGTTCTCTTCGCTCACATCGTCGAGCATGAGCAGGCAGACAATCACGTCGTCGTTGGTATGGGGATCGAAGGGATGGTCCTGATGATAGCCCACATGGGTGTCCATGCCCGGCAGTTTGATGTTGAGCTTGGCATGGTGATATTTCACATCAGGCCCGATCAGATCGCTGACCATATCGACCAGCGCCGCATTGCGCATGACGTCGAGGAAGGCCTGCGATATGTCGCAGGGATTGCTGACCCGCCGGAGCCTGGGCGATAGAGCGCTATGGCCCGGTTCCAGATCGAAGCGGGCCTTGCCGTCGGCGGTCTCGCCGTAATTGGAATGTTGCTGGCGGCTCTCCTCGACCCAGCGGTCGACCTGGGCGCCTAATGCGGTGGTCTGTTCGGCCGAGGCGCCGCTCGGGGCGACCAGAAAACCCTGTGCCCAGAACTGCTCTTTTTGCTCAAGCGACAATATGGCCATGACATTCTCCGATTAATACTGCCCGTTTCACAATAATACTTTGTCCCTGCGTGACTTTGCCGTCAACATGGCGGCCTATTCAAGCAGGAAATTAAAATATGGCTCATCAAAGGTTCCGCAAGTTCAACACCAAGGCGATGTATCCGGAGCAGTCTCTGGACAACGATCTCTGCATGGTGGTGCGCGCCGGCAATCACGTTTTCATGCGCGGCCAGACAGGCTTCACCCTGGACGGCGATTTCGTCGGTGTCGGCGACGCCGGCGCTCAGGCCGACAATGCCATGAAATGCGTCAAGCAGCTGCTTGAGGAGGCCGGAGCCAAGCTCGAGCATATTTGCAAGATCACCATCTATCTACTTGATCCGCGATATCGCGATGAAGTCTATCAGGTTATCGGTAAGCATCTTGCGGGCATTCATCCCTGTTCCACGGGCCTTGTGGTGCAGGCCTTTGCGCGCCCGGAAATGCTCATGGAAATCGATGTCGACGCGGTTATTCCCGACGGGGAATAATGTTTTCTAACCACTGAGACACAGAGGCACAGAGAAGAAAGAAAAAGGAAACCTTCTTGGCGCTTCGCGCCGAAATTTTTCTTCCTTGCTAACTTCTTTGTGCCTCTGTGTCTCTGTGGTTAAACTAAATGGAGGACTGCCATGACCTTTTCCATATCCGCACGATGTGCGCGCAGCGGTATGTTCGGCATTGCCGTGAGTTCTTCGAGTATTTGTGTGGCGTCCCGGTGTGGCGTTTGGGCGCGGGCCGGGGCCGGGGTGGTGGCGACGCAGAATGTTACCGATCCCAGGCTTGGCGCCATCGGTCTCGATTTGCTGGCAAGTGGCCATAGCGCGCAATCGGCGATTGCCCAGATGGCGGCATCCAACGCCCACCCCGAATACCGCCAGATTGCAGCGGTCGATCAGGACGGCGGCACGGGCCATTATTCGGGCGCCAAAACGCTTGGTCTAAACAGGGTTGTGGAGGGCTGCGGCTGCGTCGCCGCCGGTAATATCCTGTCCGCCGAGGAGGTTCCGGCGATGATGGTTGAAGCCTTTGAGGCGGCCCCCGACAGTCATCTCGCCGAGCGGTTGCTGGCGGGCCTGGAAGCGGGCCTTGCCGCCGGCGGCGAAGAAGGCGACGTGCGCTCGGCCGGGCTCTATGTGGTCCATCGCCATGTCTTCCCCATCGTCGATCTTCGGGTCGACTGGCATGCAGCGCCGATCGGTGAGCTGCGCCGTGTCTGGCAACTCTACGAGCCGGAGATGAACGCCTACATCACCCGCGCCGTCGATCCCGACAAGGCGCCGAGCTACGGCGTGCCCGGCGATATGTAACGACGGTCAGGCAAACAGCAGGCTGTCGAGCCCGCGCAGCAGACCCTTCACATTGCCTACCCGGCGGGCGGCCAGCAGGGTGCCGTCGACATAGGGCTGGGCGCTTTCACCGGCGTCGTGACGCATGGTCAGGCGCGCCCCCTCGATGGCGAAAACGGTTTCCACGGAGGCGGTGAAGCTGGGCAGTCGGATCGAGTGGGTGCGCACGCCGTTGATCTCGGCGCCCCGGATCTCCTTCGGCCCGAGCATCTCATCAAGCGGCACCTCCATGACCGGACGGCACACCTCGCCGAGTCGTTCGGCAAGCTCTCCGGCGGTTCCGGTCGGCGCGTTGGGATTGGCCGCGGAGCCGTAATCGATGATCTCGAATTGCTTGATATGCTGGGCGGCGAACAGGGCGAAATGCTGGAGTAATGCCGCCGTCAGCGAAAAATTCCCGGACGCCAGCACACCGACATCGGCATCGCGCGCCGCCTTGTCGATAATTTTGAAATCGGCGGCGGTGAGGCCGGCAGTCCCCAGCACCACCGGCACGCCAGCCTCGATGGCGGTCATCACATGGGCCATGGCGACGGTGGGGTGGGTGTAGTCGATCAGCACGTCGCAGGGGGTCTCAAGGCCGCTTGCCAGGTCGGGCGATATGGCGACCCCGGCGGCCCCGCGCCCGAGAACCGAGCCGATGTCCTGGTGCGCCGTGCTCCGGGCTACGGCCGATACAAGCTCCAGATCATCGGCATCCAGGATCGCATGGGCCAGGGCGGCGCCGGTCCAACCGGTCGCCCCAGCTAAACAGATTTTGATCATTTTTGTACTCCCTCAGAAAATATGCTGGCCGCCGGTGACCATGATTTCGGTGCCTGAGACATAGGATGAATCGTCGGAACAAAGAAAGTAGATTGCGCCGGCCACATCGGCGGGCGCGCCGAAGCGGTGCAGCGGGATGCGCGGGATCATCACTTCAGTTTCCTGCGACAGCATGGCGGTTTCGATCTCGCCGGGCGCCACCGCGTTGACGCGCACGTTCAGAAGGGCGAACTCGGCGGCCATTTCGCGGGTCAGGGCCGACAGCGCCGCCTTCGATGTCGAGTAGGCGGAACCGGCGAAAGGATGGACGCTGTGGCCGGCAATCGATGTGATGTTGACGATGGCGCCCTGGCCGCGATGAAGTGCTGCGGCAAACCCCCGCCCCAGCCTGAGCGGTGCGAAGAAATTAAGATCGAACACCTCGCGCCATTGATCGAGGTCGCCGTTGAGGCAGCCCAGGCGCTCCTTGAAATCGGTCTTGGGGGAGAGCCCGGCGTTGTTGACCAACCCATGCAGCGGATCGTCGCCGAGCAGGGCGTTGGCATCTAGGACGAATTTATCGAGGCTGTCGCTGTCGCCCAAATCGGCAACGATATGAACATGACGGCCATCGCCGATCAAACAGTCCGCGGGCACATCGTCGCGCGAGCAGGTGATAACCCGCCAGCCGGCGTCGCTGAAACGCAGCGCCGTGGCGTGGCCGATGCCGCGGCTGGCGCCGGTCAGGATAACGGTTTTAGTATCCGTCATGGTTTCTTCACTTGGCAGGTTGTGGCCCGAGCAGGGCGTCGTGATCGACCTCGTCGATCTGGTCGGCGGGGAGGAATTTCTCGGCATAATCACGGTAGACGCCAGTCTCGACGAACAATCGAAACAGGTCGGGATCGATATGATCGTCGTTTTTCATGCGGCTCATAATTTTCATGGCGACGCTCAAGGGTTTGGCTTTCTTATAGGGTCGGTCGCTGGCGGTCAGGCCCTCAAAGATATCGGCTATCGCCATCATTCGCGCCGGCGTCGACATCTGATCACGCCTAAGACCTCG
>JAYGED010000236.1:0-1665 GCA_046582565.1 Alphaproteobacteria bacterium
CAGCCTGCGGGTCTCCATCCCCGGCGGCCATCTCGACGGCACGGCCACGGTGTGGCTGGCGCGCTACGACGATGAGCATGTCACCCGTATCGAGCGCGGCGAAAACGGCGGCCGCACCCTGCGCAATATCAATGTGGTGCGTGAACTGCGTGATATCGGCAGCTGGAACGGCTCACCGCTCGACATCGATCTGCCCCTGAACAGCCTCCTCGCCGCCAACGGTGAGGGCAACGACGGCTGCGTGATCATCGTCCAGAAAGACGGCTTCGGACAGGTCCTCGGCGCCCGCCGAATGTCTTTTGCGGACGGGGAGACTTAACCCCCCAACCCCATCTCGATGAGCTTGGACAGGCGTTTGGCGAAGGCAGCCTGGTCGGGAGGCTGCTCGCCTTCGACGATGCGCGCCTGATCGAGCAATAGCCAGGCGATATCGGCCAGGGAGTCGTCGCTGCCGTCTTTACTCACCCGACCGGCCAGGGCCTTGACCAGGGGATGCTTGGGATTGACCTCGAAGATCCGCTTGGCGCCCGCAGCAAAGCCCTGGTGCTGTTTCATCAGCCGGGCGAGGTGCATGTCCATGTCGCCCTCGTCGGCGACCAGGCAGCAGGGGCTGTCGGTCAGCCGTTCGGAGACGCGCACGTCCTTGACCTGATCCTCCAGGGTGAGCTTGAACAGGGCGATGAGCTTGTCCATTTCGTCGTCGGGTGCGGCTTTCGCCTTGGCGGTTTTATCGTCGTCATCGGATTTTTCATCGGCGATGGCGGTAAGGTCGATGCCGCCGTGGGTCACCGACTTGAAGGGCTTGTCCGCGTGCTTCTCGACCCGGCTGAGCCAGAACTCATCAACCGGATCGCACAACAGCAGTACATCGACGCCCTTGGCCCGGAAGACTTCCAGTTGCGGGCTGCGGGCGGCGACTTCCAGGCTCTCGCCGGTGATGTAATAGATCGCGTCCTGGCCGTCCTTCATGCGTTCGACATAATCATCGAGCGAGATCAGGCCGTCGCCCGCCGTGCTGTGCGCCCGGCAGAGGCCGAGCAGCCGCTCACGGTAGTCGTCGCTTTCGTAAATGCCCTCCTTTATCACCGCGCCGAAATTGTCCCAGAAGGCGGCGTAGGCTTCTGCGTCTTTCTTGGCCTTTCGTTCCAGCTCGCCGAGGATGCGCTTGGTCAGCCCGGTGCTGATCTTCGCCAGCATGGGGTTGTTTTGCAGCATCTCACGGCTGATGTTGAGCGGCATATCCTCGGAATCGACAATGCCGCGCACGAACCGCAACCAGGCCGGCAGCAGGTCTTCGCAATCGTCGGTGATGAAGACCCGTTTGACATAGAGTTTGACGTGGGTCTTGCGGTCGGGCTGAAACAGATCGAACGGCTTGGTCGACGGCACGAACAAGAGGTTGGTGTATTCGATCTTGCCTTCGACCCGGTTGTGGATGGTCAACCAGGGCTCGTCGAAGAGATGGCCGCTGTGGTGGTAGAACTCGGTGTATTGCTCCGGGCTGATGTCTTTTTTAGCCCGCGTCCAGAGCGCCTGAGCGCTATTCACCGTCTCGCTCTCGGCGTCGGCCTCGCCGCCCGTGAGCTGGATCGGCAGGGCGATATGGTCCGAATAGGTCTTGATGATGTGTTGCAGACGCGGGGTCTCGAGGAATTCCTTGGCGTC
>JAYGED010000147.1:0-3756 GCA_046582565.1 Alphaproteobacteria bacterium
ATACTGTGAAAGCTTCAATGCTCGTTTCCGGGACGAACTGCTAAATGGTGAAATCTTCTACAGCCTGAAAGAGGCACAAATAATCATCGAGGAATGGAGGAAACACTACAACACGAAGAGGCCGCACAGTGCGTTGGGATAACGAAGGCCCGTCGTCAAGCCGCCGAGGAAAGCGACGACGATCCCAAAGAAATAGAGCCTTTGCCTCGCTGGACCCCGCACGATCTACGCCGAACTGCGCGGAGTTTGATGTCGCGAGCCGGTGTGCGTCCCGATGTTTCCGAGCGCGTCATGGGTCATGCCATCGAGGGTGTTGAAGGAGTTTACGACCGACATAGCTATCTATTGCTCGGCCGAGAGGGGCCGACTGTAAGTATGCTGAGAGCCGCTAAGGCCCTGTGGAGTTCTAAACAAGCGGGGCGGTGAGTTTTAATTAGTACTACCACCCAGGACACAGTGTAATTGGGGTGTCACCATGTAACTTTAGGTGACATAGAATGATCTAATTAGATAGAATCGTCCGCCCCTCAGAGGCCGAAAACTTGACCGGCTTTTGCGATGTTCACTTACGCCGACTTGAACTGCGCGGCGAATTTCTGAAAAGATTGAAGCTTTGCAACAACAGCGGCCCGTATGGCGCTGTTGGTTGGCGGCTGTCTTCCATCATGGAATGGATGGATCGGCGAGCAGGTTCGGTGGTGGCAAGCACATGACTGCCGCTATTCTCGCGCTCGACCTCGGAACCGCGACTGGATGGGCGGCCCGCATTGATGATCGCATCGCGGCTGGCACGATTGATTTCCGCTCGGGGAGATTTGAGGGTGGCGGAATGCGCTACCTCCGATTTCGCCGGTGGCTAACTGAACTAAAATCTTCGCTCGACGGCATAGACGTAATTGCCTTCGAGGAAGTCCGTCGCCACCTCGGCGTTAATGCTGCCCATGCCTATGGGGGATTCATGGCGACATTGACTGCCTGGGCCGAGCATCACGCGATTCCCTACCAGGGGGTTCCCGTCGGAACAATCAAGCGGTTCATCACAGGCAAGGGCAACGCCAACAAACAGGCAGTGATCGAGGCAATCCAGGCGCGAGGCTTCAAACCCGCAGACGACAACGAGGCTGATGCCATAGCAATCTTGTTGTGGGCCGAGGACAACGGGAGTGCATTGGGATGACGACGTCGATAATCAGCGAAGTAAGCGAATCTTCACGAGGTGGGTTTCCAGATAGACAGTCGATCCTGGGCGCATGTCACCAAACTGAACATGAACTCTGCTGTAGCTTATCTGGTGTTGGCTAGAGGGACAGGCCCAGATAACCGGACAACCTGCTGGTCCGTTCATTCAATCGAAACGTACACAGGCATCTCACGGGGCAGGGCGATCCGCGCCATAAAAACCCTTCTGAACGACGGCGCTGTAAAGCTCATTCAGGGCGGGACAAGACCCAAGTATGAACTTCTTCCCTGGGTGGAACTGAACAAGACGCATGTTCCTGAGAGCAAGCCGATGTCCGAGCGCCAAAGAAAGATTTTTGAGTCAATACGGACTGGTAAACAACCACGGGGCAGCGACGCTACATTGATCCCGTCTGGTCACCCTCAACATGCTCTGCGGCCGGCGTTTCAAATCCCCTGAACAGAGCCCACGGACTGTCGCTATCTTTTTTGTAGAAGTAGTACTCATTGGGAGTTGGCCCCCACCCGGCAACCTGCCAGGAGACGCCGCCGTCTTTGTCCACGCTCCATGTGCCGGTCTTATGTACCCCATTCCAAACCGTCTTTAGCGTAAAGTCGGATGCATAGTAGATACGGCCCTGAGGGGCCCTCTTGGACGTTTTTCCCGAAAGGAACGCGATTGTTTGCTCCCTGTTGAAAAGTTCTCTTTTGGGAAGGCTGATTTGAGCCCCGGCGGATGCAAGCGATTGCTCAGACCCGGCTTCCGCAGATTTGAGCCTCATGCCGTTTTGCCGCTCAGGAGCAGGCCCAATCTTTCCGTCGCGCAAGACGCTTACTCCACCTCCTTCGTGAAGATAGGTATCGCAGGGTAAATCGCCCAAGGCATCGACTTGCCAACAAAGCTCGCCCGTTTTGCCTGTCGTCCATGTGCCCACATAGAGCTCTCCGTCACGAAGCACCAGGAGCACGCCTTTGCCTGAGTAAAAGGCTCGAGCGTCACTTAGGATCTGCGTCTTTTCTGCAATGTATGTGTACAGTTCATCCGACTTGAGCGGTGAGGCGGCGTCGCTTGCCAGCACAGCTCTCGTCGCATGTGGTCCCGCCAAGGCGACGCTGAGCAGCGCGAGTTTTCCAATTCTCACAAGACGTCGTTTCATGTTACTCCCGCAACCTATCACATGGCACTCGGGAAGCGTTATCGTGCTTCGCCGCCTTGTCAATTGTTCGCTGCCGACGAGCATCCTCACAGTTTAAATAAATTTGACAAGCCAGTCGATCGAATTATGATCGGTGATCGTTTTGTGACCAACACACGTGTGGAAATTGAGCAAACAAAGCTTGTCGAGCTTTTAGACCTAAGATCATGCGCCGAACATCCGCATTATTTCTGCTTATTCTTGTTGTCGCGGTATGCGCATTGCCGCCATCCGGCTACGCCGAACAACAGGTCTATACATTCGACGTTTGTGGCGCACCTAACAGCTATGAGCCCGGCTGGGTGCCAAATGGAGACCCGTGGGTCAATGGTAAGATGACCCTAATCATCGATTCTGAAAAGGGCTTGCTAACCTTGCAGCCGTCCCAGGAACTACTGGATAGCACGCGCTATGTGTCGATTCACGGCCATCTTTACGACCTGCAGCATCGATATAGTAATTCGGAGCTTGGGCAGTCGACCATTTGCTGGGCCTATTACAACCACACCGGACGCGGCGGTATATGCGCGGTCGATGATTACGACTGCCAAACACTGACGGGGGTAGAGAAATGGCCATGGGTTAAGTACGAGTACGCCGTGGAATGGTACAGGAATTACATCAAAACAGTGGCCAAGGAAAGAGCAGAAGGATGGTGGTTCATGCTTCATACTGCTGGCGGCCATTTCGCAACGGATAAGGATGGTCACCTTATTGAATGGGATGGTTCTCCGTTCATGGAATCGTCGTTCAACGGCATGAACAGTATAAGACCGAATTGCAACGCCCGGGTGGGCAGGACTCTGGTGGACAAGGATTTCGGCACTGGTGATGCTTGCAATCGAATGCTCGAAGGCGTCATGGCCGATGATTACTTTTTCGACGCCAACGGTGTTGCGTGGGTAGATGAAAGTGGCAATCTGACCGAGAACGCCATTGCGCATGGCTATGATCTCGAAACTCGATATTTGTTTTACAATTATCGTGACAATGGTCAGTCGGACCGTTGGGGTGGGCCCGACGGCGGCGCCGGCGGTTTCATTACCGGCGATGCTGAAGGACGCTGCGTAGTATGGCCGCCGTCAGGTTATGGCGACGCTCATTCGCATTAGGGCACCAGTGAGAAATCACGCCGATCAATGGATGGACGCGCGTAGAGTTCGATTGCGAATGTCCGCTTTTGGGGGTAAAGCGGACATCTGGAAGGTTACTTCACCCAATACCTTCGGCCACCGCAATTACGTGTCCAATCACGTCTCTGGTTCCACCTAAGCGCCCGGAGGGCTTGGCCGACGTTAAATTTATCCAATTTCATACTGTCACAGCTAGGGTCAGGACTCATTGATTGATCCAGAAGATGACGAAAGCGGCGATGCAGATG
>JAYGED010000167.1:0-6703 GCA_046582565.1 Alphaproteobacteria bacterium
GCCTCGAACGGCGACTTCGCGGCGGTCAACGAAGTATCCAAGCTGGTCACCGGATCGACGGTCTGCGGCCTGGCTCGGGCCAGCCATCGCGATATCGACCGCGCCGCCGAAGCCCTCGGGCCGGCGAAGCGCAAGCGCATCCACACCTTCATCTCGACCAGCCCGCTGCATATGAAATTCAAGCTCCAGATGGAGCCCGAGGCGGTCTATGAGGCGGTGGTCGACAGCGTCACCTATGCCCGCCGCTTCACCGATGACGTGGAGTGGAGCCCCGAGGACGGCTCGCGCACCGAGCATGATTTCCTGTGCCGCACGGTCGAGGCGGCGATTAAGGCCGGGGCCGGCACGATCAATATCCCCGACACCGTCGGCTACGCTATCCCCGACGAGTTCGCCGCCCTCATCGAGATGCTGTTCAACCGGGTGCCCAATATCGACAAGGCGGTCATCTCGGTTCATTGCCACAACGATCTCGGGCTCGCCGTGGCCAATACCCTGGCTGCCGTCGCCGTCGGCGCGCGTCAGGTCGAATGCACCATCAACGGCCTCGGCGAGCGTGCCGGCAACGCGGCCATGGAAGAAATTCTCATGGCCTTGCGCACCCGCCCCGACCGCTTGCCCTACTACAGCGACGTCAAGACCGAGTACATCACCAAGGCGTCGCGCCTGGTTTCGTCGGTCACCGGGTTCGCGGTGCAGCCCAATAAGGCCATCGTCGGCGCCAACGCTTTCGCCCATGAAGCCGGTATTCATCAGGACGGCATGTTGAAGCATGCCGGCACCTACGAGATCATGACCCCGGAATCGGTCGGTCTGGTCGAATCCAAGCTGGTCATGGGCAAGCATTCGGGCCGCCACGCCTTCAAGAAGAAGCTAGAGGAGCTGGGCTACGAGATCGGCGACAATTTGCTGCAGGAAGCCTTCGCCCGCTTCAAGGCGCTGGCCGACAAGAAGAAGGATATCTACGACGAAGACATCGCAGCCATTATCGACGACGAGGTTGGTCACGGCGAGGATCGTATCCGGTTCATCTCCCTGCATGTGGTGGCCGGATCGACGGGGCCGCAGAAGGCCGACCTGGTGCTCGAGATCGACGGCGAAGAAGTTGCCGAGACAGCGACGGGCAACGGCCCGGTCGATGCCATCTTCAACGCCATCAGCTCCCTGTTCCCCCATAACAGCGTGCTGCAGCTCTATCAGGTTCACGCGGTGACCGGCGGCACCGATGCTCAGGCCGAAGTCACCGTGAGGCTCAAGGAGAATGGCCGCTCGGTCAATGGCTTGGGCGCCGATACCGATACCCTGGTCGCCTCGGCGAGGGCCTATATAAGCGCGCTGAACAAGCTGCTGGTGAAGCGCGAAAAATCCGCTCCTTCGGCGATATCGGCGTGAGTTTCGCCGCGCCGGGTCCCATAAACCATAACCCATGAAATGAGCTAGACTGCCTATGTTTTCGAGATTGCTCGGCTTGATGTCCGCCGATATGGCCATAGACCTCGGCACCGCCAACACCCTGGTCTATGTGAAGTCCCGCGGCGTCGTTCTCGATGAACCGTCGGTGGTGGCTATCGTCAACGAGCGCGGCAAGAAGAAAGTGCTCGCCATCGGCGAAGAGGCCAAACAGATGCTCGGCCGCACCCCCGGCAATATCGAGGCCATCCGGCCTTTGCGCGAAGGCGTGATCGCCGACTTCGAAGTTGCCGAGGAGATGATCAAGCACTTCATCCGCAAGGTTCACAACCGGCGCAGCTTCGCCAGCCCGCAGGTCATCATCTGCGTGCCTTCGGGTTCGACCGCGGTGGAGCGCCGGGCGATCCAGGAATCGGCTGAAAGCGCCGGGGCGCGGCGGGTTTTCCTGATCGAGGAGCCCATGGCGGCGGCCATCGGCGCCGGCCTGCCGGTGACCGAACCGACCGGCTCCATGGTGGTCGATATCGGCGGCGGCACCACCGAGGTGGCGGTGCTTTCCCTCGGCGGCATCGTCTATTCCCGCTCGGTGCGCGTCGGTGGCGACAAGATGGACGAGGCGATTATCGGCCATATCCGGCGCAACCATAACCTGTTGGTCGGCGAGGGCAGCGCCGAGCGCATCAAGAAGCAATGCGGCCTGGCCTGCCCGCCCGAGGACGGCGACGGCGAGGTAATGGAGATCAAAGGTCGTGACCTGATGAACGGTGTGCCCAAGGTATTGATTATCACCCAGCGCCAGATTGCTGAATCACTTTCCGAGCCGGTCGGCGCGATTATCGAGGCGGTCAAGGTGGCGCTAGAACAGACGCCGCCCGAGCTGGCCGCCGATATCTTCGATAAGGGCATTGTTCTGACCGGCGGCGGTGCTTTGCTGGGCAATCTCGATGTGGTGCTCAGGAACGCGACTGGCCTGCCGGTTTCCATCGCCGACGAGCCTTTGTCCTGTGTTGTGCTCGGCACCGGGAGATGCCTCGAGGAAATGAGTACTTTGAAGCACGTACTGTATAATCAGTACGATTGATTTTATGTTTGCTTGAGAGTTTGTTTAGATTTACACCGTGCGTACTTAGTTTGGTAACTGGATTACTGTAGAGGGTGTTGTGAGATATCGGGGTGCATCGGTGAGACGTCTGGCTTTACCCGTCACGGGTTGGGTCCAACGCTTTGCCTTTGCTCTGCTGGTTTCTGCTTCGGTCGGTATGCTGGTTCTCGGCAGGATCGATTCCACCTTTGTCGAGCGGCTCCGTGTCGGCATCACCGACAGCGTGGCCCCTGTACTCGAAGTGCTGTCCCAGCCGTCGGCGACGGCGGCGGCGATTGTCGAAGACATGCGGACCTTGGCGGATTTGCGCGGTGAAAATGAACGTCTGCGCGCCGTCAATGAACGCCTGCTCCGCTGGCAGGCGGTCGCCCGCACCCTGGAACAGGAAAATCTCGCTTATAAGGAATTACTCAATCTCGTCGAAGACCCGCGTCCGGCGTTTATTACCGCCCGTGTGATCGGCGACGCCGGCGGCGCCTTCGTGCGCACGGTGTTGCTCAATGCGGGCACCGACGACGGCGTGGCCGTCGGGCAGGCGGCGGTCAACGCCGAGGGATTGGTCGGCCGCGTGGTTGAAGTGGGGCGGCGAAGCGCCCGCATCCTGTTGCTCACCGACCTCAACTCCCGCATCCCTGTGGTCGTCGAACAGAGCCGCGTGCCGGCAATCCTGGCCGGCGACAACAGCGATCATCCGCGCCTCTCCTTCACCCCGGTCAATGCCGTATTCGAGCCGGGTGACCGGATCGTCACTTCCGGCCACGGCGGCATGCTGCCACCCGGCCTGCCCTTAGGTGAGGTTATTTCGACCGTCGGCGGTGTGGCGCGGGTGCGGCCCTATGTCGACTGGACCGCGCTTGAATATCTTCGCGTACTCGACTTCACCTTGCCGGGCGTACTGCCGGCGACACGCACGGCGGGGCCTGCTGGCCCCTTGCCTTGAGATATAACAGCGCATGAGATCCGGCCTCTGGTATCGCTTCGAGATAGCGGTTCGCGGGCTGACGCCGTTCGTCATCACTCTGTCGTTGGCCATACTGACGGTTATTCCGTTGCGTATTCCCGATTTCGCGCCGGTGACCCCGGCGCTCACGGTGATCTCTGTCTATTACTGGAGTATTTACCGGCCTGATCTTTTGCCTATGGCAGTTGTCTTTGGTGTCGGGCTGTTTCAGGACGCCCTTGCGGGAACGCCGCTGGGACTCACCGCGTTGGTGCTGATCCTCGTACAATATGTCGTGATCGCCCAGCGCCGGTTTTTTCACAGCAAGACCTTCCTCGTCGAATGGTGGGGCTTCCTGCTGGTGGCGCCCGGGGCCGCCCTGGTGAGTTGGCTGCTTGCCTCGCTGTATTTCGGTGTGTTTGTGGCGGTGCGGCCCTTGGGGTTTCAGCTGTTGCTGAGTATTGCCTTGTATCCCTGCCTGGCTTGGCTGCTCGCCAGGATCCAGCATTACCTGCTCCGGTCGGCGTGATATGCCGCATCATGATCTTGATCGCATAAAGACTTATAATCGGCGGACCGCGATGCTTGCGGGCGGTCAATTCCTGCTGCTGTCGTCCCTGGTCGGGCGCCTCTATTACCTGCAGGTTCTGCAATCGGATCGCTATGCCATGCTGGCCGATGAGAACCGCATCAACATCAAACTTCTGCCGCCGCCGCGTGGCCGTATTCTGGACCGTCATGGCGAGGCGTTGGCGACCAACCGCTTGAATTACCGCGTCGCCTTGGTGTCGGAGCATGCCAAGGACATCACAGCAACCCTCGACGCCCTGGCATCGCTGATACCCCTGTCGAAGCGCGATTATCAGCGGGTCTTGCGCGACGCCCGCCGCAAGCGCGATTTTGTGCCGATAACCGTGCGCGAAAACCTGACCTGGTCCGAGGTCTCGCGCATCGAGGTCAACGCCCCCGACCTGGCCGGCGTCGTTATCGAGGTCGGCCAGACGCGATACTACCCCCTGGGCGCGACGGCGGTGTATATCACCGGCTATGTGGCGGCGGTGTCCGAGGATGAGCTGACCGGCGATCCGTTGCTGGCACTTCCCGATTCCCGCATCGGCAAAAGCGGGGTGGAGAAGATTTACGATCTCGCTCTGCGCGGCAAGGCCGGCAACAGCCAGGTCGAGGTTAACGCCTATGGGCGTGTTATTCGTGAGCTGGAACGCAACGAGGGCCAGCCCGGAGACGCTCTTGTGCTAACCCTTGATGCCGGGCTGCAACGCTATGTCAGCGCCCGAATCGCGGGCCAAATTGCATCGGCGGTGGTGCTCGATATCCACACCGGAGATGTTCTTGCCTTGGCCTCCTCACCGAGCTACGACCCCAATCTTTTCACCAAGGGGATATCGACGGAGGATTGGAACGCGCTGCTTAACAACCCGTACAAGCCGCTCATCAGCAAAGCTATATCCGGGCAATACCCGCCCGGCTCCACGTTCAAGATGATGGTCGCTCTGGCGGCCCTGGAAGGTGGCATTGCGGGCCGCTCTCACGAGGTTACCTGTCGCGGCGAGGTGGAACTCGGCAACCGCACCTTCCATTGCTGGAAACGCGGCGGCCATGGCAAAATGACTATGGTCAAGGCTCTCGAACAGTCCTGCGACGTTTATTTTTACGATATAGCCCTGCGCGTCGGCATCAACCGCATCGCCAAGATGGCGCGGCGGTTTGGCTTTGGCGAACTCGCTAATATCGACCTTTATGGCGAGCGACCCGGCCTGATGCCTGACCGCGACTGGAAACTCGCCAACTACGAGGTCGCCTGGCAGAAAGGCGAGACCTTGGTTGCCGGTATCGGTCAGGGATTTGTCCAGGCGACTCCCCTGCAGCTCGCGGTGATGGCCGCCCGAATTGCCAGCGGCGGTACCGCGGTCACACCCCATCTATCACGGCGCGCTCTTCGGCGGGCCACAGAGGATGGCGCTGCCGAGACCGGTCCTGTGTTCGAATCCTTGGGGCTGTCGCCGGCGTCGCTCGACGTGATTGTGGAAGGCATGACGCGGGTTGTGAACAACGTCCGCGGCACTGCCTATCGGGCGCGTATCGATGAGTCCGAATTGGCCATGGCTGGCAAGACCGGCACCTCTCAAGTGCGAAACATCAGCAAGTCTGAACGCAAGACCGGCGTTTTCAAGAACGCCCAGAGACCCTGGGAGGAACGGGATCACGCCTTGTTCGTCGCCTTTGCGCCGATTGACGATCCGCGATATTCAATCTCGATTGTGGTTGAGCATGGCGGGTCCGGTTCGAGCGTCGCGGCGCCGATTGCCCGCGATATCCTGCGCGAAACCCAGCGCCGCGACCCGGCACGCGACGGCAGCCTGGATCGACTCGCCGCCGTCGCGAACAATTCAAACGGCGGGTAGCATGGCAAAATCTCTCGGTATTCAGCATCACCAGATCTCCCTGGGCCAAAAATTAAGACGCATTACCTGGGGCCTTATTCTGGTGTTGACGGTGACTGCCATGGTCGGCGTTGCCATGCTCTATTCCGCCGCCAATGGCAATTTCGATCCCTGGGCGTCGCGCCAAGCGATACGATACGGCGCCGGTTTGGTGATGATGATCGGTATCGCGCTGATCGATATCCGCATTCTGTTGTCCTGGGCTTATGGGATTTACGGGGTGGCGCTGGCCATGCTGGCGCTGGTCGAGATCATGGGCATCACGGGCATGGGTGCGCAACGCTGGATCAATCTCGGGTTCTTTCAGATCCAGCCTTCCGAGATGATGAAGGTGGCTCTAGTCCTTGCCCTGGCGCGCTATTATCACGGCCTCAGCTTGGAAGACTGCCGGCGGTTTCGCGCCCTCGTGGCTCCGCTTCTGTTGGTGCTGGCGCCGGCGGCACTGGTGCTGCGCCAGCCTGATCTGGGCACCGCGATCATGCTTATGCTGACCAGTGCTGCTTTGCTTTTGGCGGCAGGGGTCCGGTTGCGCATCTTCGCCGCCATCGCCGTCGCCGGACTGGCGGCGGTCCCGGTTGCCTGGCAATTCCTGCGCGATTATCAGAAGGAACGTATCTTCACCTTCCTCGACCCCGAACGCGACCCGCTCGGCGCCGGCTACCAAATTCTGCAATCCAAGATTGCTCTGGGCTCGGGCGGTTTGCTGGGTAAGGGCTTCCTCAACGGCACCCAAAGTCACTTAAGCTTCCTGCCCGAGCGCCAGACGGATTTTATCTTCACCATGCTGGC
>JAYGED010000229.1:0-17019 GCA_046582565.1 Alphaproteobacteria bacterium
CCCGGTCCGGTTTTCCTATGCGTCCAGCCTTGACAACAGTACGTCCAGCGCCCGCTTAAGGGTCTCGGTTTCGATTGTCAACGGCGGCGCAATCCGGATGCGTTCGCCGTACATGCCCCCGCTGAGAATGACGATCCGGTCGGCGAAACACGCTTTGACGAGATCCCCGGCATCCATCACCGGGCGAAACGATAAGCTGGGGCCGATCTGGTAAATTTCCTGCGCCCTTCCCGATTCCGTTATACGGGCGGCGGCCGCGGCGAGAGGCGCTGCAACGCGGTGGCATTCGGCTTTCACATCATGGGAGTCAATGTAATCCGCGACCGCACACGCGGCATAACAGCCCAGGGCGGAGGTCTGAAAGGTATGGGCGAGGACTGCGCCGTCGCCAATTCCCTCTTCGAGGATCTGGCGGTAGACAACCGCGGAAAACGGATAAAGCCCGTTGGTCATCGACTTGCTGAACAGGAGGACATCGGGATCCAGCCCCCACTTCCTGGCGACACTGAAATCGCCAAAACGATAGTACCCACACTGTATTTCATCGGCGATGATGGTGACCCCGGCATTCTGGGCTTGCTCGCATAGCCCCCGCAGCCAGTCGGCATCAAGCGGAACATATCCACGAGCCCCCTGGATGGGCTCAAAAATAAGACAAGAGACGCCGGACCAGTCAATATCCGTTTCACCGGGCGACAGCACATCAACGAACTGGTCCAAAGATTGCCGGAGCAGCGTTTCCTGCAGAGCCAATGAGCGCTGCGCCGTGGTCACGCTGAGGGCATCGAGGCCGAGGCCGTGAAACCCGCCTTCGATGGCAAGAACCTTGCCCGGGCGGCGGTGCTGGGCAAGCGACAGCGCCGCGCTTACGGCGAAACTGCCGCCTACTTGGAACAGCACCTTGAAGTCGGTGAGACCGAGGGCATCGGTCAGCCACACCGCAAATCTCTCCGCTTCGGGTGGATATATTCCCGGCACCAGATCAACACTCGGACGTTCGGGTATACGGATGTTCTCATTGCAGTGGCCGAAGTTCACAGCACCATAGGAACTGCATAAATCGGTAAATTCTTCACTTATTCCATCTCTACGGCTGAGCGTTAAGGTGGCGTTCAAGGTCCGCGTACATGCCCAACGTTCCCCAGCCGGGGATTCATCCAGACCACTAAGCCGAAGGTTTGCGCTCTCGGCTTCCTCTCCAGAATGGTTCCGATTGCTTTCAACAACGCCACTACCGCCAGTTAGAAGATTCATAGTCTTTAAATCCCAAAATATTTTAGTCCATACTTGAACGTGCGATTGCCCTGATTTTTTTTCGGCAAACGTTAACCCTAAAGCTGCCAGCACAATGCTCGCGTGTAATGCTCCACAGTAGCGACCACTCACGATAACGGTATGTCCACGCCGACTGAGCTGCCAGACAGCTTGGCGCGTTACCTTCTTCGAATGGTGGGGAGGCAGAGATAAAGATCAACCACGACAATCTAACAGTTAGCATCCAATGTGGCTAGCAACCAATATGGCTAGCAACCGAAGAAGTTAGGCGAGAATTTGCTCAAGGGAATAGTTGATGTCGCCGCAATATTTGGAGGGAATGGGACCCACCCACCCTCAATTGCCAATGTCCGCTTATGGCTAAGAAGAGAAGTCTGAGCCATGCCGTCGGAACGTCTGCTTACCCCCCAGGAGCAGACATTCAAAATGGCGTTATCCGCTTTGTCACCGAATTCGTCTGCTCTACACCCAGGAGCAGACCTTTTTTGAGGGTGTCGCCAACAGCCGCTTTTGACCCACAACGGACATTGGGGGCTCCCTACGCCCATTGCGCGATCATTGCTAGTAACTGGGAGGAGCAATCCGGGGAATCTCGGATAGAGCGTGGGCATACAGCGACCAAGCCCGATGGTCCGGATCACGATTTGAAAGGTCGAGACATATGCCATGGAGTAATCAGGGCGGCGGTGGCAGCGGCAGCGGCGGCGGTGACGGCGGTGACGGATGGCAAGGTGGCGGCGGCGGTGGCGGCCAAAGCCCCTGGGGGCGTGGTGGCGGAGGCGGCCCACAACCACCGGACATCGAAGGCCTCTTGCGCAAGGGCCAGGACCGTATGAAGCGCTTCCTCCCCGGCGGTTTCGGTGGCGGACGCGGCGCGGCGCTGATCATTTCCCTGGCGGCGGCGGTCTGGCTGGGCAGCGGTTTTTATCAGGTGGCGCCTGATGAACAAGGCGTCGAGCTGATCTTCGGCAAATGGTCGCCCACCACCGGGGTGACCCAGCCCGGCTTGAACTACAATTGGCCGTCGCCCATCGGGCAGGTCTACAAGCCCAAGGTAACCCATGTGAACCGTATCGAGATCGGTTTTCGCTCAGCAGGCTCCGAAAGCAACCGCACTACGCTGCAACGGCAGGTCTCGAACGAAGCCCTCATGCTGACCGGCGACGAGAACATCATCGACGTCAATTTCGTGGTGTTGTGGGTGATCAATGATGCCGGCAAGTTCCTGTTCAATATCCGCGATGCGACCCAGAGCATTACCGATGTCGCCGAAAGCGCCATGCGCGAAGTGATCGGCAAGACCAACGCCGACCATGCGCGGGCCGAGGGGCGGCTTGAAGTTGAGATCAAGACGCGCGAGCTCTTGCAGAAGACCCTCGACGAATACGGCGCCGGGGTTCTGATCACCCAGCTTCAGTTGCAGAAGGTCGATCCGCCCGAGGCGGTGATCGACGCTTTCCGCGACGTGCAGCGTGCCCGCGCCGACCGTGAGCGTGCGATCAACGACGCCCAGGGCTACGCCAATTCGATCATTCCCCAGGCGCGGGGCGAGGCGGCGCAGCTGCTTGAGGAAGCCAACGCCTATAAAGCCGAGGTGGTTGCCCGCTCGCAAGGTGATGCCGAGCGGTTCCTGGCGGTCTATGAGGCCTACAAGACGGGCCGCGAAGTGACGATCAAGCGTATCTATCTGGAAACCATGGAAAAAATCCTCAAGGGCATGAACAAGATTATCATCGACGGCAAGGGCGCCGGAAACCAGGGCGTCTTGCCCTATCTGCCGCTACCCGAGTTGCGAGCCGCCACGAAGGGAGGCGGATGATGAAAAGGAATCTCACCATCGGGCTCTCCGTGGTCACCGTCATTGCGATCTTTGTCCTGTATAATTCAGTCTTCACCGTGCATCAGGCGGCGCAGGCCCTGGTGCTCCAGTTCGGCAAGCCGGTCGACGTGGTCACCGAGCCGGGGCTTCATTTCAAGATCCCCTTCGTCCAGGATGTCGCCTTGTTCGATCGTCGGGTGCTTGAATTCGACGCGCCCAAGGAAGAGATCATCGCCTCAGACCAGAAACGTCTGGTGGTCGATGCCTTCACCCGCTATCGCATAGTCAATCCCTTGAAGTTCTTCCAGACGGTGAACAACGAGGCGGTGGTGCGCACGCGGCTGGCGGCGATCATCAACGCCAGTATTCGCCAGGCGCTCGGCAATGTGCGTCTCAATGACATCATCTCGGGCGAACGGGCGGCGCTGATGGCTCAGATTCGCGACATCGTCAACAATGAGGCCGATGATTTCGGCATCGATGTCATCGATGTCCGGATCAAGCGCGGTGATCTGCCCGAGGCGAACAGCGAGGCGGTCTTCAGGCGCATGCAGACGGAGCGCGAACGCGAGGCCAAGGAGCTTCGCGCCGAAGGCGCCGAGGAGGCTCAGAAGCTGCGCGCCATCGCGGACCGCAAAAGAGTCATCCTGATCGCCGAAGCCAAGAAGCTGGCGCAGATCACCCGCGGTGAAGGCGACAGCACGGCGATTCGTATCTTCGCCGATGCCTTCGGTCAGGATGTTGAATTCTTTTCCTTCTACCGTTCCATGGAGGCCTATAGCGAAGCCCTCGGCAGCGATAATACAACCATGGTGTTATCGCCTGACAGCGAGTTCTTCCGGTATTTCGGCGACATTGGCGGCAAGTTGCAGGGCGACGCTGCCGATTAAAGCAGCGCCGCCCAAAACTCTTAGATCGTAAAGGCCAGCTCGCCCAGGCGTTTCGTCATCTTCATGTTTTCGGCGTAATCGATGGGGATGGCGATGATCGCCGGGCCTTCCTGCTGGAAGGCTTCCTCGAGAGCCGGAGTGAGCTGATCGGGGGCGGTCAGGGTCTTGCCCCAGGCGCCGAAGGATTGCGCCAGCATTTCGAAGTCGGGGTTGGTGAAATCCAGCTTCGAATGCTTGCCGTCGAAGGAGTTCTGCTGCTTCCATTTGATCAGCCCGTACTCGCTGTCGCACCAGACGATGGCGACCACGTTGATCTTGTAGCGCACCGCCGTCTCGATATCCTGGAAGTTCATCATGAAGCCGGCATCGCCGTTGATCGACAGCACATTCCGGTCGGGATGGGCAATCTTGGCGCCGATCGAGCCGGGAAAGGCGAAGCCCATGGTGCAGAAGCCGTTTGAGATCAGGCAGGTGTTGGGCTCGTCGCACTGGTAATAGCGCGAAATCCACATCTTATGGGCGCCCACGTCGGACAACAGAATGTCCCCGGGCCCCATCACCTCGCGCACATCCCACAACACCTTCTGGGGCTTCATGGGGAAGGATTGATCGTCCTTCTCCATGGCAAAATCATCGAGGATGGTCTGGCGTAGGCTTGCGCGATCCGCAATGTCCCATGGCGATTGACCGTCTCCAATGCGCAGGTTGATCTCTTCGTTGATCTGCCACAGGGCGTCGGCGATATCGGCCGAGATATCGACCTCGGTGGCGTAATTCTCATCGATTTCGCTGGGCGAGAAGTCGATATGAACGATCTTCTTGCCGCCATGCTTGTTCCAGAAAGCAGGCGCGTATTCGACCAGGTCATAGCCCACGGAAATCACCACGTCGGAATCGTCGAGCGCCGCGTTCACGTGATCGCGGCCCTGCAGGCCGATGGTGAACAGGCAATGCTCATCGTCGCGCGCCACCGCGCCCTTGCCCATGAAAGTGTTGACCACGCCGATGCCGGTCTTGTGGGCGAGGCGGCGAAGCTGCTGCGCCGCCCGTTTGCGCACGGCACCGTTGCCGGCCAGGATGATCGGGTTCTTGGCCGCCATGATGATGTCGACCGCCTGGGTGACGGCCTTATGATCCGCCGCCGGACGCCGCGTCGGGACTACGGCCAGGGGTGTTTTGTTGGTCTCGTGTTCTGCGAGATCTTCAGGCAGCTCGATGACCGTGGCGCCGGGCTTCTCGGCCATCGCCACCTTGAACGCCTTGCGCGTAATCTCGGGGATGTTGTTCGAATGGAACACCGTCTGCGCCCATTTGGTGATCGGCCCAAACATGGTGATCGCGTCCATCGCCTGATGGCTTTCCTTGTGCAGGCGTTCCGTATCGGCCTGGCCGATGATCGCCACCAGGGGGGCGCGGTCCATGTTGGCGTCGGCGACGCCGGTGACCAGATTGGTGGCGCCCGGCCCCAGGGTAGCGAGGCAGACGCCGGGCTTGCCGGTGAGCCTGCCGTAAACATCGGCCATGAAGGCGGCGGCCTGTTCGTGTCGGCAGAGAATGAATTCAATATCGCTGTCGATGAGTGAAATCATCGTATCGGCATTTTCTTCGCCCGGTATGCCGAAGATATGAGTGACGCCTTCGTTCTCCAGGCAGCGAACAAACAGATCGGACGCTTTCATGACGGATGTCCCCTATTTTTATGATTATTTATTTAACCTCGCGTTACGAATGAGTATCCGGTCGGTCGGGGATCGCGTCAACCGGGTTAAGTCTTAGTCGCGGCCGATGCCCGGCCGCTCGGGCGCCAGACCGGCGGCGGTAACGCCGTGGGCGGAAACGTCGGCCGGCAGATCATCGCCCATCACCAAGGCCGCTGCTGTGCGCGCCGCGGCCGGTGAGGTCATGATGCCGATACCGCCCTGGCCGGCGAGCCAGAAGAAGCCATCGCCATCAGGCGCATAACCGATAACCGGCACCCGGTCGGCGACGAAGGAGCGCAACCCGGCCCAGCTATGGGATATACGGCGGACATCGAAATCCGCAGCACGCAGCACGCGGTCGATGGCGATGGCGATATCCAGCTCATCGGGCTGGACGTCGCAAGGATCCATGGGCGTCTCGTCGGCGGGCGATGCGAGAACCCGTCCCGCCTCGGGCTTGAAATAGAACTGTTCGTCGATATCGATGGCCATGGGCCAGGAAGCTGTGTCGACCCCGTCGGGCGGATCGAAGGTGACCGCCGTGCGCCGCATGGGCACCAGGCCGACGGGGGCGACGCCGGCGAGCTTGGCAATTTCATCGGCCCAGGCCCCGGCGGCGTTGACCACCACCGGGGCGGTAATCTCTCCCGTCGCCGTGGTTGCGCGCCAGGCCCCATCCTTGCGCTCCAGGGCGGAGACTTCGGCATCGGTGACGAGCTGCCCGCCGCGCGCCTTGAAGCCGCGCAGGAAGCCATGGTGCAGCGCGTGGACGTCGATCTCGGAAGAACCGGTCTCGATCAGGGCATCGGCCACGTAATCGCGGCGCAGGACCGGAATCAAGTCGCAGGCCCCGGCGCCGCCGATGCGCTCCAGGGGCGCCGCCGCGTTACGGTTGTCGGCGAGAATGGCCTCGAGGTGGCTGATTTGATCGTCGCGGGCGATATAGAGCACGGCGCGGGGGGTGAGGATCGCGGCTTCGGTAAAGCCTTCCGGCGGTGTCACCAGAAAGTCCCGGCTGGCGCTGGCCAGGCTGAGCACGGGCAGCGTGCCGTAATTTTCCAGAAACATCGCCGCCGAGCGGCCGGTGGTGTGATAGCCCGGCGTGCTCTCGCGCTCGGCCAGGATGACGCTGCCATGATCGGCCAGCTCATAGGCCGCTGAGGCGCCGGCAATTCCGGCGCCGATAATCAGGAAATCGCATTTCATGGGCGGAGTATAATCCAAGGCGCTCTTGATCATCCAGCCATACCCATCCATATTGCCGATGTTCACTGGGGGGAGCCGAGTGCTCGGTTGAGAGGTCCCGATTGGCGGGACGACCCCTCGAACCTGAACCGGATAATTCCGGCGTAGGAACGAGTGACCTGATGTCTCTGCCCGACGACTCATCCTCTGCGGCGCGTATCGACAACGCCTCCCTTGCCTATGGCGGGCGGTGGCTGTTCGACGGTCTTGATTTCGCCCTGGAAGAGGGGCTGTGGACCTGTCTGCTGGGCCCGACCGGGGTCGGCAAGACCAGCCTGCTGCGCCTGTTCGCCGGGCTTGAGACGCCGGATAGCGGCACGGCGAGCGCCGGACAGGTTTCCTATATGGCGCAACAGGATTTGCTCATGCCGTGGCTTACGGTTATTGAGAATGCGGTCATCGGCAGCCGCCTGCGCGGCGAGCCGCCCGACTATGATCGCGCGCAAGGCCTGCTCGCCTCGGTCGGCCTGGCGGCGTGCGCAGGCGATTATCCGCGCACCCTGTCGGGCGGCATGCGCCAGCGGGTGGCGCTCATTCGCACCCTCATGGAAGATCGCCCCCTGGTGCTCATGGACGAGCCCTTCTCCGCACTCGACGCGATCACCCGGCTGCGCCTGCAAAGCCTCGCCGCCGAGCTGCTGCGCGGCCGCACGGTGCTGCTGGTGACCCATGATCCCCTCGAGGCGCTGCGCCTCGGCGACCGCATCCATGTCATGGCCGGGCGGCCAGCGCGCATCGATCAGGCCCTGGTACCGGCGGGCGAGACCCCGCGTGATCCGGCGGACCCGGCGCTGCTGGCTCATCAGGCCGAGCTTCTGGCGCGCCTGACCGCCGCCGCCGAGGCAGAGGGAGAGGAGGGGTGAACCTGCTGCGCCCGCTTATCGTCTTCGCCGGGCTGGTCGCCCTGTGGCAGGCCTTCGTCTCGCTCAGCGGTGTGCCGCCCTATTTGCTGCCCGGTCCAGGCCAGGTGATGGAGACCTGGCTCGACCGTGCCGGCCTGATCGCCGGTCATGCCTGGGTGACGATCGCTGAAATTCTCATCGGCCTGACCCTGGGGACGCTGCTCGGCGGGGCGAGTGCGCTCTGCCTCGCCTATTTCCGTACCGTACGGCCCTGGCTGATGCCCCTGCTGGTGATTTCCCAGGCGATCCCGGTGTTCGCCCTGGCGCCCTTGCTGGTGCTGTGGTTCGGCTATGGCATGGCGTCGAAGGTGGCGATGGCGGTTCTCATCATCTTTTTCCCGGTGACGGCGAGCTTCTTCGATGGCCTGCGGCGCACCGATCCCGGCTGGCTCGATCTCGGCCAGACCATGAACGGCACGCCGGCGGCGATCCTGCGCCATATCCGCCTGCCGGCGGCACTTCCGGCCTTCGCCTCGGGCCTGCGCGTGGCCACGGCGGTGGCGCCCATCGGCGCGGTGGTCGGCGAGTGGGTCGGCTCCAGCGCCGGGCTTGGCTATCTCATGCTGCATGCCAACGGGCGCATGCAGATCGATCTCATGTTCGCCGCCTTGTTCACCCTCGCCCTGTTCGCCGTGGCGCTCTATTTCACTATCGACAGCATCTTGCGTCGGGCCCTGCTCTGGCAGGCCGACAATTAAGGAAACGATATGATGATCAGACTCTTTGCCGCCGCCCTTGCCGTCTCCCTGTGGAGCCTGACTCCAGCCGCCGCCGGCGAGAAATTCACCGTGCTTCTCGACTGGTTCACCAATCCCGATCACGCGCCGCTCTATGTGGCGCAGGAGCTTGGCTATTTCACCGATGCCGGGCTCGATGTCGAGCTGATCGCGCCGGCCGACCCCAACGACCCGCCCAAGCTGGTCGCCGCTGGCCAGGCCGACGTCGCCATATCCTACCAGCCTTCGCTGCATGTCCATGTCGCCGAGGGGTTGCCGCTTATGCGCATCGGCACTCTGGTGGCGACGCCGCTCAACAGCCTGGTGGTCTTGGCCGACGGGCCGATCAGCTCGATCGCCGATCTCAAGGGGAAAACCGTCGGCTATTCCGTCGGCGGCTTCGAGGACGCGCTGCTCAGCGCCATGCTGGCGCGCCATGATTTATCCCTCGATGACATCACCCTGGTCAATGTCAATTTCTCCCTGTCCCCGGCGCTGATCGCCGGTCAGGTCGATGCGGTGATCGGCGCCTTCCGCAATTTCGAGCTGAACCAGATGGACATCGTCGGCCGGCCGGGCCGCGCCTTCTATGTGGAGGAAGAGGGCGTGCCGGTCTATGACGAGCTGATCTTCATCGCCCATAAGGATCGCCTGGATGACACTCGCCTGCGTGCCTTCCTCGGCGCCATCGAGGCGGCCACCCTGTACCTCACCAATCACCCGGGCGAGGCCTGGAAGCTGTTTATCGAAGGCCGTCCCGAACTCGACGACGAGCTCAACCGCCGCGCCTGGCGCGACAGCCTTGCGCGCTTCGCCCTACGCCCGGCGGCCTTCGACGCGGGGCGTTACGAACGCTTCGCAGAGTTTCTGAAGGCGCAGGGTTTGATCGCGGAAGCTTTGCCCGCCGAAGCCTATGGGGTGGAGCTGCGGTGAGTGAAACCTACTCTTCACAGGCGACCGTATTCTTCAGCGAAGGCGTACCCAGATAAAGCACGATCACCATGACTGGCGCCTCGCTGACAGCGCGGCCCTTATGGCAAAAGTTTACAGCCTCGAGGCATCCCTGGCCGGGGCCGAATCGCTTCTTACCCTTTGAGCCGTAGTCCACCTCGAGCGTGCCCTCGAGCACATAGGCGAAGCTGTTTGCCTCGTGCTGGTGCAGGCTGGACGTTGTCCCGGGCGGTATGATGATCTTGAGGGCCTTGAAGACAGGCTCGCCCGCTGGATTTGAGAGCCCCTGGCCAATAACACTCTCGGACGGATTGCCGAGGTCGATGACGGTCACCGTGATCGAGTGGTTGTCCGCCTTAGCCTCGGGTCCGGACAAGAGAGCAAGAAACAGGCCGCCGGCAACGATCTTGGCAAGGGCGCGTATCACGGTAGTCCTCCTCTTGATGAGCTCATGCCCTAACTCTCCAGCGCGGGGGCGGCTTTTCGGGATTGAGCTGCGCTAGGTGATCTATCCATAAACACGGCTCATAGGCAATGGAGCCACCGTGAAATTCGAGTCACTTAGGGTATAGTGATCGTTTCGAGCCGCCATTCATTCCGGCCGAGTTGCCCGGACAAGCCATGTATGCGACGTACCACCTTGAAGGGCATTGGCCATGAGACAGACAGGCGCCGTATTGCCTCTTTACGTCCTGACGTCGCTGATGAGCGCGCTGCTTCTGTTCTCGCTGCAGCCTATGTTCACGAAGATGGTGCTGCCGTTTTTGGGTGGATCGTCGGCGGTGTGGAACACCGCCATGGTATTCTTCCAGGCGACGCTGCTGGCCGGCTACCTGTACGTCCATGCCACCACCCGGCTGATGCGGGTCAAGGCGCAGATTGTGCTCCATCTGGCATTGCTGACGGCCGCTCTCGTGGTTCTTCCGATCGAGACGGCGAGCGGCTGAGCGTCACCGGCCGACGGCCCGCCCATCCCGTGGCTGATCGCCTTGTTGGCGGTGTCGATCGGGTTGCCGTTCGTCGCCGTTTGACAACCGCGCCGCTGTTGCAGAAATGGTTCAGCCATACCGCGCACCCCTCGGCGGCGGATCCCTATTTCCTCTATGGCGCAAGCAACCTGGGCAGCCTGTTGGCGCTCATCAGTTATCCGACAGTGATCGAGCCTCTGCTCGGGCTGGACCTGCAGAGCTGGACGTGGAGCGTGGGCTACGCAGTGCTCGTCGTGCTGATCGGTCTGTGCGCCTTGGTCCCGTGGCGCGGCGCCGGCCCGAGCGGGCGTGATGAGGCCCAGGAAGCCCCAAGCGCGTTAGTCAGTCAGGTGGATTGGCCACTGCGGTTGCGCTGGCTGCTGCTCTCTTTCGTCCCGGCCGGCCTGCTTCTCGGAGTGACGGCGCATATCAGCACCGATATAGCGGCAGTGCCGTTCCTGTGGGTTACACCGCTGGCGCTCTACCTGCTCAGCTTCGTCCTGGTCTTCGCCCGGCGTCCAGTCCTGAAACACATATGGATGGTTCATGCCCAGGCCGCTTCTGATCATCCCCTTGGCGCTGATGTTCGATACGCGCAAGTTGTGGCTCATCTTGCTGCTCCACCTGCTGGTCCTGTTCTTCACGGCGATGGTCTGCCACGGAGAATTAGCGAAGCGGCGGCCGACAACCCGTCACCTCACGGAGTTCTACCTGTGGCTGTCGTTTGGCGGGATGCTCGGCGGAATGTTCAGCGCCCTGGTCGCGCCGGCCGTCTTCGATTCGGCGCTCGAGTACCCGTTGGTCCTGGTTCTGGCCTGCCTGCTGCGCCCGGCAATGGGCCGCAAGGGCCGGCGTCAATGGCTGCTCGATATTGTTCTGCCGGCGGGCTTGGTGGCGCTCTATCTGAACTATTCGGCCCTGGCCGACGCCTGGGCCGATGTCTTGAGTGCATGGCCCAGCGAGGTCTTTGATTTCAACCTGAACTACGATCCATACGAATTAACTGTGTCCGGCAGCGCGATCGTTTCTGTCACGATAGGTTTGATCCTGATTGCCTTCAGCAGGCGTCCGCTGCGCTTTGCTCTGGGCATGGCGGCTCTGCTGTTCCCAACAATTCTGCTCGATGATCCCCGCCAGGTGATAGCGCGAGAGCGCAGCTTCTTCGGCATTTACACCGTGGAGCTGCACGGCAGTACCGGGACCCTCCTGCTTCGGAATGGAACTACAACCCATGGCGCCCAGGATATCGACCCCCGATACAGGCGCCAACCGCTCACCTATTACGGCCGTGCGGGACCGCTCGGACAGCTGTTTGCCGCATTCGATATGCAGGGCCGGGCGGGCAACATCGGCGCCCCGGCCAGACGCTGACCTTCTACGAGATCGACCCCGTCATCGAGCAGTTGGCGCGCAACAGGCGGTACTTCCACTATCTCGAGGACTGCGGGGATGGCGTGGAGGTGGTTCTCGGCGACGGCAGGCTGATGCTTGCTAAGGTGCCGGACCGTCACTTCGATCTTCTCATTATCGATGCCTTCAGCTCGGATGCCATCCCGGTCCACATGCTCACCCGCGAAGCCCTGGCGCTCTATTTCGAGAAGCTTGCCGACGGCGGCATTGTGATGTTTCACGTCTCCAACAGATACCTGGATCTGGTATCGGTCTTGAGCAATCTCATCGCCGATGCCAAGCTCGTTGGACGCTACCAGGACTATTCCCCCGGGAACACCATATGGTACCTGTCGAGGTCGAAGTGGATCGCCATCGGGCGCACCCCTCAGGATCTCGCCATGCTGGACGGTGATCCACGGTGGGAGGCGTTGCGGCCACGACCCGACGTCGCGCTTTGGACCGACGATTTCTCCAACGTCTTCGGCGTCCTGCGGTGGCGTCACCTGCCGTGGAAAACCTGGTGATTGGCATCTAGACGACGGGGTTTTGTCAGCAGGCAGGCTTTGGAATCGGTCGGTCGTATGGGTGCCATATGTTAGATTCTATCCACTAGCCTTCCAACGCGTGAGCGGATTCCGATGCTTGCGGGACGCGGAAGCCCAGGAAGACGCTCATCAGCGGCGGGACAATGGCCAGGGTGAGTATGGCGGAGAGCGCCAGCCCGCCGACCACCACCGAGCCCAGGCCCCGGTAAAGCTCGGAGCCGGCGCCGGGAAACATCACCAGGGGCAGCATGCCGACCACGCTGGTGATCGTCGACATGAAGATCGGGCGCAGGCGGTTCTTGGTGGCTCCGAGGATCGCCACCTGAGTGACGGCGCCTTCCTCGCGGATCAGATACAGGGTCTGGTGGACCAGCAGGATGGCGTTGTTGACGACGATGCCGATGAGGATGACGAAGCCGAGCAATGTCAGCATATCGAGCGGCTGATAGGTGAAGTTGTTGAGAAACGCCAGACCGACCATGCCGCCGGCGGTGGCCAGCGGCACCGAAAGGATGATGATCAGGGGATAGACGAAGCTTTCGAACAATACCGCCATCAGCAGATAGGTGATGGCGATGGCGATGGCCAAATACAGCTTCATGGAGGCCCATGTCTGGGTCAGCTTATCGGCGGTTCCCGACAGGCCGAGACGTATGCCGTTGGGCAGCCCTTCGGCTTTCAGGGGCGCGATGATCTCGTTCTTCACCGTCTCGATTGCTGCTTCGAGGGGAATGTTGGGGGCCGGCTGAATATCGATGGTGACCGTGCGCACCCGGTCGCGGTGGCGGATTTCGGTCGGCCCCATGGTCTGCACGATGGTGGCTAGGGAAGAAAGCGGCAGGATCAACCCGGCCGAGGTGACCACCGGTATTTGACCGATCCCCTGAGTTTCAACCACATGATCCTGCGGGCCCTGGAGGGTGAGGTCGATACGCCGCCCGTCGACGGTGACCTCGGCGACACGCAGGCCGGAATTGAACGCATCGACGCTTTGGGCGAGCCCCCTCGCGGTCATGCCGTTGTCGGCGATACGCACCGGGTCGGGAATAACGCGAAGCTCTGGTGCTCCAAGCTCGAGGCCGGGAATGGGGCGATACTGGTTGCCTTGGTCGCGAGGCAGCGCTGCCGAGACTTTAGCGATGGCCCGGTTGGCGAGCGCGAGCACCTGGACGAGATCGGGGCCCGATATATCGAGCTTGATCGACCGTCCGCCGCCAAGGCTGCGGCCGAACAAGGGATACTGGCTGATCGAGCCGTAGGTGCCTGGCTCCTTGAAGGCCGGCGCTTGCAGGATGGGAATCAGCTCGGCGGCGCGATCGGGATCGGCCGCGGCAGCGCCTAGAAAGGTGCTGCCGCGCCAGGCGACGAAAAAGAACCGGTCCAGCCGTGGCGGGTTGCCGGGCAGAGTCGCGGTTTCGACAATGCCGTCGGCCTCATCGTCGGTCTGCCACAGGGGCCGGATGGCGTCTTCGATGCCTTCGGCGATCTTGACCGTGGTTTCCAGGTTGTAGCCTGGCGGCGGCAGCAGAAAGCCAAACACCAGATTGCGGTTGCCGTTGGGCAGATATTCGAGCTTGGGCATGAAGGCCACGGTTGCGCCGCCGGCGGCGCTGCAAATCAGGACCGCCACCAGCAACGAGCGAAGCCGCCCGCCCACGACATACTTGGTGAAGTTCATCACGCCCGCGGAAAACCAGGCGGCGGCGTCGTCGATGACCGGCAGGCGCATGGATTTGCCGCCGCTTTCGCCCAGCAGCTTGGCGGCCAGGGCCGGGATAACGGTGATGGCGACCAGCAGGGAGAGCAGCACGGAGATGGAAATGGCCACGGCGATGTCGCGGAACAGCTGCCCGATCTCGAGTTCGAGCACCAGGATGGGGATGAACACCACCACGGTCGTCAGGGCCGACACCAGCACCGCGGTCCAGACCTGATTGGCGCCCCGGTAGGCCGCATCGAACCGTGACGCGCCATCCTCGCGCAGACGGAAAATATTCTCCAACACGACGATGGCGGCGTCGACCACCATGCCCACGGCAAAGGCGATGCCGGCCAGGGAGATCACATTGATCGACCTCCCCATGGCCGCCATGGCGACGAAAGCGCCGATCACCGATACCGGGATGGCCAGGGATATCACCAGGGTCGCGCGGAGAGAGCGCAGGAACAGCATCAGCACGATTGCCGCCAGAATGCCGCCGACCCAGATGTTCTGACGCACCAGATCGATCGCTGAATTGATATAGACGGTCTCGTCATAGACATGGCGAAATCGTAAATTTGCGTCCTTTACCGGCCCTTCCTGCAGATCCCTGACCGCCTCGCGAATGCCGGCCATGGTCTCGATGACGTTGGCGCCCGCCTCGCGCTTGGCCGACATGCCGAGCGCCTCCTCGCCGTTGTAGCGGATATAGGAAACTGGGTCTTTGTAGGTGAATGCCACGTCGGCGATGTCGGCGACGGAGACCCTGGCGAAGCGGCCGGATAGTGGATCCTCGTCGCTGCGCAGCACCACGGCGCGGACCTGTTCGACGCTGTCGAGCACGGAGACCGCGCGCACCACATAGCGCCGTTTACCTTCTTCCACATCACCCGCCGATACCGAAAGATTGGCGGCGCGCAGGGCGGCAATCAAATCGGGAACGGTGAGCCCGTATCGGGCCATGCGTTCGGGTTTAATGGTGATACGCAGTTCGCGCTCGGACCCGCCATAGACATCGACGCGGGCGACGCCGGGCACTCTCTCCAGCCGGTCCTGAATGATGTCGGTGGCAAAATCGCCGTAGGTGTTCATGGGCGGGCCGTCTTCAGCCAGGTTGCGCAGGACGAACCAGGCGATCGACTGATCTTCAGCGCCGGCGGTGCGCAGGGTCGGTTTGTCAACCTCTTCGGGGTAGCCTGACACCCTGTCCAGGCGGTTGGCGACCAGCAGCAGCGCGCGGTCCATGTTTTGGCCAACATTGAACTCGAGGGTCAGGCGGGAACGCCCGTCCTGCGAGCGGCCTTCAATTTCGGTCATGCCTTCGAGGCCTTTGAGCACCTCTTCCTGGCGATTGATGATTTCGCGCTCGATTTCTTCCGGCGCCGCACCGAGCCAGTTTGTGGTGACGGTGATGACCGGGCGGCGAACGTCGGGCGCCAGTTGGATCGGAATAGTGCGCAGGGCCAGCAGGCCGAACATGACCGTCATCAACACAGCGGCGACCACCGCGACGGGCCGCTGGATAGCCGTGCGGATGAGATTCATATTAGGATTGGCCTTCGTACTGGACAGTCTGGCCCGGCCTTAGCCGTTCGTTGCCGCGCACCACCACCAGGTCGCCGGGTTCAAGACCACCCAACACCTCGAAGCGGTTACCGATGGCCACGCCGACGCTGACCAGCCGGCGCTCGACCGCATCACCGTTCACCACAAAGACGGCGACGCTGTCCACACCGCGGTTGATGGCGTCCTTATGGACCGAGACGATATCTCGCGGCGGCCCTATGGGCAGGGTGAGGAAAACCGACTGACCATCCGCCAAATTGTCAGCCATGCCGGCGAAATCCGCGGTAAACCGAACCGGCCGTGTCCGAGTTCGCGGATTTTCCTCGACGCCGACGGCCCGCACGGAGGCCAGGCCCGAGGGCCCGGTATCGAATCGGAAGCTGACCTCGGCATCGGAGCCCAGGGCGCCGAGCCGGTCGTAGGGAACGTCGGCCTCGATTTCGATATCGTGGTTGTTGACCAGGGTGACCACCGTTGCCCCCATATCAAGATAGGAGCCGACTTCCGTATGGCGCAGGGTGATCACACCGTCGAACGGCGCGCGTATTACGGTGTCCTCGAGATCGTCGATGGCGATCGCCAGATTGGCGCGGCTGCGCTCGATGCGGGCCTGGTTCTGATCAATCAGGGACAGGGCTTCCTGAACCTCGGCGCGGGCCACATCGACGTCGCTCAGGGCGACAATGGTTTCCTGCTCGAGATCGTCGAGCCGGGCCTGCGAGAAAGCCGCCGAGGCGCGCAGGCGGTCCAGCCGCGCATAGGCCTGGCGGGCCAGGGCAAGCCGCGCCTCGGCGCGTCCGACGCCGGCCTGGGCCATGGCGTGGCGCGCTTCGGCGTTGGCCAGGCTCGCCTTGCTCTCATGGACCTCGGCGGCGGCCACATCACGGCGCCAGGCCGGCCGTTTGCGATCAACCACGGCGATCACATCGCCACGCCGCACCCGGTCGCCGACCTGGACGCGCATCTCGGCGACAGGGCCGGCAACCCGTGCCGCCACATCGCCGCGCTGGCGCGCTACCAGGCGGCCGATCACCGTGAAGGTCTGGCGCAACGGCTCGCGCTTGACCGCATCGACCTGAACCAGAGTCGCTTCGTCTTGCGCCCGAGCGGGAGTCGCCGCGACGCTGGCGACCAGCGCCAAGGCAAGGATGAGATATCGAGGAATCATTACGCCGGGACCATATACCGCTACGCTAAGGAAAACCAACAGCTAGTGGATTGAATCTAACACTTGGAACCCACGGTTTCTGGCTGCGATGATGTCGTCGGGGTTGGCGCTCCACATGAATGGCTTTGCCTCGGTATCGTTGTGTTCGGCGATGAAGCGGTTAATGGCGACTTGCAGATC
>JAYGED010000230.1:0-3166 GCA_046582565.1 Alphaproteobacteria bacterium
GTTCTTGGCGTCCAGGCCGGCATACCGATTCGCGATGTCGAAAAAAACCCATTTGGCCCATGGCTGGTTCCTCTGCCCTCGTGTCACGTCAACAGGATTCTAACCGATTGAAACGTGGGATTGCATATTTAGAGGTGCCCAAATGTCTCCGCGAGCGCGGGGCAATTCTGCGCTACGCGTGCAGCGATTGCAACAAAGTGAAGTTCGGTTACAATTCAAATCGCGGGCCTAAGTGTTGCAGGGACAAAACCAATTGTTCGAGAAACATTCCTTTAAAGACAGGTTGCAGCCGTGGCCCTTGATATCCGCGCTGGCGCTTATACTCTTTGCCTGGGCCGGATTTTCGGCGGTTTGGGGGGGCGCTACGATTGCCTCCGTCCGCTTTAAGGCGCCAAATGATGCGGAGGATATTTCCGCATATAGATCTATTCAAATCCATTCCCTGGTACCCGGACGGCAAAAGGCATCTCGAGTCGGGAAACTCTATCCTCTCGGAAATAATGAAGTTGCCATATATCTTTATCCAGATATCTTCGACCGTGACATCAATGCTGTTAAGTTTGTCATGGTGGATGCGAGTGTCAGGCTGTTGTGGCAATTGACGCCAAAACCCGTACGCCTGAAAGCGGAGCGGTCGCTGCAGAAGTTTATTGAGGAAACCCATGCGGATTTGGAAAAAATAATAACTTCAGACGAGTTCCAATCGAAATATCAGAGCCAGTTTTATGAGATCGTCAACGATGCCGCGCGCAGAGCCTTCGATGAACCGGAAACAAAGGAGGCTCTGGACGAGGCATACAATGAACTGCTGGTGACGTTTGGGCGAGAATTTGTCACCGAGTATCTGGATTTACTGACCAAAAAGAGCACGCTTGTTCTGGATACCCTGATCGACAGTTTCGCCAAGAATCTTTTTAATCTCGAAAATGGAGGCGAACTGGATTTTGATCCAATCCGCCGGGCTATTGAACAGATGCTGCTGGACCCGGTCATAAAGGTTGCGGTGCAACGCAGAATGGAGAAATTTCTGTCGAGCGACGCCGCGGCAAATCTGTCGATAACATTTGGCCGGCGGTTTATCGCAAACACCTACCGCGACCCTCGCCTCTACGATCTTCTAAATGCATTGCTGGCTGACATTGCCTATTCCAGTGATCTGAAAAAATTCGAATTGATGGCGACTGAATCGATCAGGGTGGCGGTTCTGGAGGTTCTCACTCGAGGCAACGACTCTATGAATTCCGTTGGCGCTGCGATTTTGAAAAATGCTTTCATCGGGGATCAGAACAAGATCGTTCTCATGCTGACAGACGAACAGCTCGAGAGTTTGTCGCGAGAAAATCCACAGACTTTTACGCCTTTTGTCAGGCTGTAGGCTGTTTTGGGCGCCATGACGCAGGAAGCAACGCTCAGCATCACCGGGTTGACGATGAAAACCCCCAGTGGCGAATTTCTTCTGAGGGATGCGTCACTTGAACTTTTCCCAGGCGAGGTTGTCGTTTTATCGGGACCAAGCGGATGTGGAAAATCAACCCTGTTTGATGTCTTGGCCGGGATCAGGGCGAATGGGAAAGGCGGCTGGACCATAGGAGGGCAGTTAACAACGGACGGGGCGACCGTCGATTTGTCGCGCAATAATATTGCTTGCGGCTCCCTGGTGTTTCAGGACTACGCGCTTTTCGATGAATTTTCATATTTTCAAAACATGGCGATCGCAGCCCATCACTCGGGCGCTTCGGATGAAGATGTGGTTGCCTTGGCAGATGCCCTGCTGCCGGAGAAAATTGATCTCAATGATGCAGCACATCAAGGAAGCGGCGGGCAACAGCAACGAGTCGCTATCGCCAGGACGCTGCTTTCAAACAAGCCGGTACTTCTCCTGGACGAGCCAAATTCCGGCTTGGATGTAGCCGCGTCACGGAATGTCGCCAAACTGGTTCGCGACATAGCGCGATCAACGGGCAAGCCGGCGATCATTATCGCGCACCATTTCCAAGAGTTTGTCGAGGTCGCCGACAAGATCATCCTGCTTGATCCGAATGCCAAGGCGTTGCGGGCAATGAGTCCTGACCCGATAGCCCTTGAGCGCGAACTCGAGGTGTTTTCCGAGTTTGAGACTATCGCGGAGATACCGCGGATGGCGGCAGCCAAGCCAGGCGCGCTCGATTCCGCAGGCGTCCATATGGGCTGGTTGGCGAAGTATTTTCGCCATTATCTCTGGCTGCTCTGTTTTTCACCGTCGATGATTCTTTATATGTCCCTCGGCGGTGTGCTTGTGGGCTTTGTGTCCACGTGGTTTACGTTCAAATACCTGCCATTCGCCGAATTCCTAACACCCCTGCTGCATGATGATACGCTGGCCGGAATAGGTTTCGTTCAATACAGGATTCTGCTTCCCCTCGTCGTGTCACTGCTGCTGGCGGCTAGAAACGGCGCCATCATTGCCGCGGATCTCGGATATCGGGTCAATCGAAAACAGATCCTTGCAATGCAAAATCTGAATATCCCGTATCGGATTTATATCCATTTCACCATTCTGGTCACCCTGGTGCTTTCGAGCATATTAATGACCGCCATGCTGCTGGGAATTTCCGCCTGGGTGTCGATGCAGACCTGGAGTGTGTTGTTTCCCGATAGTTCGCTTCATGTTTGGCGGGAGGGTTTCTTTTCATCGCTCATCGTCGGCGATGGAATGGTTTTCGACGGGACCGGGTGGGTGCTCATCAAGGTCGTGGGTAGCGCCGCGGCGGTTGGCTTTGCCGGGTTGGCATTTGGCTTGACCGAGAAAAGCTCCGTGGTCGACATCAACCGCGGTATTGCCCAGGCAATCGTCGCCTCTGTTACTCTGCTGCTCATTATTCACACCATCGTGGCGCTCATCGAATTTTGAGAAGATACGGTTTGCGCCACTTGAGTAACGATGGTGTTAATTGCGGCGACTGAAGGCGTTTCGGATCGCTGGGGGAGACGGCAAACGACGACATCGAAAAGAAGCACGGAAAAATTAATCGACCATATCCGTGTGCAGCTAGTGGATTGAATCTAACACTTGGAACCCACGGTTTCTGGCTGCGATGATGTCGTCGGGGTTGGCGCTCCACATGAATGGCTTTGCCTCGGTATCGTTGTGTTCGGCGATGAAGCGGTTAATGGCGACTTGCAGATC
>JAYGED010000261.1:0-3125 GCA_046582565.1 Alphaproteobacteria bacterium
GAAACCTCCGGCACAACCTTGAAGGTCACGGTCTTGGCCGGCGCCTTGTCGCCCCAATAGCCGTCGAATCTTTCGAGCTTGATATATTCGCCGGTCTTCACCTCAACCAGCTTGTACGGCCCCGTGGCGATGATGTTACGGCTCCATTTGTCCCAGTCGCCAGCGTCTTGATAGCCCTTCTTGCTGATGATCTCACTCATATAGTTGGCGAAGCGCTGCTCAAGCAGCGGATCGGGGGTCTTGCTGCTGATCCGGATGGTATACTTATCGATAATTTCCGTGCCGGAGATGACGCCGAGATACTGCTTGGCAACCGGCCAACCCGGGGCATTCTCGCCGGTGAAACGCTCCGAACCAAAGGTGAAGGCAACGTCCTCGGACGTCATCTCCTCGCCGTTATGGAACTTCACGCCCTTACGAAGCTTGAACTCGAGGGTCAGGTTGTCGAGACGCTTCCACTCCGTGGCCAGGCCCGGAATCAGCTTAAACCCCCCCTTGAAGTCGATCGAGATCAAGGTTTCGGCAATGTTGTACAGCACCCGCATTTGCGCGTTGCTGTTCTCGCGCATCGGCTCCATGGTCGGTGGGTTTTTTTGAACCGCCACCACGAAATTGGTGCTATCGGCCGTCACCGGCGTTACCCCGATGACGGCGCTGACCACCATGGCCGACGCGAGCCCGAGAAGGGCCAGCCGCACTCCCTTGCGACATTGTCTCACTATTCTGCGATATTGCCTCATTCTTCAGTCCTCCCTAAGTGTTTCTTAACAATGCAAAAACCCTCTCGTCTCCGATCCATTACCAACGAACCGGCCGCCCGAGGGCGCGGGCACCATGCCGACACACCGGAAACGAATCCGGAGGGGCCGATGTAAGGTTCTGCCGGTGCGGAAAAGGCGATATCTGCGTACGAGCCACCCTTTGTCGCAATCAATCGAAACGCTGATTTCTGGCGAAACCGTGCTGGGTATTTCTCATAGGAGGGGCCGTGTTGCCGGCAGCTCAAAACCAGTACGAGGCGACCTGATCCTGGTTCCTGAAAGCCACGCACTTCCCCTTAAAACTCCCCTTTCCCGTTATTGATCGCACCGCAAACACTATGGCATTTCGATACGTTTGCGAGCTTTTGGTATAGACCAAAATACAGTCGCCGTCTAGGCCAATAATACGTTTCCCTGTCACACCCGAGGAGGCGCCGGGGGAATCGCTTCGGGTTTACGCGCCGTGTTGTGTGATGAGGTTTTCGAGGTATTTGGGATTGAGGTTGGCGCGTTTGCGGCGGGCCTTGAGGCGGTGCCGGTTCCTGGGTTTTCGCACGTGGTTGATGGCCATGTGTTTAACGGCGGCCATGTTTTCGGGGCGTGATCCTCCAGCGCCGAAAATTGATCGAAAAGGCAGGCAGTGGACTGAGAGTGGGACATTGTCGGAGCCCGTATTGCAACAAAGCCCTCTATGAATCATACCACCCAGCGTCCCAACAACCCGTCCCAAGACTAAACACCGTTAATCCGAAAAGATTGCCCTGGAGGGTCGATTCAGTCGGACCAAGTCTCTTATTCGTCGGCTGACCCCACACTGCCGTCACCCGTGTAAATATCAACCATGATATCCAACACGTCGTGGTGCCAAAATTCCTGGTCGAACTCGACTACATTGCCAAATTGATCGTATGTGGTACGGGCAACATAAAGACTTGGGGTCCCGGTAGCGACATCCAGCGCCTGTGCATGCGCCTGGACAAGGGCGGTCGGGCGCATGTGAATCCGCCTGCGCCGAACTGATATCCCATAGCGTACCGCCAGAATTTCCGCCATCGATCGATCGAGGGGTTCGTCCAGCAACCCCGGGCACCGCTTGGCGTCCAAATGCAGATGCTCCACCAGCACCGCCCGGTCGTCAATCGAACGAACACGGCGGATCAAGAAAACGGGCTCGTTGGCCGCAACCCCCAAATGCTCGCAATCCCAAGCGGAGGCGAGGATACTTTCACTGGAGAGGACCTTGCTGCTGGGGACCCTTCCTTGGGCTAAGGCGTTTTCAGTGAAACTTAAATTCGCAGTGGGGTCGTAGCGGAGCCGTGGTGGAGACACGAACCAACCACGCCGGTTCAGACGATAAATGAGCCCTTCGGCCTCTAACTGGAACAGCGCCTGACGGACAGTCATCCGCGTGATTCCAAACGCGGCCCCCACGACCCTTTCCGAAGGCAGCCTGCTTTGCGGCGCGAGGGTCCCCGCCTCGATCAGCGACGCAAAATGGTCGCGGACGCGGAGATAATAGGGAACCCTGCGATCCCAGAATTTGCGGGCCCCTTCGGATATGGACCAATTTTGAGTCATTGGTCTAGTCCAAGCCTCCACCATGGGTCGAACACTATGTTAGGGGTGTAAAACTGTCAAGTTCACGGCCACGATCACAGCCCGCCACACGGTGCCGACGCGGGAGAAAACCATGTGTCGCGCTACAGAAACCGTTGAATTTGCTCGGAAAAATGGTGCCCAGGGGCGTTGTGCAAGACCGTTGTAATATCAGGCTCTTAGGGAAAGGTGAGGGAGAAATAGTAGGCACCGAAGATCAATGGGTTGCATGGGGTTTTCCCAAACCCATTTTCCGCAGAATTGATTGGTAATTCGACGTCCACCCGATAGAGGCCAAATCGGCGTGCCCTAGGGATGGTCAATACCAGCAATGTCTGGCCATATGCTGATGTTCAACTTTGGAAGCTATGACAAGGATTCGCCTTTGGAATACTTAACTTCGAACGATAAAATATCGATCACGTTCGTGGACGGGAATGGCCACACAGCATCAGATTATTTTGATATGCCGCATAACGAGTGGTCTACTGCAGGGATGTCAAAAGCTTTTGATGATGCTTATAGGGCCTGCATTTCCTAGCAGAGCACGATATAGCGAGTTAATCTCAATCTACCCCAGTAGTAGTGAAGCTAAGAAGCGTAAGCATCGATTAGCAGGCCTAAAGGCCGCAGCAACGAAAGGGCCAGATGGACTGGCCCCCAATTGAACCGGACAGCCTGACATAGCCTGGAGGCTCAAGGATATCCTTGAGCATAAGCCTATGTCTTATTTTGAAGACCATGTTGAAATCATCACCGATGGCGGTC
>JAYGED010000056.1:0-3476 GCA_046582565.1 Alphaproteobacteria bacterium
ACGTTGCTGATTGAAATGATTGTGGACTGAAGCATGGATCGAGGCGAATTTCTGAAGCGACTTTGCACTCCTGAATTTTGCCATCGCTCGCTCTCGTCGCCGGAACGGCTGATGTGAATTCTCGGCCCGATTGTTGAGCCAACGCCCGGTCTCCTGGCGTTCGGCATTCCCGATGACTTTCATCGCCGCGCGGTAGGACCGAAGCCGGTCTGTCACAACCACTTCAGGGCGGCCAAATCGTTTCATCGCTTTGCGCAGAAACCTCAAAGCAGCCTTGCGATCTCGCTTCTTGGTGACGAAAACTTCAAGGACTTCTCCTTCGTGATCGACCGCCCGCCAGAGGTAATAAACCTTGCCGTTGATGCGTACGAAAACCTCATCCAGATGCCAGCGCCACTGGATATGGCTGCGCATTAAAGCTGACCGTTTCTTTCTGATATCCGCTGCAAATACCGGCCCGAACCGGGTCCACCAGGCTCGTACTGTCTCATGGCAGATATCGATACCTCGCTCGTGGAGCAGGTCTTCGACCTGCCGCAACGATAAGGGAAAACGGATATACATCATAACCGCCAGGCGGATAATCTCGGGCGAAGTCTTGAAATAACGGAATGGATTTCTCATCCATAGACGCTACGAAACGTGCTTTGGGCGCTCAAGCAATTTTGCTCTGACAGTGCCCGCTGGCAGCCGTGTATCGTCAAATTGCGAGATACTCCCGCAGCACCTCGGCGCCGGAGACCTCCTCGCAAGTCCCTTGGGCCACGAGCTCACCCTTCTCCAAGACGATGCAGTATTCGGCCATGGCGAAGACCATGGGCACGTTCTGCTCCACGATCACGATGGTCGTGCCTTCGTTTCGGTTGATCTCACTCAGCGTGGCGCCGATCTGCTGAACCAGAGTCGGCATGACGCCGTCCGATGGCTCGTCGAGCAGGATCACCTTCGGATCGCTCATAAGCCCCCGGCCGATCGCCAGCATCTGCTGTTCACCGCCGCTCAGGGTGCCCGCGACCTGGGAGAACCGCTCCTCAAGCCACGGGAAATAGCCCAAAACCTCCTCCAGACGGTTGCGCTTGCTTCCGCCGGCGGCGATCCGGCCCATCTCCAAGTTTTCCATCACCGTGAGGTGGGGGAACATACCGCGTCCCTGAACGATGGTTGTGACGCCACGGCGCGCGCGCTCGTGCGGGGGCAATCGGGTAATGTCCTCGCCGTGCAGGGTGATGGTCCCGGCGTCGGGTATAATCAAACCGGCAAGACAGCGGATGAGCGTGGTCTTGCCCATTCCATTGCGCCCTAAAACGCCAAGGATGCCGCCATCGGCGACGGTCAGGGAAAGATCGCGCAGAACCGTGATGTTGCCGTAACCGGCGGTAACGTTCCGGACCTCCAGCGTCATGGCCGCTCACCCCGCCTCATGACCCAGATAGACATCGCGCACCCGATCGTTCGCAGCTACCTCCTCAAACGAGCCATCGAGCAGCACCCGGCCCAAATGCAGCACCGTGACCGGCGCGCGAAGGTCGCGGATGAAGTTGATGTCGTGCTCGATAATGATGACCGACAGCTTGAGCTCCCGGGCCAGCATCTGCACAAGCCGCGCGGTCGAAGCGGTCTCCTCTGCGGTCATGCCGGCGGTCGGCTCGTCAAGCAGCAGGAGCTCCGCTTCGATGGCGATCAGCAGGCCGACCTCCAGCCACTGACGCTGGCCGTGCGAGAGGAACTGCGCCGGCCGATCCCAAACCTCCGACAATCGAATCAAGTCGAGGATTTCGAAGATTCGGCGGTGACGCTTGGCCCGGGGACAGCCTGTGCCCAGGACCGCCAGTTCGATGTTCTGGTATGCGGTAAGATTTTCGAAGACTGTGGGCGTCTGGAACTTGCGCGCAATACCGATCCGCGCGCGCCGGATCACCGAAAGGTCGGTGACGTCTCGATCCTTGTAGATGATCCGCCCCTCAGTCGGGCGCAGATGCCCGGAAATCATGCTGATAAAAGTCGTCTTGCCGGAGCCGTTCGGTCCGATCACGCAGCGGATCGACCCGGCCTCAAGGCTGAAATTGATGTCCTGATTGGCGACCAGCCCGTCGAAATGCTTGGACAAATTATTGGTTTCGAGCAGCACGGACATCGCCTAGCTCCTCGACTGCCAGAGTCTGGGAAGCTGGGCCACCGCGCCCGCGAGCCCGCCCGTGAAGAAGACGATCACGGTTATGAAGATGAGGCCGAGCACGAGTTGCCAGTATTCAGGCGTGACCGCGTTAAGGTAATTGGACAGAGTCGCTACCAGAATTCCGCCCAGAAGTGCGCCCAGCAGCGAACTGCGGCCGCCGATCGCCACCCAGACGACGACTTCGGTCGAGAACAGTACGCCGCCCAGCGAGGGCGCCACGAAGTTCGCGTGGGTGCTGTAGAGCGCGCCGGCTAAACTGGCGATCACACCGGAAAGCGCGAAGGCGCAGGTCTTGTACAGGGAGATGTTAAAACCCAATGCGGTCATGCGGTCCTCGTTCTCTCGGATGCCCGCCAGGACCTTGCCGAAACGGGCGGAGGTCAGCCAGCGAAGCAGGACGTAGGTGACCACGACGACTGGAAGAACCGCATAATAGGCTGGCGCGTCTTCGTATAGCGAGATCTCCCCCAAGGCGCCGAAGGTCAGGGACATGCGGTCGATGAACATTCCGTTCCAGCCGCCGGTGATGTCCGACTGGCTGACCGCGATCTGCTCGACCATGATCGAGAGCGCCAGCGTCACCAGGACGAAATAGGTCGCCCGGACTCCGGCGCTGAACAGAAAGTACCCGGCTATGGTCGCCAGGACGCCGCCCACTACAAGGCTGAGCAGAATCCCGATATAGGCCGGATTGATTCCCAAGTCCGACTGCATCGCCAGGCCCATGGTATAGGCCCCAAGCGCGAAAAAGCCTGCCTGACCGAAACTGAGAATGCCCACGAAGCCCCACAGAAGGCCGAGCGACATGGCCAACATGCCAAACAGCATGTATTGCGGCAGGATGTAGATCGCGTAGCCGTCCACGAAGATCGGCAACAGGGCCAGGATAATGAACGCTAGGAAGGCCAGCCCGGTTTCCGACTGGCCTAGTCCGCGTCGTGAAACGCGGCCGACCGGGAGAAGGCGCTTGTCCGCGTCGGCGGTCATCGCTGTCCCAAGATACCGGCGGGGCGGAAACGTAGGATGATGATGGCCAGCAGGAAAACCACCGTCTGCGCGAAGACCTGTTTCGAGAACAGGGCGAAGAGTGTCTCCGAGCCGCCAATCAATAAGCTGCCGACCAGGGTCCCGCCGAGCAGATGCCCGACTCCACCGACGATCACCACGAAGAAGGACCTAATCAGAAATATGTTGCCGATGTAAGGATCGACGCTGAGTATGGGGCTGATCAGCCCGCCGGCCAGCCCCGCGGCGCCGGCGCCGATCGTGAATACCAGTTTGTACATACGGCCGATGTTGA
>JAYGED010000057.1:0-24602 GCA_046582565.1 Alphaproteobacteria bacterium
TTCATGTTGCCATGATGACCAGCCGGCCACGGCTCAACGAAGCCAACGCTCTGAGCCTGGCGGGCAAATTCGGCTTCGATATCGAGCGCCTCAAGGCCGACATGAAGTCACCGGACATCGAACGCATCCTCGCCGACAATAATGCTCTCGCCGAAAAGCTCGGCATCCAGGGCACGCCGGGCTTCGTTATCGGCGATCAGATCATCCCCGGCGCCGTCGACCTGCAAACCCTGCTTGAACTCATCGCCGAGGCGCGCCAGAGTTAAAAAGCCTTTTAACCACAGAGACACAGAGGCACAGAGGAGGAAGAGAGAAAAGAAGGATACTTGGCGCTTCGCGCCGAAAATCTTGCTTCCTTCCTTCTCTGTGCCTCTGTGGTTCATTCCCTTCCTCCCCTCCTATACAAGGCAACAGCCATGACAAATCTTCCCGCCGGCGTCTTTTCCCCGGTGCTCACGCCCTTCCACGAGGATCTCACGCCGGACCGCGAGCGTTTTGTCGCTTTGTGCCAGAAGCTGATCGACGAAGGCTGTGACGGGCTGGTGCCCTTCGGCACCACCAGCGAGGCGAACTCGCTGTCGATCGAGGAGCGTGAAGATTTGCTGGAGGCCCTGGTCGAGGGCGGCATGGATGCGGGCGGGCTGATCGTCGGGACAGGCTTGGCGGCCATCCCCGACACGGTGCGTCTGACCCGCCATGCGGTCGGGCTGGGCTGTGCCGGTGTGTTGATGCTGCCGCCGTTCTACTACAAGGGGATGAGCGACGAGGGTCTGTTCGCCGCCTATGCCGAGGTCATCGAGCGGGTCGCCGACGACCGCTTGCGCGTCTATCTCTATCACATCCCCAAGGTGTCGGGCGTCGCCATAACGCCGGGGCTGATCGGTAAGCTTCGCGACGCCTTCCCGGATACGGTCATCGGCATCAAGGACTCCTCGGGCGATTGGGACAACACCCGTATGCTGCTTGAGGATTTCCCCGGCCTTCAGGTTTTTCCGGGCAGCGAGCTCATCATGCTCGATGCCATGCGCCTCGGCGCCGTGGGCTGCATCACGGCGACCGCCAACGTCAATGCGCAGGGCCTGGCCCGGCTCTATGCCGGTTGGAAGGAGGAGGGGGCCGAGGCGTTGCAGGAAGCCGCATCCTCCGTGCGCCGCGCGGTGCAATCCCAGGCCATGGTCCCGGCGCTCAAGGCGATCATCGCCCGGCGCGATGGGGACGACGGCTGGCTCACCCTGCGCCCGCCCTTCGTCGGCCTCGACGAGAGCCAGACAAACGCCCTGTTCGCCGCGCTGGAAGAGGCTGGATTTTAGCGCGAAGTCTTCTTGGACTTCGCTAGCCCGCGACCGTGGGCCGCCGGCTTGCCCGGCGGAAGCCCCAGTCTTGTGTAGACATGGATTTGCTTGTGTAGACATAGATTTGGGCGAATGAACGCAGGGAGCCTTTGGGCGACCGGATAAACTCTAGCTCACGCTCTCGCCGCCGGGCAAAGGCTTGACGGCCTTGAAACCCGCCGCTTAAGCTCTCCCCACGCTAATTCTGGAGAGACCTAAAATGTCCTACGAGACCGTCACCTTCGAACGCCGGGGCCCGATCGGCCTGCTCACGCTGAACCGGCCCGACAAGCTCAATGCCATCAACCAGACCATGGTTGCCGAGATCGGCCAGGCCCTGGACGTCGCCGAGGCCGACGATGACGTGCGGGTGGTGGTGCTCAACGGTGCCGGCCGCTCGTTCTGCGCCGGCTTCGACCTGGGCCAGCCGGGCTCGGAAAAGAAAAAGGGCGTCTTGGAGTGGCGCCAGATCCTGACCGAAGATTTCGATATGATCCTGCGCTTCTGGGAGCTTTCCAAGCCGACCATCTCGGCGGTGCATGGCTATGTCCTGGCCGGCGGCTTCGAAATGGCGATTTCCTGCGATGTCACCATATCCGACGAGAGTGCCATGTTCGGCGAGCCCGAGCTCAAGTTCGGCGCCGGCATCGTCGCCCTGGTGCTGCCCTGGATCACCGGCCCCAAGCAGGCCAAGGAGCTGTTGTTCACCGGCAACGACCGGGTGCCGGCCGATCGCGCCCTGGCGCTCGGCTTGATCAACAAGATCGTGCCCGACGGCGAGGCCCTGGAGGCGGCCCTGGCCATGGCCCGCGATATGGCGGTGATGGACCCGGCCAAGCTCGCCATGACCAAGCTGTCGATCAATCGCACCTACGACCGCATGGGCATGCGCGATGCGCTCCGCGAGGCTCTCGACATGGATGTGCTGATCACCACCCTGGTGACTCCCGAGGGCGAGGAATTCAAGAGAATAATGCGCGAGGACGGCCTCAAGGCCGCCGTCAAATGGCGCGACAGCCGCTTCGGCGCGGGGGAGTGATGCGCTAGTACGAGCGGCTAGGCGGCGGCGATGGCTGCTTTGCGATCCGCCATGACGGCCTCGATCGCCGCGAGCCCATGGGTGGGATCAACCCGGTAATAATCCAGCGGGTCATTGAGCAGCCTGGGCTTGCCGAGCACGCCTTCGAGGGTGGCATGAAGGCAGAGGGCGGCGTAGCTAACCTGATAGCCGCCTTCCTGGATCAGGCAGAGCCGCCCGTCCGTATGGCGCTCGGCGATCTCTCGGGCGATCCCGCCCAGGCGATGAAAACCGTTCATGGTGACGAGCTGGCGGCCGTTGGGGTCGAAGGCGGAGGCGTCCTGGCCGCAGGCGATAATCAAGGCCTCGGGCTTGAACTCGTCCAGGGCCGGCACGACGATGTCGGTCATGGCGCGTTCGTAGCCGGCGTCCCCGGTCCCCATGGGCAGGGGGATGTTGATGTTGTAGCCCTTACCGGCGCCGCGCCCGATCTCGTCGGCCTTACCGGTCTGAGGATGATGCGGGCCCCAGGGTCCGCCGTGGTCCATATGCAGCGAAATGGTCAGCACGTCATCGCGGTCATAGAAGCCTTCCTGGGTTCCGTTGCCGTGATGGACGTACCAGTCGAGGGTCGAGACCCGCGCCTTGCCTTGGCTGCGCGCCAGCTCGGCGCAAAGGCCGACCTGATTGACGAAACAATAGCCGTCCGCCTGATCGGGCGCTGAATGATGGCCCGGCGGGCGCACCAGGGCGTAAACCGTATCGCCCTTGCCGTCGAGCATATGCGCCATGGCCGACAGGGCGGTGCCCGCCGAGGCGAGGATAGCGTCCGTCGTTCCGGCTGCGACGACCGTCTCCTTGGTATAGCGCTTACCGCCCTCGGCCTCGGCGCTCAGCAGCACATCGATATAGGCCGCGTCGTGAAAGGTGAGGATTTCATCGCGGCTCGCGTGGCGGCCGTCGTGCCAGCGTAAGGCATCCTTCAGGGGGCCGCGTTTGAGCACCGAGTGCATGTTGCGGATGCGGTCGGCGCCTTCCACATGCTTCTCATCGACCGCCAGACAGTCCAGGGACGCGCCGCCGAAGACCCCGTCGTCGAGATTGTGCTTAAGCGCATCTTCATGCCAAAAGACGTCGATCAGCCGTCCCACAGGCCTTCGCTTTTCAAGTCCGCCATGGTCGCCACGATGCTCTCACGCATGATCCCGACCATGGTGTCGATCTGGGTCTTGGTGATGATCAGGGGCGGCGAGAAGACGCACATGGAGCCGAACGGCCTGAGGATCAGCCCGCGCTCCTGGCAATGAACGTCGATGCGCTTGCCGACCCCGCCCATGGTCAGCACCATGGCCTCGTCTAACGGCTCCCCGGTTCCCTTGTCCATGGCCGCCTCGACACAGCCCATGAGATGGCTGCCGCGCACATCGCCGACGATGGCGAGGTCGCGAAGCTCCTGAAGCTTCTCTTGGAAATAGGGGCCGACCTCCTGGACATGCTCGCAAATCTTCTCGCGCTCCATGATCTCGATGTTCTTGAGCGCCGCCGCGCAGGACACCGGATGGGCCGAGTAGGTATAGCCGTTTGAGAAGCTCTGGCCTTTCGAATTCTTGCCCTCAACCTGATCGTACAGACGATCCGAGATGATGGTCGCGGCGAGCGGCAGGTAGCCCGAGGTCAGGCCCTTGGCGCTGGTGATGATGTCGGGAATGATGTCGAACACCGGCTCGGACGCGAAGAAATGGCCGAGCCGCCCGAAGCCGGTGACCACCTCGTCGGAGATGTAGATGACGTCGTGCTTATGACACACATCGAGACATTTCTTGTGATAGCCCTTGGGAGGCACCATCATGCCGCCCGAGGCGAGCACCGGTTCGGCGATGAAGGCGGCCACCTTGTCGGCGCCAACCTCGAGGATCTTGTCCTCAAGCTCCTTGACCTTGGCGGCGCAGAAATCCTCGACGCTCTGGCCTTCGGGCCGACGGTAGGGGTTGGGCGACGAGATGTGATGCACCCAGTCAGTGATCATATCCATGTGGTTCTTGTCGCGTTCCTTGCCGCACAGGGACGCCGCCAGATAGGTCGATCCGTGATAGGCGTCCTGGCGGGTGATGATGTGTTTTTTGTCGGGCCGGCCCAGCATGTTGTTGAAGAACTGGACGAAGCGGATCGCCGAATCATTGGCTTCGGAGCCCGAAGTCGACATGAACACGTTGTTCAGGTCGCCCGGAGCCAGCTCGGCGATTTTAGCCGCCAGATTGGCCGCCGGCGGCGTGCCGAAATAGGTGAAGGGCGAATAATAGGGCATCGCGCGGATCTGCGCCGCCACCGCATCGGCCATCTCGTCGCGGCCATAGCCGATCTGCACGCACCACATGCCGCCGGGGCCGTCGATGAACTTGTTGCCGTCGGAATCATAGACATAGATGCCTTCGGCCTCGGCGATAATCATGGCGCCTTCTTCGCGGCCGGTCTCGAGCGGCTCCCAGGCGTGGACCATATGGCGACGGTCCTTGTTCCACAAGTCTTCCGTGTCGTAGGGGAAGTTCTTTCTCATGGCTCGACTGACTTTCTGTTCATTCAGGAGGGTGGCAACCTACTCTCGATATTCGATGAGAGCAAGACGGTGAAATTTCCATGGCGATGGGGGGCGGGGTCTGTATATCATCGCCCCCGAATCACGGCGAGGAGCCACTGTTTATGACCAGCACCCATCCCCTATCCCCTTTGCTCGCGCCGCGTTCTATCGCCGTTGTCGGCGCCTCGACTCGCGTGGGCTTTCCTGGCAACACCATCATCCATGAAATCAGGCGCGGCGGATTTTCCGGCGCGCTCTACGCGATCAACCCGAACCAGGATCAGATTGAGGGCCTTGACTGCTACGCCACAATAGGCGAGTTGCCGGAAACCGTCGATCTCGCCGTCTTGCTGGTCGCCAACCACCGCCTCGAGGCGCAGCTAGCTGCCGCTATCGACGCCGGTGCCCGCGCCGCGGTGATCTATGCGAGCGGCGCCCTTGAGGGCGATGACGGATTGCTCGACAGGCTCCGCACCATGGCTAGCGAGGCGGGCATAGCCATGTGCGGCGGCAACTGCATGGGCTATTATAATTTTGATTCCGGCGCCTGGATCTGCCCCTTTGCGACCCAGGACGATAGCGGGCCGGGGCCCGTCGCCTTGATCACCCATTCGGGGTCGGCGTTCTCCTCTCTGCTCAGACTGGGCGCCCGCCTGCGCTACAATTTGGCGATCTCATCGGGCCAGGAATTCAGCTCAAGCCTTGCCGATTTTCTCGACTACGCCCTCGATATGCCGACCACCCGCGTGGTCATGCTGTTTGTCGAAACCATACGCGACCCGCAGGGTTTCCGCGCCGCCCTGGAGAAAGCCCGGGCCCGCGATATCCCCATCGTCGTGCTCAAGGTCGGACGCACCGAGGCCAGCGCACGCTTCGCCCTCAGCCACTCAGGCGCCATGGTCGGCAGCGACCAGGCCTTTCAGGCGTTATGCGATCAGTATGGGATGATCCGGGTTGATGATCTCGACGAGCTGATTGCAACGGTGTCCCTGTTCGCCCTGCCGAAACGCGTAGCCTCGGGCGGCCTGGCGGCGCTCACGGATTCCGGCGGCGAGCGCGAGATGCTGGTCGATCTGGCCGACGATCTGGCGCTGCCCTTTGCCCAAATTGGCGACGACGCCAAGGCCGCCCTGGCGTCTCATCTCGATTATGGGCTTGAGCCGACCAACCCCTGCGACGCCTGGGGGACCATGGATCACTACGAGGAAACCTTTAGCGGTTGCCTTGAAGCCCTGATCGATGATCCGGACAGCGCCATCGCCCTGTTGCTTGCCGATCTCGTAGATGGCCGCGTGCTTAGCCAGTCCTATGGCAGAATCTGCCGCGCCCAGGTTAAGCGCACTGCCAAACCTGTCGTCCATGCAACCTGGGTCAGCCGTCCGCGCTACAACGAGGGGGCGGAGCAATTGATGGCCGATGGCGTGCTGGTGATTGACGGCATCGTCCCAGCCTTGAAGGCGGTTCGTAGTGCTTTCGCCTACCGCGATTTCCAGGCGCGGGCCGAGCTTGCGCCCCCGGCGCCGCCCGCCGCCGATATCATCGAGAAGTGGCGGGCTAAGCTGGCGCAAGGGACGGTGCTCGACGAGGCAGAAAGTTTAGCGTTGCTTGCCGATTTCGGCATCCCCTGCACCGCTGTTCAAATCGTCGAGACCCGGGATGAAGCCATGCGCGCCGCCGAGGCTATGGGCTATCCCCTGGTGCTCAAGACGGCCATGGCGGGAATTCTGCACAAGTCCGACGTGGATGGCGTCAAGCTCGGCCTGGCCGACGCAGGCGCGGTTATAGAAGCTTATGACGATCTCGCAAGCCGGCTCGGCCCCCGCGTGCTGGCGGCTCCCATGGCCACAGCCGGTGTCGAGATGGCTCTTGGGGTGACCATCGACGCCCAATTTGGCCCTTTGGTGATGGTCGCCGCGGGCGGGGTTCTGGTCGAGCTCTTGGCGGATGTTCAGGCCGGCTTGCCGCCGATGGATGCCGGCGCCGCCGGACGGCTGGTTGACGGCCTGGCTCTGCGCCCGCTGCTGAATGGTCACCGCGGCGCCGCTGCCGCCGACAGGGATGCCCTGGCCGAGACCGTCGCCCGCTTCTCCCTGCTCGCCGCCGCCCTTGGCGACCATATCGCCGAGATTGACGTCAACCCGCTGATCGCCGGGCCGGACGGCTGCATTGCCGTTGACGCCCTAGTGGTTGGCCGCTCGGCTGAGTGAGGATATCGCCATGGCGTCGCCTCTGACCCCCGATATGATCCTGCGCAACGGCAAAATTGCGACCCTGGACGCGGATGATCGTTTCGTCGAGGCGCTCGCCGTTAAGGGGGGGCGCATCGTCGCGCTCGGCGGCAATGACGAGATCGACGGGCTCAAGGGGAGCGCCACCGAGGTCATCGACCTGGCGGGCCGCTTGGCGATCCCCGGGATCATCGATTCCCACTGTCACCCCGACAGCCACGCCATCATGCTGACCAAGCAGCATGCGGTGAGCTGGCCCGAGTTCCAGTCCCTCGACGCGGTGCTCGATCATATCGACAAGATCACCGCCGCCGGCCCCGCCGACCGATGGTTCATCGGCTACCGCTATGACGACAACAAGTTCGACGCGGTGCCGACCATCGATCAACTCGACGCCGCCGGTAATGGGCGCCCGGTGTTCATCCAACGCACGGACAGCCATGTGGGCTATGCCAATAGCGCCGCCTGTGCCCTGGTCGGTTACGACAAAGACACCCCGGACCCGCCCTTTGGCCGCATCGACAAGCACCCGGATACCGGCGAGATGACCGGCCTGATGCGCGAGACCGCGGCGCATCGCTTTCGCGGGCTGGTCGGCGCTGACAATCAAGTCGAAGATTATGTCGCCGGCCTGCCGCCCCTGTTCGAGCGGTTTCTCAGCCATGGCGTCACCTCGCTGCATAATTCCCTGACCTGCTCCAAGGCGGTGCGGGCCTACCAGATCATGAAACAGAGCGGCCGGCTTCACCTGCGTGTCGGCGTCATCGCCAACGGCTTCGAGGAAGGCATGATAGAAGGCTATATCGCCGCCGGCATACGCTCGGGCTTCGGCGATGAGTGGGTGCGTCTGGTCGGCGTCGAATGGTGCCCCGATTGCTCGACCAGCGGGCGCACGGCGGCCTATTACGATCCCTATGTAGGCACCGCCATACCCGGCGAGCCGGTGCCGAACACCGGCATGCTGCTGTATGACGCGGAAGATTTAACCCGCCGCGCCATGGCCGCTCATGCGGCCGGGCTGCGCATCCAGATCGAGGGCATCGGCGATCGCGGTATCGACTTCGCCCTGGATACCATCGAGGCGTGCCTGGCGGCCCACCCGGTTGCCGATCACCGCATCCGCATCGAGCATTGCTGTCATGTGACGCCTGAAATCCTCGCTCGCATCAAGCGCGCGGGAGTGATCGATGCCTCGGCCACCGGCTTCATGCATGACCTCGGCGACGCCTATATCAAAAATCGCGGCGCAGCGGCCATGGCCGACATGTGGCCGCATCGTTCGCTGATCGATGCGGGCATTCCGGCGCCCGGCCATTCCGACGCGCCGGTCTGCGATTCCAACCCGTGGCGCGCTATCTGGTCCCTGGTGACGCGCAAGACCGATACAGGGAACCCTATCGGTCCCGATCAGGCGGTCACCATCACCGAAGCCCTGCGCGCCTACACCACCCTCGGCGCCTACGCCGGCGGCGAGGAGGCCATCAAGGGTTCTCTGGAGACCGGCAAGCTCGCCGACATCGCTGTGCTCGACCGCGACATTTTCACGGTTCCCGACGACGATCTGTTGGCCACCCAACCCGACCTCACCATCGTCGGCGGTGCAGTGCAGTTCAGACGCTAGAGCATCATCCGCTCAGTTAGATCGCTTTCAGCGATTTAACTGGCGGATAAAGATGCTCTAACTTCTTAAAAGCTAGCTCAATTTTACCCGAAGGGATTGAACCAGTTCGGTTCAATCCCTTCGGATATTGATCTAGAACAGGGCATCCACATCGTCGTCCCAGACGATGGCGTTCACCACCCATTGGCTCTTGGGCCGGTAGAAGGTGAAGATCCAGCGGATCAGGTGCCTCTCGAATCTCTCGATATAGGTAATCCGCACCAGGCTGTCGGCGACCAGCTGCTCTTTGACCAGGTTGATTCCGACGGTCTCTCCAAACATTCGCCAACCACGCTTCGCTGGGTCAGGGTCTGCATCCTCAGCATGGCAATTTCGCTCTCCGGCAGCGGCCAGTAGGGCAGCAATTCGGTAAACAGGTCGTCGACCTTGCCCGCCAGGACATGACCCATGGTGCGCGTAGTCAAAGCCCTCACGTCGTCCAGTGTGGTAAGCGTCTGCGCCTGCGCGCTGGTTGCCCACAGGCAGGCTGCGCAAAAGGCGATCACGAGGCGTCTCTTCATGGGGTCCCTCCCTGCATTCCGGTCATGCCGAAGGATAACAGCCAATCCTTAACGCTCTCACACCCGGAATTTATAGTCCTTGTCCGGATCGCGTTCGATGTCGGGGGGGAAGGATTTACGTTTGTCGGCATAATATTGCGCACGGTGGTCGCCGTCGCTCCGCCGGTTATAGGTAATGTAGAGCACCCGCCGCGCCGCGCCAGTCAGGTTGGGGGCGGAGCGGTGCGGGGTGTATGAGTCGAAGAACACCGCATCCCCCGGCGCCGTCGGCAGGCTGGTGAATTCGACGTCGCCCAGCTCATCGCCTGCCATCGGGCGCCAGCTCTCGCCGATGATGCCGCGCCGGTGATGGCCGGCGGCGGCTTCGAGGCAGCCGTTCTCCACGGTCGCCGCATCGATGCTGATCAGCGCCGTAATATGCAGGGCGGCGTAGGAGTCCCAGCCCGCCTGTACATCCTGGTGGGCGGCGAAGCCGTCGCCGCCGGGCAGCTTGAAATTGATCTTGTCTTTGAACAGCACCGCCGCCTCGCCGAACAGCTCAGCCACCCGGCCGGGCAACGCGCCGCTGCACATGAGGCCGTCGAAACCGTCGTGATAGGGGCAGACGTTTTCCACCCGGTTGAGGATGCGTGTCCCCGGTTTGGTCAGGCTGTCGTCGAAATATTTCATCCATTTGCCGGCGGTCTCGGGGCGCGCCTGGATATCGTCGGTCCAGGCGGAGATATCGGCCATGGCTTGCGCATCGTACAGGCCGCGAACGATCACATAGCCGTCGCGCCCGAAGCCGGCGATCTCATCGGCGGTGAAGAATTCGCGATCAGTCACCCTTGAGCAATTCGCTGTAGTCGTCGAGGAACCCCTCGATGGCCGCGACCAGGCCGTCTCTGTCTTTGTCGGTCATCGGCAGGGACTGGTTGATCATGCCGCGCTGGACGATGTATTGGCCGCGGGCGATCATCTCCAGGTGGAACAGCCGTTTCGCCTGGGCATTGCCCTGTGCGGAGTCGGCCGGGCAGGTGATCGGATTGTCACAGAAATGCACCACCATCATGGAGCCGATCCCGGTCGCCTGAACGGCGACGCCGCGGCTTTGGAAGATACCGTTGAGACGGTCGCGTAAGGCATCGCCGGCGGCATTGAGTGCCCGGCAGGCATCCGGCGTAAAGACCTCGGTGAGCCCCGCCAGGCCCGCCGACATGGTCAGGATATTATTGTTGAAGGTGCCCGATTGCTGAAACACGTTGCTGTGGGTCGGATCGAAGCGCGCCATCAGTTCTTCGCTGCCGCCGAAGGCGCCGAACGGTAGGCCGCCGCCGAGATATTTGCCCAGGGTGGTCATGTCCGGGGTAATGCCGTGGTGTTCCTGCAGGCCACCGGGCGCCAATCGCGAGGTCATCACCTCGTCGAATACCAGGGCGACGCCGTGGCGCTTGGTGGCGTCGCGCAGGGCCTGGAGAAATTCACCTGTCGCCGGAATGCAGCCGGCGGCGCCGACCATGGGCTCGACGATGACGGCGGCCAGGTCGGGGGCATTGGCCTCGATCAAGGCGGCGGCGCCCTCGCTATCGTTATAGCGCCCCATGATAAAGGGGAACGGGACGTTGAGCGAAGGCCCGGCATTGGCGAAATTGAGGAAACCGCCATGATAGGAGCCTTCGAAGGCCATCACCTTGTCGCGGCCTGAGCCTAAACGGAGCGCGCTCAGGGTATAGAGCGTCGCTTCGCTGCCGGAATTGCAGAACCGAACTTTTTCGATAGACGGGATGCGCGCGCATACCGCCTCGGCGAGCTTCCCCTCGACGGTATTATGGCCGCCCAGCACGATACCTGAATCGATAGCGTTTTTGATTGCCGCCTGAAGCGCCGGGTTTGAGTGGCCGTAGAGGCCGGCGGTCAGTTCGACCACGAAATCCGTATAGTCATGGCCGTCCACGTCGCGCACCCGCGCGCCCTCGCCACCGGCCAGGGTGAGAGGGAAGGGGGCGTAATAGAGGCCTGTTCGCGTATTGCCGCCGGGCAAGCCGCGCTTGGCATCTTGAAAGCTTTGCTCGCTCTTCGGGTTGGCCGACGTATAGCGCTGCACGGCTTCTTCGAGCGCCGCATCCATCGTCAGGTTTCGTCTCATTGCTGGTCTCCCTTGGCCGCCCGCTTGACGACATTCTCACGGTAAAAGACATAGCCGCTGCTGCCTACCACGATGGCCGCGCCAAGCAGGGTGAACTCATCGGGGAAGTCACCGAACACCAGATAACCCAGGATCGTCACCCAGACAAGCTGGACGAAGCCGAACGGCGCCAGCACCGATGCCTGAGCCCGGCGCATGGCCTGGATAACGAAGAAATGACCGAAGCCTGCGATCACACCGAGGGCAATCATCATCGCCCAGCCGCCGATGGTTGGGGTTTGCCAGGAGAACGGCACGGCGAGAGACAACACCACCACCCCAACCGCGCCGGAATAAAAGAAGGTGGTGATCGGCGGGTCAATCTCGGCCAGCATGCGTGTGGTGATCTGATAAAGGGCATAGCAGATCGCCGAAATCACCGGCAGGAGCGCCGCCCAACTGAATGTCCCGAAGCCCGGCCGAATGATGATCAGGGCGCCGATCAGGCCGATTATCACCGCTATCCAACGGCGCTGCCCGACCCGCTCACCGAGCAGGGGAATGGCCAGGGCGGTAACCATCAAGGGCGCGATCATGCCGATCGCCGAGGCTTCTGCGACGGGCATATAGCGAACCGCCGTGAAGAAGGTCAGGGTCGCACCGACCATCATCAGCGAGCGCAGCACCTGTAGGCCAGGCCGCTTGGTGCGGAGGATGTCGCGCGGCCGTGTTTTGCCGATGACCACCGGCACCACCACCATCTGGAAGACGTAGCGCGCCCAGGCGATTTGCAGGACCGGATAGAACTGGCCGACGTATTTAACGCCGGTATCGAGCATGGCGAACAGCACCGAGGTGATGAGAATAAAGAAGATAGCGAGGCGCGTATTCTGCTCCGTCCCGGGTATCAACATCGATGAGCGCTCTTGAGTCATGGCGCAGACAGTAGCACGGCGTTATGGTGCTTTACGCCTAACCAATTACGCATAGCCACCATGTCATCACCAACCTTCCCGCACCTGTTCTCGCCCTTCTCTATCGGCGCCACGACCTTCAAGAACCGCATCTTCTCGACCGGCCACGACACCATGCTGGCCGAGAACGAGCAGATCGGCGACGCCCTGCTCGCCTATCATGCGGCGCGCGTTGAAGGCGGCGCCGGGTTGATCGTCATCCAGGTCGCCGCGATCCATGAGAGCGCGCGCTACACATCCCACATGCTGATGGCTACTAGCGACGAATGCATTGCCGGCTATCGCCGCGTCGTCGAGATCTGCTCTGCCAGGGATTGCCGGGTGATCGCCCAGCTTTTCCACCCGGGCCGCGAAGTGATGGATACGGACGAAGGCGCGCTGCGCGTCGCCTATGCGCCCTCGGCGACACGCAGCGACCGCTTTCATGTCATCCCGCGCGCCATGGACCTGGCCATGATCGATGAGATCATCGAGGGCTTTGCCGCCGGCGCCCGGCGCATGGCCCAGGCCGGTGTCGACGGTGTTGAGCTGGTCGCCAGTCACGGCTATCTGCCGGCGCAATTTCTCAATCCCCGGGTCAACCTGCGCGACGACGACTACGGCGGCAGCCTGGACAACCGCCTGCGTTTCCTGCGCCGCGCCATTGCCGCCTGCCGCTCGGAGATCGGCCTGGTCGGGTTGCGCATCTCGGGCGACGAGAAGGACCCCGCCGGCTTAACCGAGCCCGAGACCCTGGAAGCCATCACCGCCTTGGCCACGGATCTGGATTACGTCAACGTTATCGCCGGCTCATCCGCGTCCCACGGCGGCGCCGTGCATATCGTGCCGCCAATGAGCATCGAGACCGCCTATGTGGCGCCCTTCGCCGCGGCGGTGAAGGCGCGGCTTGTTGATACCGCCGTGTTTGTTGCCGGCCGTATCAATCAACCGCAGATCGCCGAGCAGGTGCTGGCAACCAACCAGGCCGATATGTGCGGCATGACCCGCGCCATGATCTGCGATCCGCAAATGGCCAACAAGGCTGAGGCCGGCAAGGCCGATGACATACGCGCCTGCATCGGCTGCAACCAGGCCTGTATCGGCCATTTCCAAAAGGGCGAGTCCATATCCTGCATCCAATATCCCGAGACCGGGCGGGAGCTGCGTTACGGCGAGCTCGAACCGGCGGGTCGGCCACGGAAAATCATGGTCATCGGCGGCGGCCCGGGGGGCATGAAGGCGGCGGCGGTGGCGGCGCAGCGCGGCCATCAAGTCATTCTCTTTGAAGCGACCGGCCAGCTCGGCGGCCAGGCCCTGCTCGCCCAGCTTCTGCCCGGCCGCGCCGAATTTGGCGGCATCGTCACCAACCTGACCCGCGAGGTCGAACGGGCCGGCGTCGAGGTGCGGCGAAACACAACCGCCGACCGCGCCCTGATCGAAGCCGAAGCCCCCGACGCGGTGATCATCGCCACCGGGGCGATCACTCACTGGCCCGAGATCGAAGGGCTGGACGATGCCCATGTGGTCGATTCCTGGCAGGTTCTCAAAGGCGAAGCCAATGTGGGCGGCTCGGTGGTGGTGGCCGACTGGGCCTGCGACTGGATCGGCCTGGGCCTAGCCGAGAAACTCGCCCGCGACGGCTGTCACGTACGCCTCGCGGTGACCGGGTTGATTGCCGGCGAGCGCTTGCCGTTCTACGTGCGCGACGCCTGGAACGCTATTCTCCACAAGCTCGGCGTCGAGGTGATGCCCTACGCAAAGCTGTTTGGCGTCGATTCCGACACCGTCTATATGCAACACACCGTCAGCGGCGAGCCGATCATCTTCGAGGCGGTCGACACCCTGGTGCTCGCCCAGGGCCATGAATCCCGCGACGAGCTATCGGCGACCCTGGCCGGCCTCGCCATCGAGACCCACCTGATCGGCGATTGCCTGAGCCCGCGAACCGCCGAAGAAGCCGTGCTTGAGGGCCTCAAGGTGGCGGCGGTTATTTAGAATGTTTCACAGGATGACAGGGGGAAGAGCGCTGCTGGCGGGCTTGGCCTTCCTTTGTTGGTCGGTAATGCCGGTGGTTGCCGCTTGTCCCGGAGCCGGCGCCCGCCTCATAGTTGAAGGTGACGGTACGGTCATCGACACAGAAAGCGGGCTGATGTGGAAGCGCTGCGTTCAGGGCAAATCCGGAGCGCATTGTTCGGAGGGTAAAGCCGAGACGTTCCGCTGGGTTGAGGCCCTGAACGAAGCGAGAAGCGAGGCCTTCGCAAGATTCGACGGCTGGCGCCTGCCGAAGATCGAAGAACTCCAGTCCCTTGTCGAGTCTTGCCTGGCGGGTCCGGCGATCGACCCGATCGCGTTTCCCAATGCCGCAGCCACGGAAATCTGGTCGGCATCGGCGAACCTCGACTACGCCACCGACGCCATGGCTCTCGATTTCGCCGCCGGCGAACCCGTCGTGGGAAGCCGCGATGACGCCAAGCAGGTCCGCTTGGTTCGAATCCGGCCATGAAAGGCTCACGGCGATGGCGATTGAGTCGCCTGATTCAGGACTACCCTCTGAGCGGGAATTAAGGCTTAATCACGGCGCAGGGGATGTCGCGCTGGCTTAGCTTGTAGCAGAGCGCGTTGGCGTCGTCGGAGCCGGGCAGGGGCCCCGCTTGCAGGCGGTAGACGATGCCCTTGTTGCGGCCCAGATCGGTCTGGGCGACCACCGCGAACAGGCCGTCCAGCAGAGCGGCGTTGCTATCGACTATTCCCCTCCAGTCCTCATTGGCCTTTTGGATGCTGCGATAGGACGCCAGATAAATGCGATAGGCTCCCTCAAGAGGCTGGCTCGGGCTGGGTCCGAGGGAAATGAGCGACGCCGTGTCATTCGCTTTCAGATCGCTGGCTGTCTCGTAAAATACCGATTTCGGTTCCGGTTCCGGTTTCGGGCCCTCCAGCGACAGCACAATCCCACGTTGCTCATCGTCGTTGAACGCGGCTTCTTGCGCCGCCCGAAGACGGTTTAATTCCTCAATCTGCAGCGCGGCGGCGCCGAACCCCAGGGCTGCCGCCTTATCGTACCATTGGATGGCCGTTTCGAGATCGCGTTCGACCCCGAAGCCGTATTGATAGGCCTGGCCGAGGTGAAACTTCGCTCGTTTGCTGCCCTGCGCCTCGGCGCGCCGCCACCAGGCAAGTGCCTGACCCCAATCCTCCGGCACGCCGTCGCCCCGAGCGTACATGCCGCCGAGCTGGGTCTGGGCGCGCATGGAACCTTGCTCGGCGGCGAGGGCGTACCAGGATGCCGCCGCTTCGAGATAGCGCAGCACCGCCTGGCCTCGCTCATAGAGCAGGCCGATGCCGAACTGAGCCTCGATTTCGCCGGCTTCGGCCAAAGGCAGCCAGACCATGAAAGCCTCGGTGAAATTACCGTGCAGATAGGATGTGAAGCCGTGATCGAAATGATCGGCGGCGGCGGTGCCGGCGGCGGCCTGCGCCATCCATGAGGCCACAATCGCCACCCTGAATGCCCCCCTTGCCCTCTGTAAGATCAAACTTTCCATGGCGTGGCAGTTTACCAGATCAACCACGGTCACACCAAGACGCCTTGCACCATGACGGAGCCGGGGGTATGACGTGCCTGCCCTTCATGGCCTTCCCGTTACGGATTGAATCGATTGCCGATGACCTTGCCCGACAGTCCTGAATTAGCAGATGCGCTGCGCCATCTGGCCGCCGCTGCCGGTGATCTGATCATGACCTATTACGCCGAGGATTTTGCCGTGCGCGACAAGGCTGACGCCTCGCCAGTGACCGACGCCGACGAGGCCGCCGAGCGGTTGATCGTGGCCGGTCTGCAAGCCCTCGATCCCGAGATTCCCATCGTCGCCGAGGAATTGTTCGCCGCCGGCCAGGCGCCGGAGGTCGGCCAGGGGCCGTTCTGGCTGGTCGATCCCCTTGACGGCACCAAGGAATTCATCAGCCGTAATGGTGAGTTTACGGTCAATATTGCGCTGATCCGGGACGGCCGGCCGGTCGAGGGTATCGTCCTCGCCCCCGCCTTGCCGGTGGTCTATTTCACCCAAGGCGGCGCTGCCTATAGGGCCGAGGGCGATGAGGAGCCAACAGCGATCCGCGTTGCCGCCGCCGATGATGATGGCGAGATCGCGGTGGTCAGCCGCTCTCATTATTCCGCCGAGACCGCCGATTTTCTTGCGGCTTACCATGTCAGTGAGGAACGCGCGGCGGGCTCCTCCCTGAAGTTCGGCCTGATCGCTAGTGGCGCCGCCACGCTCTATCCACGCCTGGGCCGCACCATGGAATGGGACACCGCCGCCGGCGATGCCGTGGTCCGCGCCGCCGGTGGCTCTGTGCGCACCCTGGATGGTGAGCCCTTGCGTTACGGCAAGCCTGGCTTCGAGAACCCCCATTTCATCGTGCGCGGCGAGAGCTCATGAAGCCCGGCGACATCGGCCGGGCGGCGGCGCTGCTCCGGGCCGGCGAGCTTGTCGCCTTTCCCACGGAAACCGTTTACGGCCTCGGCGCGGATGCTACCAATGAGACCGCTGTGGCGGCGGTTTTCGCGGCCAAGGGGCGACCCGCGATCAACCCTCTGATCGTCCATTTGGCCGATGCCGACGCCGCCCGCCATGAGGCGCATTTTGATGACCGCGCCGAACGCCTTGCAGAATGCTTCTGGCCCGGCCCCCTGACCCTGGTCCTGCGCCGCCGGGCGGAGTCCGCCCTCGCCGCCGCGATCAGCGCTGGTCTGGAAACGGTAGCCTTGCGCGTGCCGTCCCACGCCACGGCGCTGGAGCTGTTGCGCGCCGTCGGGCGGCCCATCGCCGCGCCGAGCGCCAATCCGTCGGGACGCTTGAGCCCGACCACCGCCGATCATGTGGCCGATGGGTTGGGCGACGCGGTCGCCATGATTCTCGATGACGGGCCTTGCCCTCTGGGCCTGGAATCGACGGTTGTCGATCTTCATGGCCCAGGGGACAGAGCCCGCCTGCTGCGCCCCGGCTGTCTGCCGCGCGACGCCATCGAAGATGAGATTGGCGCCCTCGCTGAGCCGTCTGCAACGCAAGCACCGCGCGCCCCGGGCATGATGGCCAGCCATTATGCGCCGCATCTGCCGTTGCGGCTCGACGCCGAGGCGCCGCAACCGGGCGAGGCCTTTCTCGGGTTTGGCCCGGCCTGCGGCGACGCCACCCTCAATCTCAGCCCGAGCGGCGATCTCGATGAGGCGGCGGCCAACCTCTACGCCATGCTCCATAGCCTGGACCGGCCCGGTTTCACCGCCATTGCGGTGACCCCGATTCCCCATGAGGGTTCCGGCACCGCCATCAACGACCGTCTGGCGCGGGGGGCTGTACGATGATGAATAACGACGTTGTCGAATGCATCAAGCAGGCGCTCGGGCCCGCCGGCTGGATCGATGAGGTCCAGGATATGGCGCCGTATCTTGCCGATATGCGCGGCATCTATACGGCGCATACGGCCCTGGTGGCGCGCCCCAAGTCGGCGCAGGAAGTGGCGGCGGTGGTGACGATTTGTGCAGGCGCGGGGGTTGGCATTGTCCCCCAGGGGGGCAATACCGGTCTGGTCGGCGGCTCGGTCCCAAGCGAATCCGGTGACGAGATTCTGCTCAGCCTGGGGCGCATGAACAAGGTGCGCAGCCTGGATTCGGCCAACAACACAATCACCGTGGAGGCGGGCTGCGTGCTGGCCGATATTCAGGCGGCGGCGGCCCGTGCCGAGAGGCTGTTTCCCTTGAGCCTCGCCGCCGAGGGCAGTTGCCAGATCGGCGGTAATCTTTCGACCAACGCCGGCGGCACCGGCGTCCTGCGCTACGGCAATGCCCGCGATCTCGCCCTCGGCCTCGAGGTGGTGCTGCCTGATGGCAGCCTGTGGGACGGGCTCAAGGGCTTGCGCAAGGACAACAGTGGCTACGATCTCAAGCAGCTGTTCATCGGCGGCGAGGGCACCCTCGGGGTGATCACAGCCGCCGTGCTGAAAATCTTTCCGGCACCCCGCGATACGCGCACGGCGCTGGCCGCCGTGCCCGACATAGAGGCCGCCATGGAGCTGTTCGCCCGCGCCCGCGAGGCCGCCGGCGAAACCCTGACCGCCTGTGAGACCCTGCCGCGTATCGCCATCGACTTCGTGCTGCGCCATCTGCCCGAATGCCGCGATCCCCTAGCCGAGCCGCACCCCTGGTATGTGTTGATCGAGCTCACCGCGACGAGCCGTTCGACCGACCTTGCCGAGACTCTGGAGACCCTGTTTGCCGAGACCCTGGAGGCCGGGATTGTCAGAGATGGAACCATCGCCGCCACCGGTGAGCAGGCGCGCCAGCTATGGCGCCTGCGCGAAGGCATCGCCGAGGTCCAGAAGCACGAGGGGGCGAGCATTAAGCATGACGTCTCGCTGCCCCTGTCGCGGGTCGCCGACTTTATCACCGAAGCCATCGCCGCCGTCGAGGCCCGGCTACCCGGCGTGCGCCCCCTCGCCTTCGGCCATCTCGGCGACGGCAATATCCATTTCAATCTGGCCCAGCCGGTAGGCGCCGACGGCGATGAGTTTCTCGCGCGCCGAGAAGAATTCTACCGCATCGTCCACGACATCGCCGAAGCCATGGACGGCTCCTTCAGCGCCGAACACGGTATCGGCCGCATGCGCCGGGGCGAGCTTGAACATTACCGTACCGACGTCGAGCTCAACCTGATGCGAAAGATCAAGGCGACCCTGGACCCGCAAGGCATCATGAACCCCGGCAAGCTGGTGGATGGGGGTTAATTGTCCCCGCCCAGGGATGAGACGAATTCATTATTTATTGCCCGCGCCATGGCCTCGCACGCATCCGATGTCGAGGTCGGGTTTCGCCGTAATATCACGTCCAATCCGGGAACCGGATCGAAACCTTCTTCGGCGGTTAGCGCCCTCACGTCCGGCGGCAATGTGCTTTGGCTGAGGATCGCCACGGCCAGTCCCGAGGTGACGGCGGCCTGGATGCCGGCGACGCTCGCGCTCGTATAGGCAACCCGGTAGGCCCGGCCACGAATGGCGAGAGATTCTAGGGACCACTCACGCCACCAGCAATCGGCATCGAACATCGCCAGGGGCAGCGGATCGATCTCGTGGACGAAATGCCGGGAAGATGTCACCCAGAGGGACGGATCGTGAAACATCGCCTCGCTGCGCTTGCCATCCCACTTGGTCCCGACCACGGCGATGTCCAGATCGCCCTGGGCGATACCCCGCTCTAACGTCTGGCCCGGTTCGCAGCGCACCGTGACTCGAACTTGCGGGTGAGTCTCGGCGAACCGAGCAAGCAATTTGGGCAGCAGCGCCGAGCCGAATTCTTCGGAGACGCCGACCCGCACTTCTCCGTCAAGCGGAGATTGGTTCAGCGAACGATCCGCATCATCGAGAAGCCGTATGATGCGCCTCGCGTTGCCCAGTAGATCATCGCCAGCCGGGGTAAGTGCTACGCCGCGCGAACCGCGACTAAATAGCGCCCGCCCGGCGATGGCTTCGAGTCTTTTAATTTGCATGCTGACCGCCGACTGAGTGCGGTGAACTAAAGCCGCCGCCCGCGTGAAACTGCCCGCATCGGCGATGGCAACGAAGGTTCTCAGAAGCTCGCTATCGAGACGGTTTTCCATACTGGTTTCTAACATCAAAATAATTCATGACAAAGACAAATATTATTCGTTTGTCGAATGTTAAATAATTCGTACGCTAGCTTGAAGAAGCCATGGAGACAGCATGAGCAGCTTATCAGCAATCATTACCAAGAATCGGTGGCAGGCACTGCGCTCGCAATCGGGTTGGATCGTCGTGGTCCTGGTGTTGACGACGGGCGCCGTAATTTCCCCACGGGTGGCGGATGAAACGCTTCGGTTCGTCATCGAGAACCTGCTCTATATGCTGCCGATCATTCTTGTTGCCGTCGGGCTTGCCGGATTTGTCCGCGCTAGCGGCGCCGACGGCGTTTTGGCCGCGGCATTTGAGGGCCGCAAGGCGGTCATGATTGCCGCCGCCGCCCTGGTCGGCGCTCTCACGCCTATCTGTGGCATCGGCGTCCTGCCGATCATCGCAGGTTTACTCGGCGGTGGCGTACCGTTGGCGCCAATCATGGCATTCTGGCTTGCTTCGCCGATTACCGACCCCGCCATGCTAGCGATAACCGCCGGTACGCTCGGGCTCGGCTTCGCAATCGGCAAGACAGTGATCGCATTTTTCATAGGGCTGTTAAGCGGGTTCGCGACCGAGGCGGTGCTTCGCCACGGGGGTTTTCGCGCGCCGCTCAAACCGGCTGCTAGCGCTGCCTGTGATACCGGCCGCCCGGGAGAGTTCGTTTGGTGGCCGTTCGTTCAGACACGAGAACGTTTGTCCCATTTCACAGGCGAGGCGCGAACCTCTGGCCTGCTTATGATCAAGTGGCTCACCCTTGCTTTCGTGGCAGAGAGCTTGCTTCGTGACTATCTGCCGCCCGAGATCATTGCCGATTACGTCGGCGAGAGTAGTCGCTGGGCGATCCCCATTGCGGTGGCCATCGGCACGCCGATTTATGTCGACGGATATGCGGCCCTGCCCCTGGTCCGCGGCCTCATGGACCTCGGTATGACGCCGGGTGCGGCCATGGCCTTCCTAGTCTCAGGCGGCATCACCAGCGCCTATGCTTCGGTTGCGGTGTTTGCGTTGGTGCGCTGGCCCGTGTTTATTTGGTATTTATCTTTGGCCGTGGTTGGCTCGTTGATCGCTGGCTATGGCTTCGAGTGGGTCAACGCTTCATGAGGTATCGTCTTCGGTGACTTTATTGCGACCGCCGAGTTGGACGATGGCGAGGCAGCCGCCGGGTGATTTTGAGGAGTGGCTGGTGCCGGGGGCGAAGTGGACGTAATCGCCGGGCTTGAAGACCGTGCCGTCATCGTCGATCAGTTCGCCTTCGAGCATGAGGAATTCCTCGCCGCCGCTGTGGATGTGATGCCGTGATTCACCGCCCGGCGCGAAGCGGATGAGAAAACTTCCCGTCCCGCTTTCGTCATCATAGTTGAGGGGAATCCAGGACAGTTTGTCCATTTCCACACCGCCTGAAATATAGGGCGTGAAGGAGGCCTCCCGGTCCAGCAAAACCTCGGGCAGGATGCGGCGCCCGGACGCGGCCTTGCCCGCCATCTACCCGACCGCCCTGGCAGCGATGCAAAGGTTGGTCAGTTTGGCGCGAGCGGCCTCGCGGCTCTGCATGCCGAGGCCGCAATCGGGCGCCGCGATCAGGCGGTGAGGCTCGATATGCTCAAGCGCCTTGGTCAAGCGGTCGACGATCTCCTCGACCGGCTCGATCCGTGATTGGGCGATGGAGACGGCGCCGAATATGACCTTGATGGTTTTGAAATGCTCGAGCAGGGTAAGATCGTTGTGCTGATGGGCGTCCTCGATGGAGACCGCCTCGATGGTGGTGTCGTTGAGGGCGTCGGCCAGGGTGAAATAGGTCGAGCGGTCGGCCTTGAGGTAATCCTCCTGGTCGAGTTTCTCAGGGTAGCCGCAGCACATATGCATGGCGCGCACGGTCTCCTTTTCCACCTTGTGGAAACAGCGTTCGAGATTGTCTATGCCATAGGCGATGGCCTTGTCGGGCCAGCGCGCGAACAAGGGCTCATCGACTTGAATCCAGCGGCAGCCGGCCTCGGCCAGGGCGCGGATCTCGCCGTTGATCGCCTCGGCCAGGACGATGCCGACCGCGCGCTCATCGTGATAGAAATCATCGGCGACTGAATCCGTGATGGTCAGGGGGCCGGGCACGGTCACCTTGATGGGGCGGTCGGTGCAGGCCTGCGCCATGCGCCACTCATCGACCAAGAACGGCGCGCCCGCGCTGATCGCACCCCGGATGGTCGGCACCTGGGCGGTCCAGGCGCCGGTGCGCATGCGCTTCTCGGTGAGGTTTTCGAAATCGAAGCCTTCGAGCTGACGGCAATGGTAATAGATGTAATTGTCGCGCCTGATCTCGCCGTCGGTGGGAATATCTATACCGGCCTCGACCTGATCCGCCACCACCTCGTGAATGGCGCGCTCCAGTTGGGTCTCCATATCGTCGCCGGCTTTACCCATGTAATCGGTATAGGCTGTCGTCGGGTCGCTGGTGTTGGTGCCGCCGGCGCCCCTGAACCAATCGGGGATTTCCAGGTAATCCGGCTTCGGGTAGGCGCCGATAGTGGTGGTGACGAGGGGCATGTCGGGCTCCGGAATTTTGAGTGCAACGCAGATGAAATTAGTCTAGGACGCGTCGCCGTCAAGTCGTAATGCGCTATCGCGCCGCCGTTTGCGTGAGATTAAACAAGCCCCGCGGGCTTCCTGGTTAACTATAAAATCTGGTCGCATATTATTGCTTCGCTCGAAACCAAGTAGATCTTATTGAATTCGAGATTTTTTTTACTTTCTCTATAGTTAGAGTAGGTCTATAAGCGGCCATGCTTCGCGGTTTCAATTCCAAAACACGCCTCGGCTGATGCAGATTTATCTACCCATCGCCGAGATGTCCGCGAACATTTTCCTTTTGCTCGGCATGGGCGGCGGCGTCGGGATTCTTTCCGGAATCTTCGGCGTCGGCGGCGGCTTTTTGATGACGCCGCTGCTCATCTTCATCGGTGTGCCGCCGGCGGTGGCGGTGGCCACCGAAGCAAACCAGATTGTTGCCTCGTCGGTCTCGGGGGTGTTGGCCCATTGGCGTCGCGGCAATGTCGACTTCAAGATGGGGATCGTCCTGCTGGTCGGTGGCATCATTGGTTCGTCCTTCGGGGTATGGCTGTTTTCGGTGTTGCGCGACCTTGGCCAGATCGATCTGGTGATCTCGCTCAGCTATGTCGTCTTCCTCGGCATCATCGGCATTTTGATGGCATTCGAGTCAGTGCGCACCATGCTGCCCGCATCGAAGGGCGGCAGCAGCCGACGACGCAAACTGCATCAGCATTATTGGGTTCACGGCCTGCCGTGGAAGATGCGCTTCAGGCGTTCGAAACTCTACATCAGCGCCCTGTTGCCGCTCGGTATCGGCGTGGTCGTCGGTGTTCTGGCGGCGATCATGGGCGTCGGCGGTGGTTTCATCATGGTGCCGGCGATGATCTACCTGCTCGGCATGCCCACGTCGGTGGTTGTCGGCACCTCTCTGTTCCAGATCATCTTCGTCACCGCCAACGTCACCTTCCTGCAGGCCGTCAACAACGCCACCGTCGATGTTCTGCTCGCCCTGCTGTTGCTCACCGGCGGGGTCATCGGCGCCCAGGTCGGCACGCGGCTGGGATCGCGCTTGCGCGGCGAACAGTTGCGCGGCCTGCTGGCGCTGATCGTTCTCGCCGTCTGCGGCAAGATCCTCTACGACCTGGTCGGCACGCCGGCGGACCCGTTCAGCATTGGGCTTCTGGTGAAGTGATGAACAGTCTTCGCCTGATACTCGCAGCCCTGTTGCTAAGCCTCTTCTCCGGGCCGGTTTGGGCGGCGCCCGTGGTTGCTGACTTGTCGAAATACGTCATCTCGATCGATTCCGGCTTCACCGGCACCGATGTGCTGCTCTATGGCGCGGTCGAAGAAGACGGCGACCTTGTCGTGGTTGTGCGCGGGCCGCCCGAACGCGTCTCGGTCCGCCGCAAGGGCCGCGTCGCCGGTATCTGGGTCAACCAGGACAGCATCGAATTTGAGGACGCGCCATCCTATTACATGGTGGCGTCGAGCCGTCCGCTTAACGAAATCGCCCATCGAAATTTCCGCGAGCTTCATCAGATCGGGCTCGACGCGCTGCAGCTTACGCCGAGCGTGGCGCGGCCCGAAGAAGAGGTCGAGCCCTTCCGCAAGGCGCTGGTGCGCAACCGCATGCGGGAGGGCCTCTACAGCGACAGCATCGGCGCCATGAAATTTCTCAGCAATCGGCTGTTCAGCACGTCGGTGCAATTTCCGGCAAACGTGCCTGAAGGAGCCTATCGCGCCGAAGTATTCCTGATCCGCGACGGCAAGGTGATCAGCGCCGAGACCACGCCGTTGTTCATCAACAAAACGGGCTTCCTGTGGCAGATCAATTACTACGCCCATAACAAGCCCGAGCTCTACGGTATCGTCGCCATCCTGGTCGCCCTGTTCGCCGGCTGGATCGCAGCGGTCGCCTTCCGCAAGGCCTAATTCGATACGTTGCTCTTGGTTAATTCCAGGGATAAGCTATTGTGAATTAGAAGAATATC
>JAYGED010000155.1:0-3506 GCA_046582565.1 Alphaproteobacteria bacterium
CTGTGTCTCTGTGGTTAAACAGCTTTTTTACGGCAATCGCGCACGAAGGCCAGGAAGCGGTCGGCCCAGGGATTTTGCGCGGTGTGACGCTGGTGGGAAAAGCTGGCCAGAAGGTTGCCCAGCACGAGGCCGTCGTTGCGCCCGTCGATGCCGTGGCCGCGAGTCACCGCATAGGCGTAGCGCATGCCGTCGGGCAGATTTTCCAGGGCGGCGTGATGGAACTCATGGACCGCCAGCTCCTCTGCTGAACCGGGCCAGGGAGCATCGGCCGTCTCGCGCAAACGAACATAGCCGCGACCGACCGGGCGCTCCTGCATGACCACGTCGCCGGGGACGAAGCCGACCATCTCGTGACGCCAGCCCTGCCACTCAACGCTCCGGCTCAAATACATCAGCCCGCCGCATTCGCCATAGGCCGGCATGCCGCCTTCCAGGGCAGCGCGGATTTGCGCGCGAAGCGAAGCATTCGCGGTGAGAGCGGCGGCTTGGGTCTCCGGAAAGCCGCCGCCGATGAACAGCCCATCCACGTCGGGCAGGTTCGCATCATGCAGGGTGTCGATCATCACCAGTTCCGCCCCGCCGCCCGCCAGGGCTTCCAGGTCGTCGGGATAATAGAAGCCGAAGGCGGCGTCCCGGGCGACGGCGATTTTCACATCGGATGCGGGCCTGGCTAGGGCTGAGGCCAGTTTCTGGCTGGGCCCCTCAAGACTGCTGATCGCGTCGAGATCAACCGATTGCTCGATGATGCGGGCGACGGCCGCGATCTTTTCGTCCACCGCCTCAGCCTCGTTGGCGGGGATCAGACCGAGATGGCGCTCAGCGATTGCCATGAATCCCTGATTGCCCACGGCGCCGAGCACGGGAACATCCGTATAGCGCTCCAAGGCCGCCCTGAGCTTGCCTTCATGGCGCGACCCGCCGACCCGATTGAGGATCACCCCGGCAATGTTGATATCGGTCTCAAACTCCCGATAGCCCCGGATAAGCGGGGCGATCCCCCGGGTCATGCAGCGAGTGTCGACGACCAGAACCACGGGCACATCGAGCAGCCGCGCGAGGGCCGAATTGCTGTCGGCTCCTTCAACATCGACGCCGTCATAGAGGCTCTTGTTGCCCTCGATGAGATTGAATTCCCCGGCCCGGGCCCGAAACAGGGCGGCGATCTCAGCATGGCCCATGGTATGGAAATCGAGATTGAAGCAGGGTCGCCCGGCGGCCCGCGATAGCCACAAGGGATCGATATCGTCGGGACCCTTCTTGAAGGGCTGCACTGCGAGCCCCCGCTTCGCCAACGCCGCCGCAATGCCCAGGCTGACCAAGGTCTTGCCCGACGACTTATGCATGGCGGAGATGAGGGCGGCGGCCATGGCCGGTGCCTTACTCTTCTTGGCCGTCAGGCGGCGAGGCGGTCGCGGTCGCGGGCCTGCCACATCTCTTCCGCCAGGACCTGAGCCGAGGCCGGATCGGCGGCGCGGCCCAATTGATGGAGCGCGATGGCCAGGGTGCCGGTGATGGCGGCGTCGGCGTAGTCATCCTGGACGGTGCCGGCCCAGACGCCGGCGAGACGCTCAAGGCTCATCTCCTCGTCATGGGGCTGAACTGAATCATCGAGCAGGGGCGGCCAGACTACGGTGGTCAGCACCCCGTCATGCAGGTTGAAGACTTCGCAGGGTTTGCTGGCGCGGCGCTCGATTTCACCGCCCTCGCCGCGAAACACCGCCATATGAGGCTGGCCGAGCAGGGCGGCGGCGCCCTGGTGGATGAGGTTGTAGCCGGGATGAAATACCCCTTGCAGAAGATAGGGCGCATCGAACGGGTTGAGCATGCGCGCCACCGTATGCACCGGCGAGCGCAGGCCGAGCAGGGGACGCAATTCGATGATGGCGTGAAATCTCGGGCTCAAGACGGCAAGCGGAAGGTACGCGAAGTTCGACTGATCGATCTGCGAGGCGGCCTCGGTCAGGCTCTGCGCCACGGGCAGGCCCAGGGCTTCCAGGGTCTCGCGGGTATAGACCCGGCCCGGCGTATGGCCCTCGGTGCCATGCATGAATATACGCACGCCGTTTGCCGCCAACACCAAAGCCGAGAGCAGGAACCAGGGAAGCTGGCGCCGCTTGCCGGCGTAGGACGACCAGTCGAGATCGATGGAGGGCATGGGATCGGGCAGGGTGAAACGGCTTTTCGCCGCGCGCACGAAGCCGGCGACTTCCTCGGGCGTCTCCTCCTTGACCCTGAGCAGCATGAGGAAGGCGCCGAGTTGTTCCGGCTCGACCTGGTCATCGAGGATCATGCCCATGGAGGCCTCGGCCTCTTCCTCGGTAAAGCCGCGCTGAAAGGATTTGCCGCGCCCCAGGATGCGGACATATTGGGCGAAAGGATGTGGTTCGGTCATGGCTTGGTCTCTGTTTCAGGAAGGAAGGGCAGAATGCGCAGGGCGAACAAGGCGATCAGGGCGGCCACGCGTAAGTCCGCTTAGACGCAGCTGGTCGGCTTGGGCAGTCCAGCGATCTTGCAAGCCTGTTTGGCGGGGCCGTAAGGAAACAGTTCGTAGAGATACTGACTGTTGCCCTTCTCGGGCCCCAGGGTCTTCTTGATCGCCCTGGTCAGCACCCGGACCGCCGGGGCGATCTGGTATTCCTTGTAATAATCACGCAGGACAGTGACGACCTCCCAATGGTCATCGGACATATCGATGTCTTCATCCTTGGCGATCAGGCCGGCGAGCTCCGCGCTCCACAGGCTGATATCGGTGATATAGCCTTCCTCGTCATGCTCGATCGGCGTGCCGTTCAGTTGATAGGACATCAGGTCCCTCCTTGTTCCGTCTTCAAATTTACAGTGTCACAGCCAAGCATTTACCGCATCATGCTCGGCAACCAAATCAACAAATCCGCCATAATCGACAACCTTAACGCCGTCTATCAGCGGTTTATCGGCGAGCCCCCTCGCATCGATGTCGGGACCCAGTACGTAAAACTTAAAATCACCCATCCGTCCACCGATCGTATCGCTCTGGGAAGTCCCGGCAAGAGCAGCGATCACACCGTCCTCGATGAGCAGGACGGCGCAGCCCGGGGCCGCCAGCCTGAGACAAGGCTCCAGGGCGTTGCGCTCGAAGGGCGACTTGTTGACCGTGTGCAGCATCATCCGCCCAGCACCACATCCTGTTCGGCCATGAGCGCGCTCAAATCCTGTGCCGCCATGACTTCGACGCCGACGATCAGATCATCCGCATCGAGGCCACGGGCTTCCATGGATTCGCGCTCGACGATGATACGCCACACCATATCGATGTCCTCGTCTTCATCGGCGTCGTGTTTTTCCATTTCGATGACACGATAGGTGGGCGAGAAGTTTTTCATGCCCAGCGCCTCGGTGTCCTGACCCTTCTTGATCTGGAACACACCGTCGTCGATGAAGACGATGGCGGCATGCTGCTCAAAGGCCGCCGAGATCAGCACCATCTCGAGAATCTCCAGCGCATAGATGCTGCCGTAGGGGGCGCG
>JAYGED010000162.1:0-11129 GCA_046582565.1 Alphaproteobacteria bacterium
GGCTCGATCGAGGTCCGCGTAGAAAGAATATAGCCGAGACCCTCAAGACCATTCCGGCTGACCGTATCAACCCGTTCGTCGCCGGTCGCGATATAGGCCAAGCGGGTGTCGAGAGTCGCCTTAAGAACGAATTCGTCGTTCGTTTGGGCGAGCGCTGGACCGGTGGCAATCAGCAGCAAACCGAGTCCCGCCACGCTTCGCCCCAGACCCATGGGCAGCAACCCGCGAAGCATCAGCCCGGCCATCATATCGATCAGCGCCAGGGCAAGGGCGGCGGCGAGCAGCCAGGGTTTAAGGGCAACTTCGCCGGCCTTGCCGTAGGCCTGCCTCACGGCGCCGTCCGGCAAGCTGTCGATAGCAGCAATTGTATCAATGCTGGCGCCCAGATTTAGCACCCGGCGGGTACCTTCCGCGCCATAGTAGCCAGGCGGATGGCGCGGATCTACGATGCTGTCGTTAAACGCCGCCGCGGCAATCGCACGGCTCGACGGCGGCGGCGTGCCGAGGCGGCCAAGGCCGTCCAGGGTCGCCAGCGGCGCCAGTACCGTATCGTCTCCATCGCCGGAAACCCCCTGGCTCAATTGCACCAGCCGCTGCAACATCTCGACGAACAGGCCCGATATAGCGAGATCGGACCAGGCGGTGCTGGCGGTGGTGTGGATCAGCACCAGCCAACCCCGGCCCCGCCGCTCGGCTGTCACCAAGGGGGTTCCGTCTTCCAATCTGACCCAGGTCTTATCGGCAAGATCGAGAGACGGCTCGGCAAGCACCTGGCGACGCACATGGACGTCGGGGGGAATGGCCAGGCCGGCGAACGGCGTATCGTCAGCGAAGGGCGCCAGGCGCGCCGGCACATTCCACGACAAGGCGCCGCCGAGCGCCCGGCCGCCATCGCGCAAGATGACCGGCACCAGATCGTCTCCATCCTTGGCGAGCCGGGGACCGGCAAAACGAACCAGCACCCCGCCGCTCATCAACCAGTCTTCCAAAAGGCGGCGGTCATCCCCGATAATACGGGCGAGATCGGCAAGCACCAAGACGGCCAGGGGCCGACTCAACAGGGTCGCAAGATCGGCCTTGCGGACCTCGCTGAGCGGATCGAGGGCGCGTTCGAGAAAATACAGCTCTGACAGCAACGGCTGATCGGCTTCAATGCCCTCGCCAGACAACAGCCCGACAGGGCGGCGGCGCCAGCGCTCGTCGAACAACACCGTAGAGCCCGATCCCCGCATCCCTTCGATATCCATCCTGGCCATGCGGTTACGCAGTTCACTGGGTAAGGATATTTCAACTTCGGTTGCTTGCTCACCCGAGGCGAAAATCGCCGATTCTCGCGCAAAAATCGCACCATCTTCACCGCTCACCGTGAGCCATACGGTCTGCTCTCCAAAGTCGCTCGCGCGAACTATACGGGCGATCAGCGGTCCGGGCCCGGAGTCGGGCGGCAGCAAGAGATGCGCACGGTCGTGAACATCGTCAAGCATAACCCGGAGCGCGCCGAACGATTGCAGACGCAGGGCAAAATCCTGCGCCACGCCATCCTCAATGCCGTCGCTGAGCCACAGCACATCGGCGCCTTCGGCCGATATGCCGTCCAGCGCCGACAGGGCGGTGGCGCGATCCGTCGCCCAGGGCTTGGGATTCAAGGTGCGGGTTATGGTCAGGGCTTCGTCGGCGCGCATCATCCGGCTTGCGGAGATGACGCTTTCTCCCTCTGTGTCCGGCGGCGCCGTGGTCACCAAAATTACAGCACGATCATCGCGGCCCGCGCGTTCGAGAGCATCGGCCATGGCCTTTTGCCGACGATCCCAATGGCGCGCCGACGCCCAGCCGTCATCGACCGCCAGGATCAGCGGGCCATCGCCTTCAACAGAGGTTGCGGCATTGAGCAAGGGCTCGGCCAGGGCGGCAATCAACAGCGCCGCTAAGGCTAGCCTGAGGGCAATCAGCCAGGGCGGTGTGTGGGCCGGGGTCTCCTCCATGCCCAACAGGCCGAACAGCAATCGGATGGGCGGAAACCGTATCTGGCGAGGCGCCGGCGGGGTAACCTTGAGCAACCACCAGATGAGCGGCAGCACGGCCAGCGCCGATAAAATCCAGGGTGTCGCGAAAATCAATCTAGCGCCTCGATTGCACGGACATGGCGGTATAGAGACTGAGCAAGGCCGCCTGGACCGGTCGATCCGTATGATGCACGGCGAAGCTCCAGCCCGCCGCCCGCATGATATGGGCAAGACCTTCGTGATGGGCTTGGAAGCGGGCCCTATATTCTTCAGCCAGAGACTCGGGACGGCCGATCAGCATATCGCCTTCACCCTCAAGGCCCTCAAACCGGGCGCGGCCGGTGAACGGCAGGGTTTCCTCGGCGGGATCGACGATCTGCACGACATGGCCTTTGACGCCGCTGCCGACATATTGCCTGACCATGGTCTCGACAGCCTCAAGGGACGACAGAAAATCGCCGACCAGGACGACCTGGGCGTGTCGGGGCAAAATTACGGCGGGCGGCAAACTGGTCGTCGACCTCTTCCCACGCTCGAACCGAACGGCCATGCGGCTTAGGGCGGCGCCGCCGCTGGCCGGCCGGTTATCCTCGCCGAGCATGGCAATATGTTCGCCGCCGCGGACCAGCAGGACCGACAAGGCCAGGGTGAGCAGCGCCGCGCGATCCGCCTTAAGGACAGAAGCTGCGGTCGAGCAATAAGCCATGGACGGCGAGGCGTCGCACCATAACCAAACCGATTCCGCCGCCTCCCACTCGTTCTCGCGGATGAACACGTGGGAGCTGCGCGCCGAGCGTCGCCAATCGATGCGCGTGGTCTCGTCGCCGGACTGATGACGGCGGTATTGCCAGAAGGTTTCTCCGGTGCCGACACGGCGGCGACCGTGAACTCCCTGGGCGATAATCGCCGCGACCCGTTCAGCGGCCACCAGCAGCGCAGGCAGGGTTGCGGCTAGCTGCTCCGCCTGTTGTCTGGTTGCGACCTGAGGTTCGGCCATGGAACGCGATCAGCGGTAAGGTTCGGTGAGCCGCTCGATCACCTGATCGATAGTCACACCATCGGCGCGGGCGGCGAAATTAAGCGCCATGCGATGGCGCAGAACCGGGCCGGCAAGGGCAATCACATCGTCGAGCGAAGGCGACAGGCGGCCGTCGAGAATGGCGCGCCCGCGCACCGCCATCATAAAGGCCTGGCTGGCGCGCGGGCCGGGGCCCCAGGCAACATGGTGGCGAATCTCCTCAATATCGGTCGTCTCGGGGCGGCCCGAGCGCACCAGGGCGAGGATGGCGTCGACGACGCTGTCGCCCACCGGCATGCGGCGGAGCAGCCGTTGCGCCGCCAACAGATCGTCGGCGTTCATCATCTCGACGGGTTTTTCCTCGTCAATACCCGTGGTGGCGATGAGCATGCCGCGCTCGGCGTCGAGATCGGGATAGGTTATGTCGATTTCCATCAGGAAACGGTCGAGCTGGGCTTCGGGCAGCGGATAGGTTCCCTCCTGCTCGATGGGATTTTGCGTCGCCAGCACATGAAAAGGGGTCGGCAGGGGGTGGCGCTTGCCGGCAATTGAGACTTCATGCTCCTGCATGGCCTGCAACAGCGCCGATTGGGTGCGCGGGCTGGCGCGGTTAATCTCATCGGCCATGAGCAGCTGGCAGAACACCGGCCCTTTGATGAAACGGAACGAGCGCCGGCCGGTATCGGATTCCTCGAGCACCTCCGATCCCAGGATATCGGCGGGCATCAGATCGGGGGTAAACTGGACGCGTTTCTCGCTGAGGCCGAGGACCACACTGAGGGTTTCTATGAGCCGCGTCTTCGCCAATCCCGGTACGCCGATGACCAGTGCGTGACCGCCAGCCAACAGCGTGATAATTGTCTGGTCGATCACCAGGTTCTGGCCGAATATAATACGGCCGATGCGATTGCGAACGCCCGTCATCTTGTCGCCCAGGGCATCGATCCTGGAGGCCAGGTCCTGGGTATCGTCAATCGCGGTCGGCGTGGTTTTGGTCATCAATCCATGCTCCCGTAGTATAACGTAGAATGACAGTGCAAAATATGGACCCCGCAAAATTAGCCACATCGATCAAGGCCAAGGGAGAACGGCCGGACCCGGTTATCTGCGGCGATCTTGATATGCGCATCGCCCGTGATGGAACTTGGTTCTACCATGGCTCGCCCATCGGTCGCAAACCGCTGGTCAAGCTCTTCGCGACGGTTCTAAACCGCGATGAGGACGGCGTCTACTGGCTCACCACGCCGGTTGAAAAAGGCCGTGTCGAGGTCGATGACGCGCCGTTCCTTGCCGTAGAGGTGACGATCACCGGTGAGGGCAGCGATCAGAGCCTATGCTTTAGAACCACCCTCGACGACGAAGTCACGGTGGACGGTGATCATCCCTTGCGCGTCGACATCGATGCGAAGACCGGTGAGCCCTCGCCTTATATTTTGGTGCGCGGACGTCTTGAAGCGCTGATCAACCGCTCGGTGTTCTATGAACTGGTCGAGCTTGCCGCCGAGGAGGTCATCGACGGCGAGTCGCTATTTGGCGTGTGGAGCGCCGGATGTTTCTTCCCGCTGGGCGCCACGCCATGACGCCCGACGCCTTTCGCCACTGCCTGAGCCTGATCGAGCCCGACGGCTGGAACGCGGTGTCCGCCATCGACCCCGATAGCGGCCCCCTCACCCCCGCCGCCGTTCTGATCCCTCTGGTTACCCATGATCATGGCCTGGCGGCTATCCTGACTGAGCGCACCGCCCATCTCAACGATCATGCCGGCCAGGTAAGCTTTCCAGGCGGCCGTCATGAACCCGATGACGACGGCCCGGTGGCCACGGCGCTTCGCGAAACCGCTGAAGAGATCGGTCTGGCTTCCAATTGCATCGAAATTATCGGTTGTCTCGACGCCCAGGATACGTCGAGTGGATTTTCCGTTGTTCCGGTGGTCGGGCTGGTCGAGCCGGTGTATTCTCTAACCCTGGACGACTTCGAAGTGGATGAGGCATTCGAGGTGCCGCTTGCATTCCTGTTCGATGGACGCAATAAGCGGCGTGAAGAAATGATCTGGCAGGGACGCCTACGTGCATACGAAGTCTTTAACAACTACCAGGGCCACAAGGTCTGGGGCGTCACCGCGCGCATCATCGGAAGTTTACAGGAAGCCATAGAAGCTAAAATAGAATCATGAGACGCCTGCTCATCAATTACCTGCTGCCGATCGTTCTGCCCTTCGTGGTTTACGGTATCTGGCTCACCTACGCCCGCTACAGGGCGCGCATAGCGGGTCATGACGGCATGCCCGAATGGCGGGACGCACCCTGGACCTGGCTAATGGTCGCCGCCGCCGTGCTGATCTCCCTGAGTTTCGCCACCCTCGCCGTCGTCGGCGGCAGCCCGACTGATCAGAAATACGTACCGCCGCAATATATCGACGGCGTGATTGTGCCGAGCCACACGGAATAGCGACATATACCATGGACCCGGTCGAGCGGATCGACCCACAAGCCTGGATGACGACACCCGGCGTTGAAGCGGTGTTCGCGGCGCTGAGCGCGAACGGCGCCGTGGTTCGATTCGTCGGTGGCTGCGTGCGCGACGCGGTGCTCGGCAGGGCGCCCGGCGGCGATATCGACCTTGCAACGTGCGATCCCCCCGAGACGGTGATGGGACTGCTCGAAGCGGCTGAGCTGCGCGCCCTGCCGACCGGCATCGATCATGGCACGGTGACCGCCCTGGCGCAGGGCCAATCAATCGAGATCACCACCCTGCGCCGGGATGTAGAAACCGACGGGCGCCACGCGACAGTCGCCTTCACCGATGATTGGGCGGCGGATGCGGCGCGGCGCGATTTCACCATGAACGCCCTGTTCTGTGATGCCGACGGCGCCCTCTATGATCCCATGGGAGGCCTGGACGACGCCCGCGCCGGTCGCGTGCGTTTCGTCGGCGAACCCGACCAGCGGATCGACGAAGACGCCCTGCGTATTCTGCGCTTCTTCCGCTTCTACGCCCATTACGGCCAGGCGCCGGCGGACGAAGCGGCCCTCGCCGCCTGCCGCGCCAAGGCGTCTCGTATGACCAATCTGTCGGGCGAGAGGGTCGGCGCGGAGATGCTCAAGCTGCTTGCCGCGCCCGAGCCGGCGCCCGCCCTGGGGCTGATGATCGAGAGTGGCGTTGCCGGAGCCTTGCTGCCGTCGATCACTGGAACCGGCAACCTGGCCAGGCTGTGCAGCCTCGATGACGGCGATCCCCTTCGCCGCCTGGGGATTTTGCTGAGCGGCGATGCCCTGGCCGTCGCCGAGCGGTTGCGCCTGTCCAATGCGGAGCGGGACCGCCTCGCAGAGATCATCCAACGACCCCTCGAACCGCTCGAACCCGCCGCCCAACGCCGGGCGATCTATCGGCTCGGCGCCTTGCTGTTCATCGACCGCGCTTACCTGGCCTGGGCGGAAACCGGGGACGATCGTTTCGGCGCCATGATAGAAACCGCGCGCGAATGGCCGATCCCTGCCCTGCCCGTCGGCGGCGCGGATGTCATGGCTCTGGGGGTGGACAGCGGCCCCGAGGTCGGCCGCCTGCTCGAAATCGTCGAGAACTGGTGGATAGACGGCGACTTCCAGGCCGACCGCGAGGCCGCCCAGGAAAAGCTGGCGGCGCTAATTCCCTAGTCTTTCAGCCAAGCCATCGAGTGACTCACCGATGATCACCTCGTAGCCATCGCCGGCGAGCAATCGAGTTTCCGCCGCATCGCGCGCGCCGTAGCCGGTAGGAACCAGCCATCCGCCACGCAAGCCGGCGCGCAGTCCGGCTTCAATGTCGGTGGCGCAATCTCCGGCGACCCAGCTTGCCGACAGATCGAGGCCAAGCTCGGCGGCGGCGACGGTCAGCATGCCGGGATCGGGCTTGCGGCCATAAGGCATAGGCTCAGCCGGCACCTGTGGACAGGCATAGACCGCATCGAGATGCGCCCCAGCGGCGGCGACGGCTGCGGCCACTGCATCCTCGACGGCGCTGTAAGCCGGCCAATCGAAAAGGCCGCGCCCGATGCCCGACTGGTTGGTGATCACCACAACCGGGAGGCCGAGCCGGTTGGCCGCGGCTATGGTAACGGCGGCTTCGGGAATGACGCGAACCAGGGCGGGGTCGGACAGATAGGGTGAATCTTCAATTATCGTGCCGTCGCGATCGAGAAATAGCGCTGGTCGCGACCCTGCCTGGCCGGGGCTGTAGAGACGCCGCCTAAGACCCTGTTCATCAATGTGATCAATTGCCTTCATGCTTTATGGTACGCGGAGCCTGATGAAAAGACTACGGCGTGTGGCATTGATCGGGTAAAATCCGCATAATGGTAAATCCACATCAAGGAAAAGTCTCTATGGCGGACAAACGGGCGCTCATCACCGGTGTAACCGGGCAGGACGGAGCCTATCTCGCCGAATTTCTGATCGGCAAAGGGTACGAGGTTCACGGTCTCCAGCGCCGCTCGTCTTCCTACAACGCCGGGCGGGTCGATGGTTTGCAGTCAAATCCCGACTTCGCCATGCATTATGGGGATATGACGGATTCCACCAACCTGATCCGGCTGGTCCAGAGCATCCAGCCGACCGAGATTTATAATCTCGCGGCACAAAGCCATGTGCAGGTCAGCTTCGATACGCCCGAATATACCGCCAACGCCGACGCCGTCGGCGCCCTGCGCCTACTTGAGGCGATACGCATCCTCGGTCTGGAGAACAGCACGCGGTTTTATCAAGCCGCCACATCCGAGCTTTACGGCAGAGTTGTGGAAACCCCCCAGAGCGAGACCACGCCGTTTTATCCACGCTCGCCCTATGCCGTGGCCAAGCTCTATGCCTATTGGGTGACGGTCAACTATCGAGAGGCATACGGAATGTTCGCGGCGAATGGGATTTTGTTCAATCACGAGGGGCCGACCCGGGGCGAGACCTTTGTCACCCGCAAGATCACCCGCGCGGTGGCGGCTATTGAGCTTGGCCTGCAAAAAACACTCAGCCTCGGCAACATCGACGCCAAACGCGACTGGGGCCATGCCCGCGATTATGTTGAGGGGCAATGGCTTATTCTGCAGCAGGACAAGCCCGATGACTTCGTGCTGGCGACCGGCGAGACCCATTCGGTGCGTGAATTCGTCGAACTCGCCTTCGCCCATGTGGGCCGCACGATCGAATGGCGTGGCGAAGGAGAGCAGGAACAAGGGCTCGATGCCGAGAGCGGCGATCTGCTGGTTGAGATCGATCCGCGCTTCTATCGCCCAACCGAAGTCGACCTGCTGCTCGGCGATCCCTCCAAGGCAAAGGCCATACTGGGCTGGGAAGCCAAGATCAAGTTCAAGCAATTGGTCACCGAGATGATCGAGAGCGACCTAGAACTGGTCAAATCCGAGGCCGGGCGCCAGGGCCGTGACGGCTGACGTAAAGTTCGATCTCGCCAATAAGCGGGTCTGGGTCGCCGGACACCGCGGCATGGTCGGCTCTGCCCTGTGTCGGCGCCTTGAGACCGAGAACTGCGAGATCCTGACCGTCGGCCGCGAGGCGCTCGATCTGACCCGCCAGGCCGATGTGGAAAACTGGATGGTGTCGACTAAGCCCGACGCCGTCTTCATGGCGGCGGCCAGGGTCGGCGGCATTCTCGCCAACGACAGCTACCCGGCAGAATTCATCTACAGTAATTTAGTCATCCAGAACAATATCATAGACACTGCACGAACTTGCGGTGTGAAAAAGTTGATGTTCCTCGGATCGAGCTGTATCTACCCCAAATTCGCGCCCCAGCCGATGGCCGAAGAGGCGCTGCTGACCGGCGAGCTGGAACCGACCAACCAATGGTACGCCATCGCTAAGATCGCCGGCATCAGGATGTGCCAGGCCTATCGCCGGCAATATGGTTGCGATTTTATCTCCGCCATGCCGACAAACCTCTATGGCCCGTGTGATAATTTCGACCTGCAAAGCAGCCATGTGGCCCCGGCCCTCATGGTCAAGGCCCATCAGGCTAAAGTGGCGGGGGCGGACAAAATGGAGGTCTGGGGCTCGGGCAAAGCCATGCGCGAATTCCTCCATGTGGACGATCTTGCCGACGGGGTGGTCCATTTGATGAAGGTCTATTCAGACGACAGCCACGTCAACGTCGGCACCGGCGAGGATGTCACCATCCGCGAACTCGCCGAGTTTATCTGTAAGGTGGTGGGATTCGACGGCGAACTGGCCTTCGACGCCAGCAAACCCGATGGCACACCGCGCAAACTGCTCGATGTCAGCAAGCTCAAGGGCCTCGGCTGGCAGGCGAAGACCTCCCTGGCCGACGGCATGGCGGACGTCTATGGCTGGTATTTGGAGACTGTGGCCTAGGCTAAGCCGTACCTGCCACAACCTAAATCAAGAAACCCCGGTTCATTTCATTGAGCCGGGGTTTTAACCTGTCTCGCCTGATTTCAGGCGTTATCGAGTTCAATTCACTTTCTCACCTTCGGGCAGGAAAGGAAGGTGCTATTTCAGTCCTCTGTGATCTCGCTTATGACGCCGGTTGGTATTTCATGAACACCATAAGATTACTGCCTAATGAGACTCATTTCCTGCATGAATAGAGCTATATTTCTCCCATCTTCACTCAAACCATAATACGCCGGCGAACGGGGTTTTTCAATATTAAAGATAATGTTAACAACCGCTTCAGGACCAAATTGAGTTTTGGATAAGGGGTGGTCAAAAGTTAATATGCCATTTCCCTCAATAGCCAATGAATTAGGTGTGGCGCCGTTAATTTGAACTGAAATTGCTTTATCACTTGGATGATAAACGGAATATCGCAAGCGGAGAGCCAGTCGATCCGCCACCGGTTTCTCGAGGCGAAATCTAATCCCCACGACCTCTCCTCGCGACCAGCTTCCACCGTTTTCCGAAGCATACCATCCAAATAATTTGAACGGTTCGGACGACCCATTGGTTCCCCACTTAATAACCTCTCCAAACTTCAGAGTCTGTGGCGGAAAGTAGCGATTGCAAATGTCTTGAAGGTCAAGCCAGCATGCGGCGCTCAGTGAATCTTGAGAGTTTTTGTAGTCCCGGATTGGCTTGGGTTCTATGACCATAGCAACAAAAAGAAAAGGAAACACCAATGCGCCAAGCACAGCGCAGAGAGCGAAGGAGCGATGAATCATGCATTGGTAGTTGAGAGGCATGATTGATTACCCGTACCTAGAAGAATATAGGAGTTTTAAATTCATCAATCCGTTCGAGCCACAGGCCTTGCGGATCAATCTTGAGAGGCTTCCCTAACACCATCAAGGTAAATTCTTCTGGGTAGTCATTGATGATGCTTTGAATTGTTGCCTTTGATCTATCATCTACCGTTACGGAAGAAACTCCGCTCGGAATGTAGATTGAGCCGGACTGGACTGTGCCGCCACGGCCATAACGATAGTTCTTGTTGTATAAGTCGATAGCCTTGGCACGGGCGTCGACAATCACCGCGCTCTCAAGATCAACCCGGGAATTATCCTTCACCTGTAGGGCAATCTGGCAATCATAGAACAGATTATTCTCGATCCTGGCTTCGGTGGCCTCACCAACCGAAATGCACTTGTCGCCCGTGGAGAAGAAAATATTGTCCTGGACCAGGGCGCGCGACGTCATGAAATCAAGCGCATCATTGCCCGCCTCCAGGACGACGGAATTGCGGATGGTGACTCTGGAAATATCAACGTCCAGGGCATCACTCGCAGCGCCCCTGAAGAAGCAATTGGAAATCTCGCCGCTACTGTAGGCGAAATGCATCCCATCATCGCCATCGTAATTACGTCCAATCCGGCAATGATCCACCGTGACATCCTGCACGTTATAAATGGAAAACATGCCAGAATATTCAATCATATCCTTCATCGTAGTGCTGCCGTCACGGAGGTAGAAATAATCAAACTCGCTACCGTCAGCGCCTTCATCTCGAACCACGAAGACGCCCCATTGAGTGCCTTCATTCTTAGGCTTAACCTCGATCGGGTTGTCTTTAGTTCCCAACGCTTTTACACGACCTCGGATGAGAATTGAGGCACCGGGCCCCATTAAAAAGTGGGTACCAGGAGCGATATGAACTGTTGCGCCTTCTTC
>JAYGED010000093.1:0-8576 GCA_046582565.1 Alphaproteobacteria bacterium
CCACCACAGAACCGACGATGGAAAGGTCTTCAGGACGGTGAACATTCTGGATGAGTACAGCCGTGAATGCCTGGCAATCCGCGTAAGCCGCAAGCTCAACTCGACGGATGTCATGGATACGCTCATAGACAACCCCGACGCCACAGAAAAGCCTTAAAGATGTCACAGAATTGCTCGATGAAATCGTCATGGTAACTCCCAGATAGGATCAAGGAATAGTCGTCGTTTACATTGAGCGTCAGCTGGGGAGGGAGGCAATGGCATTAAAGTTTAGGCGGCAGTCTTCTGCTTGGCATTCGGCGCTCCGGGCGTCCATGAATTTGGGACGTCTATGAACATGACAAGAGACTGTTGAAGGGCGTAAGTTCGGATCATGAGCCATACAATCGCCCTGGTCGACGACGACCATAACTTGCTTACCTCTCTCTCCATTGCGCTCAAGGATGATGGTTTCCTTGTGCAAACTTATGCCAACGGTGACGCGGTCCTGCGCTCGATGACCGCGAGCCCGGTTGATCTCGCCGTACTCGACATCAAGATGCCGCGCATGGACGGGGTTGAGTTGCTCAAACGCCTGCGCCAGACAAGCAGCCTGCCGGTGATTTTCCTGACCTCCAAGGACGAGGAAATCGACGAGTTGCTCTGCCTTAAGATGGGGGCCGACGATTACATCCGCAAACCCTTCTCACTGCGCCTGCTGATCGAACGTATCCATACCGTGCTGCGCCGCACCGATCTCGCCAACAGCGTCGAGTACGCCGACGATGAAGTCGAACCCAAGATCGTGCATGGCGATTTAGAGCTCGACCCGGCTCGTCACGAATGCAGTTGGCAGGGCGAGGGCTTCACCCTGACGGTGACTGAATTTCTGATCCTAAAATGCCTGTCCTCGCGGCCAGGCTATGTACGCAGCCGCAATCAACTGATGGACGCCGCCTATGACTACAACATCAACGTCACCGACCGTAACATTGATTGCCATATCAAGCGTATCCGCAAAAAGATCAAAGCCATCGACAAGAACTTCACTCACATCGAGACACTCTACGGTATCGGTTACCGCTACAACGACCAATAACTCCGGCCCTGCGCGAGAACTCTCGTCGTGATTGACCAATCTTAGGGACAGGTCACAGCAGGTATCATCGGCTGTCTGACGTCAGCGCCTATGCACTGTTTGTTTTAGTTCCATGAATTCAATCATACAGATCGGCGACAACCAAAAAGCGCAATGGACCGCCCGGATCAATGGCGTCGAACGGATAGCAGGTCGAAAGCACCAAACGAGGTTTAGTTGCATCAACGTTAATGCGCACGCGACGAGCATCAACGATCCGGGTCGCGGTGACTTTGAAGCCGTGCCTGATGCCCTCGCGGTCCTCGATGATGATGGTCTCGCCTACCGCTAGTCCTTCGAGCAGGCGGAAATGGGTATCGCGATGGCCTGCGATAAGGCTAACCCCCAGTTGACCGGGAAGAACCGACCCATCCACGTGGCCAGGACCGAAGGCTAGGGTGCGCCCGCTGCTACCAGAAAGCACGATCAAACTTGCATCCAAGTGGGGAATTTCAAGGCGCGCCAAGGGCCTGGTATCAGCCCAGGGCCAGGGTCGTGCACTGATGTCACCAGCTTGTGTCCGCCGCCATGCATCATCAATGAGAATTTGAGCAAGCCCCGCCTTGACGTGGATGTAGGCGCCTGCACCAGCCTGCCACAGGCTCAAAGCCAGCAGCAGGCATGCGAAGGCCGCAAAGGCGCGGCGGCGTGTCACACGTATTTTCGGGTGAAACGTAGAACGAGCAATGCCAGTAAGCCGAACAAGGCAAGGGCAAGGGCCGCTGACAGGTGAAACGCCGCAGGTGTTGCCGTGCGGGGCAGAAACAGACCGCCGCCGCCACCAATTTGAACCGGCGATGTTGCCGAAGCCAAGGCGAAGGAGGCAAGTACTGGGTTCGCGGATGCGTCTGCCTTACGCTGTGGTGCTATCGGCGCGCTGGAATCGATTGTTTTGTCGTAATCCCACCCCGCGGGCAGATTGGTCGGCATTTGACGGCTGGCCAGAGGTAAGTCATCTGGGCGCGTTGGGGTGGCGTCAACGGCCACCAGGCTGGTGTATTTGGTCACCAGATTGTGGGTCAGGCCGAGGCTTACGATCTGGGCGCGGATTGTCTCTATGTCGCCACCGCGTCGTGCTGTGTTGATCAGATCATCGATACGATCACGAGCCCACAGCTTCGCGATACCGGGGCTTGATGCAGCACTATCTAGCGGGAGCTTGACGCGCCACTGGCGGTCGGCCAACCGGCCACTCAATATGGCATCGCCACCAACCAGGGCGGTACGAACGGTAAAGATGACAGGCTCACCCGCATATAAATCAGCAAGGGCCTCTGTCGATATCTCAGCCTGGACGTCTTCGGGCCATGTTATCTGTAGGTCGGCGAGCAGAGGGCTCTCGAGTTTGGTGAAGAGAACGCCCATCTTCTCGGCAACCTCATTGAGATCACCGATATAGGTGAAACTTCCACGTCCAGCCTCAGCGGCTTCGCGCATGAAATAGCTGTTAGGTGACGACCCAATACCGATAGGGAATAGGCGGCTGCCTCGTAATGACTGGTGAATGATGCTGATCAATTTATCATCATCCCCAATGGCACCGTCGGTCAAAAACACTACCTGGCGGAGAAATCCCTGGGGTGCATCGCCGGCCAAGGCCTGACGAAGCGCCGGCGCCATTTCTGTACCGCCATCGGCCTCTAGCCTTGCTATAAAGCGCCGGGCTTCGGCGCGCCTTCCCTCATCGACAGGCTGTGGGCTGTGGAACAGGGCCGTATGGCTGCTGTTAAATTCGATGATATTGAAGCGGTCGCCGACTTTGAGTCGATCAATGGCAAGGGTCAGGGCGACCTTGGCTTGATCGATGGAATCACCTGACATTGAGCCCGAAGTGTCGATAACGAATATAGCCTCGCGAGGCAGCACCACGGAGCGATCATCTGCTGAAGTAGCACTCGGCGGCATGACCATGGCTAGCATGTAACGCTCACCCCCGATAATCTCGGTAAACAGGCTGGCGCTCGGTGTGGCGCCCACATCGGGCGTCCAGACCAGTTCGAAATCTCGGTCGGCGGGAACTGCGCCGTCGGCCAGGGTGACGATATAGTGACCTTCCTCCGATTGATCGACGTCAATCAGATGATAGGAGCTATTGATGGTGGCCAGGGGAAAGCCGGCGTCCAGGGTGACGGTCAGGCGCACCGGGTTGATATTGCCTTGATCTGGATGCAGCACAGGCGGTGTGATGCGTGAGGCGTCGGGAACTTTATCAACCTCAGCTGACCAACCGCCAGGATCGATACTCACGGTCTGGATGTTACCAGGGATATAGCGCGGGCCGACCACCATGGGAAATCGCAATGAAAAGTGCCCCTGGTCGTATTCAAGGATCTGCTGGTATTCGATCTCGACGGAAATTTCCTCGCCGGGCCCTATATTGGCGATGGAGGCTGTGAAGATGTTGGGTCGCTCACTTTCGATCAGACCTGATTTTTTGCCCTCTTGCTTGGCGGTCTCGTAGGTTTTGCGAGCCTTTTCGCGTTCTTCAATGCGGCCTTCGATAATCCGCTCGCCGATGCGCAAAGTAAGGTCATCGACGGCGGCGTTCTCGGGCAGGGGAAAGACATAGACGCCTTCGACCCAGTCATCGCTTGGATTGATAAAATGTTGCACCACATGGGCGCGGGCGACCAGGCCGCTCACATAGATGGAAACATCGGTGCCCACCAGGGGCGCAATCTTCGGAGACTCACCGTTCTTATCTTTGAATAGCAGGCTGCCCTGGCCGACATCCTCCATACGGTTTACGGAGGGGAGTTCTCCAGCGGCTCGCGCGGATGACGCAATAAATGCTGTCAGGATCAACAGTAAAATGAGCGTCGTAAGCTTCAGGATCAACGGGTTGATGAGCGTGGTAAGCTGATTGTCGGAAGTAATGCGTATCATTGTTAGGCCTTTCCCATAGAGGCGGGATTAGGCCGGATCAATTTGGCCGCCCGCTGACCATCATAGTGGGAGGGAAAGCAGGCCCGAATTGGGCAAAACCGTGCAGATCTGTGGAAAAATTGCGGCGATCTTGTGACCGGGGTAACCGTTTAGTCCATTAGGGTCACTTCAACGCATCTTCAATCGTATAGCAGTCGTTGTCTTCATTCGTCGCAAGCCTTTTTTCAAATTTAACTACAGCTCGCACTGTCTCATTCAGTTCTGTATTGAGCAGATCATTAGCAACAGAGATAGCTTTATCCCATTCTCCAGCGCGTCGATATACATCGATAAGCTGAGTTGAGAGTAAAGGGAACTCCTCTGATGTTTGCGGGATCTCGCTAATCAATTGTAGAAAAAATGAAGCCGCTTTCGATCGATGCTTCTTGGCCCCAAATTGGTTTCCAGCATCATCTGTCGCCCACGCAGCATACAGAAAGTGGAGTGCCGCATTTTTACTGTCTCCCAACTCACTGTCTAAATAGCCTCGTTTGAGGAATTTCAATTCTAGTCCTTTGAGAGACTGATCATTTTGAAGATGCTCAAATTCAACTGAGGCAATCAGAGTGGAGGTTGGTTCATCAATTTCAGAGATATCCTCTGCTACATAACCGCATGATGGGCATTCATGTAACCAGAACGGCATCGTACTACGAGCCATTTCCGGGAACCGCAAATCAAGATCAGCTGAACCAAATTAGTTGGTGCTGCCAATCTCAGTTTGTTCGCTATCAGTATCGCCCACCGGCTCCAGAGACCATCGTGCCATTAGACCAAAAGCCGATCATGCACTAACATTCAAACTGGACCTCTCAAGGGGGGCTGACCAGTATGACGGCCGGGCGCCCTCAATGCGGGCCAATGGCCCCGGAGAAATTCCTCAAAACAGGGATCTGAGAGATCGGCAAGCGCATCAAATTAAGGTTAATACCGTCGTCATCCGAAAATCCGGACCAGGGCCGGGAACAACAGACAGAGAAAAAGCCCCAAGGCCAGCGAGGGCCCAAAAGGAAACTCCTGCCCGCCCCCGAGACGCCGCCACAACAGGGCGAATACAATGCCCGAGACACCCGAAACAATCATGAAGGCCGGCAGGCCGAAGGGACCGAGCCAGAACCCGGCGACGGCGAAGAATTTGACATCGCCGAGGCCCAGCCCCTCACGTCCACGCAGCCGCTTGAAGCCGTAATGGACCGCAAAGGCCAGACCGCCCGCAAAAGTGCCGCCGATGACCGACAGGAGAACATCGTCAAATCCCTGGGCGCCGGCGGCATAGGAATAGATCACGCCAAGCGGCGCCAGGATTATCTGGATCTTATCGGGGATGATGCCGATTTCCAGATCGACCGCCGAAAGCATGGCCAGCCCAACGGCAAGCGCCGCCAGCAAATAACCCGGCGGCGTTATCCCCCGCTCAAGATAGACGACGATGAAAAGCACCGCGACCACGGCTTCGACAAACGGGTAGGCGCCACCGAGCGACTCGGCACAGTGCCGGCACCGGCCGCGTGACCGAAACCAGGACAAAAGCGGGAGAAGATCACCGAGCCTAAGGGGCGCCTGACAAGACGGACAACCCTCATCGCCGCCGATGATCGGCTGATCGCGCGCCATGCGATAAGCGGCCAGACTGGCGAAACTACCGCATATCAGACCCGTAACCCCGGCGAAGACCACGCCGAGAATACCAGGGAGAAAGCCGTTCATGGCTAGCCCGCGCCGCCAATCAATCCGGTAAGCGCTGCAGTCAAAGACCAGCCGCCGCCCGCCGCATCGGAAATAGCCCACAGGCCGACGATGCCGATCACCAAACCGGCTGCGATCGCCGGGCCGGCGCCAGAGAGGACGCCCAGGCGGCTCGGGCCGTTCAGCAAACTGTCCGAATCGGCAATCGCCTCATTCACATGCCGGCGGCTCACCTGCCTGGCATCGGCGCTGAAAGCGGCGAGAAGACTTTTATCGGCGATGACGTTTGCGAGGCGGGGCACACCAGAGCTTACCTTGGCAATGCGACGCAGCGCGCCATCGTCAAACAGTCGCTGGGCGGCGGCCAGATTGTTACTGCTGCGGATCACCCGAAAGCGGATGTAGTCGATCATGGCCTCTTCTTCGAGTGGCGGTATGGTGAAGGAGAACACGATGCGTTGGTTGAGCTGGCGCAGATCATGGCTGCGCAACAGGCGATCGAGTTCGGGTTGTCCGAACAGCACCATCTGCAACAGCTTGGCCGTATCCGTCTCCAGGTTGGACAGTCGCCGCACCGCCTCAAGACCTTCCAGCCCTAGCGCCTGAGTCTCATCGATCACCAGCACCGCCGGACGCTGCTCGTTGTATTGCTCGAGCAGGAATACATTGAGCAGGTGAAACGGATCGCGCGATTGTTCCAGATCGAGGCCGAACTCGCGACAGACGGCGATGACGATCCAATCGGGATCGTTCTGCGGGTTGAGGATATAGGCGACCGCCTTGGTCTTGACCAATTCGGCGGTCAACATGCGGCACATGAAGGTCTTGCCGGTGCCGACTTCGCCGCTCACCTTGATAATCCCCTCGCCCCGCTCGATGGCGTAGGACAGTGGCGCCATGACCTGCTGATGGCCCGCGCTAGGGAAATAAAGCTGGCTGTTGGGGGTTAAGGCGAACGGCCGTTCGGCAAGATCAAAATGGGCGAGAAAGGGCATCGCTTTTCACTGATCCTTTCACGTCACCGATCACTTCGCCCCCAAGTATCGTAGCCTTTCACGGATGGCGTCCAGTGAGAGGGGCAAAACTTCGGCGCTGCCGGCGGCAACCAGAAGGGCATATTCGTAAGCGTCCACCGCCGACGAAACATCGCCGGCCTGGTCATGCATGATGGCGAGATTGATTTGATAAACCGGGTTGTCGAGCGCCAGGGCCGCGGCCTCGGTCATCAGGCGGATGGCGTTTGCACTGTCGCCCTGGTTGAGGTGGATCATCGCCATCTGTGCAGCCACCGCGCCAAAACTGGGATTGCTTGCATACAGGCGGCGAAGCTGTTGAAGGGCGCTCTTAGGGGTCTGCTGGCCGACCAGACCAAGCAGATTGGTCAACGCCGCGAACTCGTCGGGATGGTGACGCAGCACCGACTCGTAGGCGTGAATTGCATCGCCTGACCGATTGAGCTGGTGCAGCGCCGTCGCACGGCCGAGCAAGGCGGTACGGTCGCTTGGCTGTCGACCCAACAGCTCTTCATAGATCGACAAGGCGCTCCGCGCAGCACCGGCATTGAGGCTGCGCCGCGCGGCTTCATAGCGGTCCCTGAAATTGTCGCTCTCGTCGATGACGGTAATCATGCCCGCCAGAGCACCTTCTTCCAGATTGCTTTTACGCTCAATGGTGATCGGCCCGCTCGGGGCAAGCAGCGCTTGCTCCCCGCCCTGATAGGGGCGACCAAGGCAGCCACGTCGACCACGCCGTCTGCCCCCGGCTGCGGCGGCGCTGGCGCGGCTTGAGGTTCGGGCTCCGGAGCGGGTTGTGACGCGGGCAGTGGCGCGGATTCCTGTTTTGCAGCCTCAACCGCCGGGGCCGGGGTTGGGCTGGGCGCCGGCATCTGTGCAAGTGCGGCCTGCTGCTTGGCGATCTCGTCGCGCAAAGCCGCCAGGGTCGCCTGGGCCGCCGCCTCAATTTCCCGGGCGGCGGCGGCAGTATTCGCGACCTGCTCGCTGGCCTGCTGTTGGGCCAGATCGAGGGCTTCCCGCTCCCGGCGCGCCGCCTCCAGAGCGTCGGTTATCAAGGCCAGTTCGACATTTGCCGCCACCCCGAGTTCATCCAGCCGCCGCTGTTCCTCGGCCAGCCGTGCCGCCGCATCGGCTTGCTGTTGAGCACCGGCATCGGCAAGGCGTTTCTCCTGCGCCGCCAGTTCGGCCCCGCGCTGTTCGTCGGCCAGGCGGGCCTCTTCAGCCAAGCCGACTTCTTCGGCGAGCCGTTTCTCCTCGGCCAGACGCTGTTCCTCGGCCAGGCGCTGTTCCTCGGCAAGCCGGTCGGCCTCGGCGATGCGTTCCGTAAGCGTAGGTCCTGCCGGCGTCACGGCAACGACTGGCGGCAACAGTAGATTCTCGATTTCGGGCAGGTATAATACACCGCCGATGGCCGCCAAGGACAGGACCAGAAGTAGCCCGAGCAGAGTTTTACGAGGCGAACGCCGCTGCGGCAGATCCTCAGGGTCCCCGCCCATCAGGTGCGGCGATGTATCCTCGACAGGATCCTTAGCCTTGTCCTCGGCTTTTTTAAGCGCCCGATAAAGCAGGCTCATAGCAGGGATTGTCCCAAATTTTTTATAAAACTGCGCGGAAAGCGCGGGCTATTGTTTCCCATACATTACAGCCCATCCACTACAGATAGCATGAGCGTTCTTCGACGAACATGGCGAACTGATTATGATTTACTGATCATCGCCCGATCATTGCCCTGCGCATCATGATATCCTTATGGGATTAATCGTAACATCTCTCTTTTGGTGGACCTAATGGGCACATCCCAATACCACATGAATTACTCGCACGACGAAGATCGC
>JAYGED010000260.1:0-12021 GCA_046582565.1 Alphaproteobacteria bacterium
AGGATTTCTCCCACGTGGTGCTGAACATCGGCATCGCCTACCGGGAAAACGTGGACGAGGTGATGAAGGTGATCGAGGAGCTGGGCCGGGAAATGGCCGAGGACCCAACGTTCGGCGCCGACATCATCACGCCGCTGGTGACGCAGGGCGTGCAAAGCCTGGACGATTCAGCCGTGATCATCCGCGCCAAAATGAGGGTCAGTCCCGGAACCCAGTGGGGCATGAAGCGGGAATTCAACCACCGCATGAAGAATCGATTCGACGAACTGGGTATCGAAATTCCCTTCCCGCAACAGGCCATCACCTTCGGCGAAGACAAAAAAGGCAACGCCGTTGCCGGCCGCATTGTGGTGGCGGATGAACGGGCAGTCGCTCAGCCGTCTAACCAACCGCCCGCCCAACCGGCGGCGGCAGGCAAGGCACGGAACGTTCAAGACAGGGGTGACGCCTCTGACAGCGACGGCGACGGCGGCGGTTGAACCGACATGCGAGTCCGTGGGGCGTTACGGAGGGGCCGTTCTCGTGCTTGAACTTGGCCTCCACGAGAAAATTCTCCGCCAGACGAACTGCATCGCCCCAATCCACCGTGCCCAGGCTACGAGCTGATCCAAGCGCAAATTCAGAGTGTTGCGCGGTGTTTAGGGTAGCCGAGCCACGAGTAGCGTTTCTAACGCCGATAAGACGCGAAGCGCGACATTCATTCCTGATTGGTCACCTTCCTGGGAAAGCGATGCAACCTGTTCTTCGGCAACAGACAAAGCATTGCCCCCGTATCGTTCGACAAGCTCCTGCGCGGCGTGGTGGATGTCTATGTCGGCGATCATTGAAGCCTCCATTGCATATCAGGCGTGTAAAATGTGCCGAGAATGTGATCCATGCTCTCACTCACCGCACGCCAGGATACGGAGCCTACTAGGAATATCGCTCTGCTTCGAGCATGTTTACAGCATGAGCTTTCGATCAGATGCGGCCCATAAAGTGCATGACCGAGAACCCCTCTCCGGCCTGGTCGAACGGATAACCTTCCATAGCGCTGAGACCGGCTTCTGCGTTCTACGGGTCAAGGTGCGTGGGCACCGTGATTTGGTTACCGTGCTCGGATCCGCCGCGTCCGTCCAACCCGGTGAGTTCATCCAGTGCAGCGGGCGGTGGGACAACCACCGAGACCACGGCATCCAGTTCAAGACGACCTTCCTCAAGGTAATGCCCCCCAGTTCCATCGAGGGTATCGAAAAGTACCTGGGCAGCGGCATGATCAGGGGCATCGGTCCGCACTTCGCCAAGAAGCTCGTGAAGGCGTTCGGGGAGGACGTGTTCGATGTCATCGAGAATGAGCCTGACCGATTGCTGAAACTCCACGGCATCGGCCCCAAACGGATCGAGCGGATCACCTCCGGTTGGGCCGACCAGAAGGCTATCCGTGAGATCATGGTATTTCTCCAGTCGCACGGTGTGGGTACATCGCGGGCGGTTCGCATCTATAAGACCTACGGTGCCGACGCCATTCCGCTTGTCAGCGAAAACCCATACCGGCTCGCCCGTGACATCAAGGGTATCGGTTTCCTGACCGCCGACCGGATCGCTGAAAAGCTCGGCATCGAGAAGACCGCCATGATCAGAGCCCGTGCCGGTATTTCCTACACCCTCACCGAAGCCGTCTCCGATGGCCATTGTGGTCTACCAGAAGACGAACTCTTGCCTGCCGCAGAGAAATTGCTGGAGATACCGACCAACATTCTTCGAAATGCCCTCAACCAGGAACTTCAAGACAAAGCCGTAGTCGCCGACACCATGGGTGGCCAACGGTGCATCTTCCTGGTTCATCTCTGGAACGCCGAGAAGGTTATCGCCGAACGACTGAGGACGTTGGCAGTGGGCAAACCGTATGGGCCCGTGATCGACGCCGACAAGGCCGTCCCGTGGGTCGAGAGGAAGCTCGGGGTCACCCTGGCCGTCAGACAACGGGAAGCCGTCAGGAAGGCGGTCTCGTCGAAGGTCATGGTGATCACCGGCGGGCCCGGCGTGGGCAAAACGACCCTGATCAACGCCATCCTCAGCATCCTCGTGGTGAAGGGCGTGAAGGTTGCCCTGGCCGCCCCGACAGGCAGGGCAGCAAAACGGCTCTCGGAAACCACCGGCATGGAAGCCAAGACCATCCACCGCCTTCTTGAGGTCGATCCGAAACATGGTGGCTTCAAGCGAGGCGTTGAGGACCCGCTCGAATGTGACCTACTCGTGATCGACGAGACCTCGATGGTGGACGTGTCGTTGATGGCATCAGTGGTCAAGGCGTTGCCCGATCGAGCCGGTCTGATCCTGGTCGGGGACGTCGACCAGCTTCCATCGGTCGGGCCAGGACAGGTACTCGCCGATATCATCGAGTCCGGTGCCGTTCCCGTCTCCAGGTTGACCGAGATATTCCGCCAGGCCGCCCAGAGCCAGATCGTCACCAACGCCCACAAGGTGAACTCGGGTTACATGCCTAACCTCGATGTCACCAAGGGCGGAGAGAGCGACTTCTACTTCGTCGAAGCCCAGGAACCCGAGGACGCCGTCACCAAGATCATCGAGATCGTGAAGAACCGTCTGCCGAAGCGGTTCGGGTTCGACGCCATCCAGGACATCCAGGTGCTCTGTCCGATGAACCGTGGCGGTATCGGCGCTCGATCATTGAACGTCGAACTCCAGAAGGCGCTGAACCCACCCACGGACGATATTTTTATCGAGAGGTTCGGCTACACCTACCGCGTCGGCGACAAGGTGATGCAAACCGAAAACGACTACGACAAGGAGGTCTTCAACGGCGATGTCGGCTATGTCCGCCACATCGACCCTGACCTCCAGGAAATGGTCATAGAGTTCGACGGCAGGCCGGTCGAGTATCAGTTTGGTGAACTTGACGAGGTTGCTCTCGCCTACGCCGTCAGCATCCACAAATCTCAGGGATCGGAGTACACCGCCATCGTGATCCCGATGATGATGCAGCACTACATGATGCTGCGGCGGAACCTGCTTTACACCGGCATCACCCGAGGCAAGAAGATGGTCGTTCTGGTTGGCCAGAAGAAGGCTATAGGGATGGCGGTGAAAGGCAGGATCGAAGGTCGTCGTTGGTCAAAGCTGGAGGAGTTGCTGCAACGTTCACCAGCCACCTCACAACCTGAGCTTGTCAGATTTCCGTAGCCTGCTGTAACCGTTTAGGCCGCTCATCACCCATGCGGCATGACGTGCTAATCTCAACCGATGTTGCGCATAGCCTTCCTTGCCATCATCTTCGCATCCTCCTCACCCGCACAAGCCGACATCACCGGCACAGCATCAGTCATCGACGGTGACACCATTGAGGTGCACGCCCAGCGCATCCGTTTCCACGGCATCGACGCCCCAGAGAGCAGGCAGACCTGTGTCGCTGGTGGAGAAGTTTGGCGCTGCGGGCAACAGGCATCACTGGCTCTATCCGACTTCATCGGTCGTTCACCAGTAGTTTGCCAAGAGCAGGGCAAGGATCGTTACGGGCGCATCATCGGGGCGTGTTCTGTTAGAAATCAGGATATCGAAGCGTGGATGGTGCTCAACGGCTAGCCGCTGGCGTATCGCAAGTACTCAACGGATTACGTTGGCTAGGAACAAGCTGCTCAGGCGGCGCGTAGGGGCATCTGGCGTGGTGAATTTGTGCCACCGTGGGCGTGGAGGCAGGGAAAAAGAATACAGGCCCCCACGCCCCCGGATAGCGCTGCTGGTTCCGCCCGATGAGACCAATTTCCAACAGTACCCCCTAAAACGAACTCAGCGCCTCCAGCGCAGGGCGCGTTGAGGGGTCGGATGTGTGGCTCAATGTCCGCTTGGCACAAACGCCGTCCAAAAGATTAGCCCCGTCCCACCCGCACGAGATGGTCCATGCACGAAGCATTGTGGCAAGCCGGATCGGAGCTGCCGGATATAAGTTGATGCGATCCTCGCACGAGACATGGTCATCATCGCTGGACCCGCTCAACGCACACCAGCTGGAGGAAAAGGAGAAACCACAATGCGACAGCGATTTAAACCGCCTTGACAACATTCGCCTCATATAAGCGGACATTCTGGGACAGGTCGCAAAACGTCCGTTATTGACCCAAAGCGGAAGTTGATGACGCTACGCGCTCGTCGCGCTAGGCGTGGATGATCATCCGAATCCGGACCATGCCTAAACCGGCCGAGGCCCGGCAGCCGTGGTGCGGTGCAACAGTCTCGGCATGGTCTCGTCATAGTCATGCACGGCGTAGTGCATGGTGGCGCGGTTGTCCCAGACCACCACGTCGCCGGCCCGCCAGCGATGGCGATAGACGTTCTCCGGCCGCGTCGCGCGCCCGGCTAGGAAGCGGATCAGCGGACGACTCTCCGCCACCGTCATATCGGCGAACCGCTGGGTGAAATAGGGATTGACGAACAGGCAGGCCCGGCCGCTCTCCGGATGCCGCCGCACTACCGGGTGGCAGACTGCCTCCGGCGTCCGCGCCGCCACGGTTTCGTCCCGGGCCGCGCCGGTCCGCGCCCGGACCTCGGGCTCGGCGCTGTGCACGGCGCGCATCGCCCCGAGGTCGGCCCGCATGGCTTCCGATAAATCGTCATGGGCGGCGATCATATTGCAAAACAGGGTGTCGCCCCGGTTCTCCGGCACCTCGAGGGCGTGGAGCACCGAGGCGGCGGGCGGACATTCGGCGAACGTCATGTCGGTATGCCAGAAGTCGTTGCGGCGCCCCGGCTCACCCGGTCGGTTCGGCAGCACCAGCAGTTCCGGGTGGGCGGGGTCGCGATGGGTCGACATCGGATGCGGCTCCACCGGACCGAACACTTTGGTGAAGGCGATCTGCCTTGGCGGCGTCAGCGACTGGTTGCGGAACACCAGCACAAGATGCTCGGCCAGATGACGACGCAGGTCGGCTTGCTGTTTCTCCTCAAGCGGTAGGGCGAGGTCGAGTCCCCGGATCTCGGCGCCCAACGCGCCACCTACTCTCTCCACCCGCATCTCGATCACGGTGCCAGCGGCACGCAAGGCGTCGCGCCCGGCACCAGGATGCCGCCCCGGATCGCCCCGACCGAGACGGTGCCCCAGCGCTCGGCCAGGAATTCGGGCAGGGGACGGCCGGACCGCGCGGACAACCAAAGTCGCAGCAAATGCCGCCGTTTCTCCGGCTCGGGGTGATCCTCGAAGTCGGTACGCGCGTGCAGCACCGTGTGATTGTGCAACAGCTGGATGTCGCCTGGCCACAGGGCCATGCCGAAACCGAGGTCTTGCGCCACCTCTTGCATCGTATCGAGCGCGGCCTGTTGCGCCGCGGTCAATCGCGGGACCCGCGGCAGGCGCTGGGCCGACCGGATATCCGGGTCCATGCCGCAACAGGTGAGATAGTCGCCGTAACGGTCGAAGATGCTGACCGGATACGCAGCGTCCTTTCCCGCAGGCACCTCGCCGAAGCGGTCGCAATGAAACCTGCCATAGAGCGTGCGCAGATGTTGCGGATGGTGCTCCAGCAGATGGTTGTGGGCCGAGGCGGCACTGGCGATGCTGCTGAGCCCGCCGGACTTCGCCGGCCGAAGACAGAGCAGACCCACGATGTCGCAGGAATCCGAGTGGAACGGCTGGCGCTGGGTCGTCTGGTAGACCCGCCGACCGGGCTGTTCCTGCCCCCGCAGGTCGGTCACGTGACCGAGCAGATGACCCCCAGCGTTCTGCGAGACCGCATCGCCCAGCCAGGTCCCGATACCCCAATAGGCGCGCACCACGCTGTCGCGCGACAGCCGCTCGACGGGCAGGCCGCGGATCAGGGCGAAACCGCGACCGTTCAGCAGTTCGTCCAGCAGATCCTGCAAAACCATGCCGAATCCGGGTAACGGGAAGTCCGTCCGAGAGATATCCTCGATGGCCAGTCCCCGGGCCTTGGTCTGTTCGACGGCCGCCTCGATCTCGACAACGTGCTGGTCACTGAGAGTCGTTATGAACGTTGAATCGTGAACCAGCTCCGCACCGGTCCAAAGACCAGGACCGGACCAGGGCAGCAGGTCGGTCATTGCGCCGCCTCTTGGGTCGAGATATGGCGCGCGATCAGCTCTTCGTAGAGTCCTCTCAAGCGCCAGTACAGCGGACCCGCCGTACCCTCCCCGATCTGCCGGCCGTCGATCTCGACCACCGGCGTTAAGCCGCCGAACGTGCCGGTCACGAAGGCTTCCTCGGCGCCATAGCTGTCCACCAGAGAATAATTCCGCTCGAACACCGGGATGTCGTTCTCCCGGCAGAGTTTGATCACTTTCCGGCGGGTGATGCCGTTCATGCAATAGTCGCCCGTGGAGGTCCAGACCTCGCCCTTGCGCGCGATGAAGAAATTAGTCGAGTTCGTGGTGTTGACGAAGCCGTGCACATCCAGCATCAGGGCTTCGTCGGCCCCGGCTTTGAGCGCATGGATCAGCGCCGTGATGCAGTTCAGCTTGCTGTGCGAATTGAGCTTCGGGTCTTGCGACATCGGCAGGCCGCGGACCACGGGCACGGTGTGCAAGCGCAGGCCGCGCCTCACCGTCTCCTCGCTCGCCTGTTTGAACTCGGGAATCATCACCACCGTTGAGCCGAACATGCTGAGCCGTGGATCCTGAAACGGCGCCTTCTTGCGACCCCGCGTAACCATCAGGCGGATATGCGCTTCCTCGGTCATGTCATTGGCGCGCAAGGTCTCGTAAAGCGCTTGCGTCAGGGCCTCCCGGCTCATGCCGATGTCGAGGTCGATCGCCACGGCGCCCTCGAACAAACGATCTAGATGCTCCTCCAGGAAGGCAAAGACGCCGCCATGGATGCGCAAGCCCTCCCAGACCCCGTCACCCAACATGAAACCACTGTCATAGACGGAGACGACCGCTTCCTGCTTCGGCACCAGATTGCCGTCCACATAGATGAGTATGTGCTCGTTGCGCGGGTCTTGCTCGCTATCGTGGGTACTGACTTGTGTCTGTGTCATCGTATGTATGCCCTCTTGCATCTCTTGGGTGCCGCACGCTCTGTCGTGTCACGGTCGTAATGCTCAAACTCGCCATTCGTCGGTCTCGCTAGACGACGATCGCAATGCCGCTGATCACGATCAGCCGGGATCGCCGTCACGATAAGGCAGGTATCCCCGGCGTTCGACCTCCGGGAAGCGGTCGTGATGGCGGACGTAGCGTTCGCCCACACCGGCCGGGACGACGTAGTCCCAAGCATGCCAGCGTCCTTGCGAGAGCGCCGCGTGCACCAGCCTGCGCCTGCGCTGGCTGTCGATCACCCGTTCCCGCAAGGCGTCGGCATCCCAATGCTGTTCGGCAATCGCCTCAAAATCGGTACGCACCCCCTGCATGTCCGCCGCATTGGCAAGGTTGGTCAGTTCGTTGGGATCGTTGCCCAGGTCGTAGAGCTGCGGCTCGTAAGCCGGCGAGCAGACGTACTTGAATTCGCCTTTCCTGATCATGAAGCGGGGAGCCGTGGTGCCTTCGTCGAGGTGCTCGCAAAGCACATGCCGTTCAGTATCGGGATGGTCAAGCAGGCTGACACCGTCGATCGGCCGAAGGATCGCGCTCATTTCGCCGGCCGCCAAGTCAACCAGTGTCGGCAGCAAATCGAGATGCGACACGCATCTCTCGACCCGGCGGCCGTCCTGCCGTCCCGGCAGCGCCAGGATAAGCGGCACGCGGACCGCCCACTCGAAGAGCGTTTTTTTGAACCACAAACCGCGTTCGCCCATCATGTCGCCGTGATCGGAGGTGTAGACCACGACCGTGTTGTCCGCGAGCCCGGTTTCGTCCAGCGCGGTCAGCAACCCGCCGATCTTGGCGTCGATGTCGCTGATCATGCCGAAGTAGCCGCGCCGCGCAGCACGGGTCATTTCCGGCGTGATCGCGCAGCGGTCGATACCGTAGTGGTGGTAGATCTCGCGGCTATGCCTGTCGTAGGCATCCAACGGTATCGGTGCGACGTCCGGCTCGGGAATATCCGTGTCCGCGTAGAGATCCCAGAACTCGCGGCGCGTGACGTAGGGGTCATGGGGTTGCGTGAACGAGACCATCAGGAAGAACGGGCGCTGATCCGTGCCCCGGGCGATGTCGTAGATCTTCTGAACCCCGCACGCGAACACCTGCTCGTCGTAGTCGATTTGCATGGACCGCACTACCGGCCCGGCGTCGGCGACCGTCTCGACGCCTGACACGCCGCTGCCGCTCTCCCTGTTCCCGTCGTCCCGGAGCAGCGGCTCCCATTCGCCGGTCCAGCCGAAATCAGCCGGATAGATGTCGGTGGTCAGGCGCTCCTCGAAGCCGTGCAGCTGGTCGGCGCCGATATAATGCAGCTTGCCCGAGACCGTCGTGGCATATCCCAGTCGGCGTAGGTAATGCACGAAGGTCGGCGTATCGGACGGAAACTCGGCGCCGTTGTCATAGGCGCCGATCCGCGAGGGCAGCCGGCCGGTCATCATGGCAAAGCGCGAGGGCGCACAGAGCGGGAAGCTGCAATAGGCATTCTCGAACAACGTTCCCCGCGCCGCCAGCCTATCGAGATGCGGCGTCAAGGCGCCGCGTCCGGCATACAAGGCCAGGGCCTTGGCGCCCATCTGGTCGGACATCAGGAACAGGATATTAGGGCGTTGCACTGGCTTCTCTCGGTTGCCTTGATGATGAGGCCGCGACCGTCGCGCGTGCCACGATGGAACGTGATCGTTGAACCCTACAGTAACGTCATTAGACCCGGCCGAACGGCACCGCAAGTACTAAACCATCCGCGAAATCGAGGCAACGCTACTGCTTCCTCGAACCTGTCACTCGTCAAATCACTTGAAACGTTCAAGCGGTCCACCCGCGAAAATGTCGTGCAATTCTAAAGGTATCCATTATCGTGTTGACTATGACCCGACAAACAATAGCACTTGGTTACTAAAATTGACAAGGAGGATCAATCATGAAGCGACTATTTCATTGCATCGCGGGCGCTCTCTTGCTGATGCTAGGGGCTGCACCAGGCCATGCTCAAGAGTACAATTCCACTTGGGATCAGGTCACGGGCACGGGTGTCCTGCGCGCCGGTTGCATCGCAGCCGAGCCTTGGGGCTACAAGGACCCCAAGACCGGTGAATGGGGCGGGTTCGGACCGAAAATCGCACAGCTGCTCGCCGACGAGTTGCAGGTCGAGATGAAGTGCGTCGAGACCACCTGGAGCGGCGCCGTGCCGGGCTTGCAGGCCAACCAGTTCGATCTGGTCGCGGGATTGGACGCCACGCCGCAACGCGCCATGGCGATCGATTTCAGCACCCATCCGATGGTCTACTACGGCGTCGCGGTCTTAGCGCGGCGAGATCACCAGTTCGAGTCATGGGAAGATCTCAACAATCCTGACGTCGTCGTTTCGGTTCCGCTGGGAACCTCCAACGACCGCGCGGCTAGCGACCGTCTGCCCAAGGCGACCTTCATCCGGCCGAAGAGCTCGGGCGAGGCGATTGCCGCCTGGGTGTCCAAACGCAGCGACCTGGTGGTCGGCTCCAGCACCTGGCTGGCCTTCCAGAACCGGGCCCTCGACAACATCGGCAAGGTCGTCGTTCCCTCTCCGGCCAGCTTTTCCACGGCCGATATCGGCCTGCGCAAGGAAGCGGACAAGCGCTGGCGTGATTGGGTGTCCGTGGCCATTGCCTACTACTACAACCGCGGCCACACCCAGAAGATCTATGACGACTTCCTCACCAGCCGGGGCATGGATCCCGCCGAGGCACCACCGATCTTGAAAGAATACTACAAGTTCTAGGCTCGGCCGCGACTCGCGGCGACTCGCCAGTGCGGGCGGAAGGAGAGGCTTGGTTTCGGCGCCTCCTTCCGCCGTCACTACCGGACAGTATTTAAGGGTGGAGGCTTAGTCGGTTGAATGGGCTACGAATGGGAATTCGGCCTGGTTTTCAAATACTGGGACGTGCTTTTCGACGGCTTCCTCGGCACACTCAGGGTCGGTATCGTCTCGCTGATACTGGGGGCGATCGGCGGCTTGATCCTGGCCTTGATGCGCATGTCGCGCTACCGCCTGCTGTCCTGGCCGGCGATCGTCTTGATCGAATTCTTCCGCACCACGCCTCTCCTGATCCAGCTTTTTTGGATCTATTTCGCGCTGCCGGTGGTCATCGGTATCACCTTCGGCGCCTATGCCGCCTGTATCATTACGCTCTCGGTCAACTCCGCCGCCTTCTTCGCGGAGATCTTCCGCGCCGGCATAAATTCCATGGAACACAGCCAATGGGAAGGCGGCAAGGCGCTTGGCATGTCGCAATCCACGCTCATGCGGCGCATCATTCTGCCGCAGGCCGTTCGCCGCATGGTCCCGCCGTTTCTCGAACGCAGTTTCGAATTGATGAAGGGAACCACCAACGTCTCGGCCATCGCCTATGCCGATCTGCTTTATCGGGCGCTGGAGCTGAGCGCCCGGCTCTACCGCCCGATTGAGATACTCACCTTGGTCGCGCTGGTTTTTTTCGTGATGCTGACCCTGACTTCGATGCTGGTCCGCTACATGGAAAACCGGCTCGACGCGGCCAGGCTCTAGGACGCGCGCCATGGATGAGTTCAGATGGGACTTCTCGGTGGTCTTCGAATACCAAGCAAACCTGTACCGCGGCCTCGGCGTGACCTTCGAGTTGAGCATCATCATCATTCTGGCCTCCATGGTTGGCGGAATCATCATCGGGGCCGGCCGTTATTCGAAGAACAGGCTCTTCAACTGGCCGGCGACGGCCTATATCGAGCTGTTTCGCAACACGCCGGTCCTGATCCAAATCGTCTGGTTCTACTATGCCTTCCCGGTCCTGATCGGGATCCAGATGGAAGGATTCTACGCCGCTTTGATCGGTATCGGCTTGAACATGATCGCCTATTCCGCCGATATCGTTCGCGGCGGCATTCAATCGATCGAGAAGGGACAGTGGGAGGCCGCAAAGGCAATCGGCATGAACTACTTCAGCGTCATGCGGCGGGTTATTCTGCCTCAGGCCCTCAGGCGCATGATTCCACCGTTCACCAGCCGCACCGTCGAGGCGGTCAAGGCGACATCCCTGGCCTCGACCATCGCCGTGGCGGAACTGCTCTACGAAGGTCAGGTCCTGGCCAACACGGTCTACCGCCCCTTCGAGCTCTACACCGCCATCGCGGTGCTCTATTTCTTCGCGACCTATCCGCTGGTGCTGTTTTCCTACTGGCTCGAGCGCAGGCTCGCGATCGACAGCGAAATGAGGTTATAGCGCGATGTCCGAAATCATTCTCAAGGTCGAGTCCCTGCACAAGTATTTTGGCGATCATCATGTGTTGCGCGGTATTGACATGGAAGTCAGGCGCGGCCAGACGGTCTGCATGATCGGCTCCAGCGGCTCGGGGAAGAGCACCTTCCTGCGTTGCATCAACTTCATGGAAATACCGAGCGCCGGACGACTCACCATCCATGGGCAGGTCGTTGGTCAGGAAACCGGAGAGTTGGAGGGCGCGCCGGTTTACGACTATCGGGAAAACGAGCTGGTCCGCGTCCGTACCAAGGTCGGCATGGTGTTTCAGCAATTCAATCTGTTTCCCCATATGAAGGTCCAGCAAAATGTCATGGAGGGCTTGGTGACGGTTCTCAAAATGGATAAGGAGGAGGCCGTTTCGCGCGCCCGCGCCAACCTGGACAAGGTTGGGCTGTTGGTAAAGGCCGATCAATATCCCTCGCGCCTATCCGGCGGCGAACAGCAAAGGGTCGCCATTGCCCGCGCCCTCGCCATGGAGCCAAACGTCATTCTATTCGACGAGGTTACATCGTCGCTCGATCCGGAAACGGTTGGCGAGGTGCTGCTCTCCATGCGCGATCTGAGCAACGAAAGCATGACCATGATCGTGGTCACCCACGAGCTCGGCTTCGCCTATCACGTCGCCGACGAGGTGCTTTTTCTCTATGAAGGTCTCATCCACGAGCGCGGCAGCCCCGATGAGGTTCTGAAGAATCCTCAGGCCGAGCGAACCAAGGGTTTC
>JAYGED010000265.1:0-19153 GCA_046582565.1 Alphaproteobacteria bacterium
CTGATCATCGGCGCCCTTCTGGGACCGCTCTTCCATTGGGTCTCGCCGGACTGGGGTTTGGCGTTCTGCGGCGTGATCGCCGGGACCGCGGCTTATTGGCTGGACCGTCGCATGGCGGGTGGCGATGACTGAATACGGATCGTCGGGCATCACCGGGCTGTGGGGGTTGCTGGTTCTGGTCAGCCTCTCGACTTATGTGTGGCGCGCCAGCGGCGTCGCCATCGCCGCGCGGATCAAGCCGGACGGCAACCTCTCTCAGTGGTTCAGCTGCGTCGCCTACGGCATGCTGGCGGCCTTGATGTCCCGCATCCTCCTGTTGCCGGTGGGCATCCTGGCCGAGACCCCGCTGATTGACCGGCTGGTGGCGCTCGGTGTCGGCGTGGCACTCTACTGCACCTTCAAGCGCAACCTGCTCGCCGGCATGCTGAGCACGGTCGGCTTGTTTGCCGTCATTACCGCCCTACGCCAGAACGGTATTGTATGAGTCACCGCCGCACTGCCGGCTCCCCGTTATATATTGGAAAAGGGGTGGCCGAGCTTTTCCCCGGCCCCCGCCGTGGCGACCGCTAAGTCAGTTCGGCATCAAAGAAGGCGAGCAGCTTGTCCCAGGCGTCGGCAGTGGCTGCCTTGCGGTAGCGCGTCGCGTTGGTGAAATCCTGAAAGCCGTGCCCTGCGTCATCGTAGCGATGGAAGCTGTGCGCGACGCCGGCCTCTGTCAGCGCGGCATCGAGGTCGTCGACATCGGCCGGTGATGGATTCTCGTCATCGTTGCCGAAGATGCCGATCATCGGACAGGGTATTTGGTGGGCGAGTTCGCTCGGCGGCACAGAGCCAGGCCCCATGGCGGCTTTGATGCGCCCGCCGTAGAGCACCGCCGCCGCATTATAACCCGGATTGTGGCAGGCGGCCAGCCAGGCGATCCGGCCGCCCCAGCAGTGCCCGATGACGCCGATCTTGTCGCTGTTCACCCTGGCCATGCCGGCGAGCAGATCATAGGCCGCCGCCATGTCGGCGACGGTCCAGTCGTCGCGGAACTCGGCACGCTTGACCTCGATGTCTTCGTCTCTAGGCCACCAGTGGAAGACATAGGGAACGACACAGGCGTAGCTGGCGCGCGCCAGCCGTTCGCCGACGTCGATTGTGAACGGGTCCAACTCGAGACCGGCGTGGGCGACGGGCAGGTGTTGAGCGACGACGATGCCTGGCACCGGACCGTCACTCTGGGGCTCGAACACCAAAATTTCCATCTCACTGCCCTTGACCACTACGCTCGTCTTGGCAACCATCGCACCCTCAGGACATTTTTCAGGGCGTAGATTACAAGAGTTGCGGGTTGTTGGGGTCAGATTATTGAAGCCGATGGAGCACGTCAGCGATAGAATTCGATAAAAAACGTGGCGTCGCCGATCGGCTCGACACGATGTGCGATCGTTGGCTCGACGATGCCAGGATGCCCGGGGCGAAGCATATGTGACTCGTTCCGCGACGGGATGTGGTACCTCAACGACCCTGAGACGACGTTGATAACGCCCCATACGCCCTCTTTCGTTTCATGATCGTTAAGCAAGGCGGGGGGTATCCCTGCGCTCGGGAACTTCGTGGTGCGCCTGTAAGCGCGAACCGTGTCAGGCAGGTCTCTCATTTGGTCAGCCCTCCTTGAAAGGTCCAGTTTGAATGTTAGTGCATGATCGGCTTTTGGTCTAATGGCACGATGGTCTCTGGAGCCGGTGGGCGATAGCCCTTCCTCATAGGTCGATGTTAGCAAACGGTTAGCAAAGGGGCCTTATCGGCCCCTTTTTGCTACCTTGCCCGTCCAGGTAAGCATCAACCCAAACCCAAGGAAATGGCGGTGGGAGAGGGATTCGAACCCTCGTTAGGGCTTTACACCCTAAACTGGTTTAGCAAACCGGCGCCTTCAGCCACTCGGCCACCCCACCGCTGGTAAGCGTGATGATCGGTTATGTACGGGGCGTGGCTAACCCTGTCAACAATCCCTAGCTCTCTACGGCAACGTCCCCGACGACCGCGCCCCCGGTGAGGCTGGCGAGTTCATCGACGCAGGTTGCGAATACGCAATGAGGATGGCCGGCGGCTGCGTAGACCGTGGCAAAGCGCCCGAGGCTGCTGTCGATCACCCGGGCGGTGGATTCTGCCGCCGCCAAGGCGTCGCACAGCCTTTTCACCGCCGGCCTCTCGAGCAGCGCGCTCATGGCACCGCATAGCCGATCTTCACAGCCGGGCGTTCCCAGATGGCGTCGTACCAGCGCTTGACGTTGGCGAATTCGGCCAGATCGACGCCCTGCCATTCGTGGCGCGCCGCCCAGGGGAAGGTGGCGATATCGGCAATGCTGTAATCATCGCCGGCGAGATATTCCCGGTCCGCCAGCCGCTTGTCCATGACGCCGTAGAGCCGGCGCGTCTCATTGCTGTAGCGCTCGATGGCGTAGGGAATCTTCTCCGGTGCGAAGCGGCGGAAATGATGAGCCTGGCCGAAGAACGGGCCGACCCCGCCCATCTGGAACATCAGCCATTGCATGACCTCCAGGCGGGGGCGGAAATCCGTGGGCAGGAACTGCCCGTGACGCTCGGCGAGATAGATCAGAATGGCGCCCGATTCGAACAGGGCCAGCGCCTCGCCGTCCGGCGGGTCATGATCGACGATCGCCGGTATCTTGTTGTTCGGACTGATCGCCAGAAACGCGGGCGCGTGTTGTTCGCCCTTGGTGATATCGATGGAAATCACAGTGTAGGCAAGGCCCAGCTCCTCGAGCATGATCGAGACCTTGCGCCCGTTCGGCGTGCCCCATGTATAGAGATCAATCATTGGTAAACTTTCAGAATCAATTCGCTCCCAGGCAGGAGATTAACGACATGCGGCAATAGATTCTATATATCTAATCAGCTTCTTTGCGCCTCGCTGTCTTGGCGGCAATATGCAATCCGTCCTGCAAACGTTGCATGATCCAGTTGCCGCTGGGCGCCCATTTATAGGGAAAATGATAGCTGTAAGGAAATGAAGCGAGCTTTCGCTGGCTCCATCCGAGCTTGAAAGCCTGGAACGTCGCCAACGCCTGTTTCCGTCGACCGAGCAGAGCCAGGGCGGCCACCAGGGGCGGAATCAGCCCGTGGCCCTCACATCCTTGTCGACGATGTCTTGCAGGACATCGGCCGCGCGCTGGAATTCACCGGTGGCGATATAGGCGATTCCGAGGGTGAACACATAGTGGTAAGGATATCCCGGATTCAGCCTGACGGCCCGCTCGACGAGTTCCACGGATGCCTCGGGATTGCCCGATGTCATCAGACTCCAGGCCATGGCCAGATAACCCTCGGGATCATTGGGATCGAGCGCGATGGCGCGCGCCGCATCGCTGAAGGCGTCCTCGAAGCGGCTGAAATACAGATTGATCTGAGACGCCGCCGAGCTTCCGAAGGACGTCGGGTATTCATCCGATTTCGCTTTATAGTACATTGCCTTGCTCGCGGCCCCACCGGTGGTCAGGCCCATCTCTTTGTTCCAGCCCCAGCCGCAGCCTTTGTAAAAGACCAGGCTCAAGGCGGCATAGGCCTTGCCGTACTCGGGGTCGAGGCCGATAGCCTCTTCGAGATATTGTATGGCTTGGGCATTTTCATCCGGCGTGTAGTTGAGATAATGCTCCCAACCCTTCTGAAAAGCCTCGCGCGCCGCGATATTTCTGGTCTCTCCCCGGGACGCCTCATCCTGCTCGCCGGGCTTCAGGCTGACTTCCAGCGCGCGCACGATCTTGCCGACAAAATCGTCCTGCACGGCGAAGATATCCTCGATGTCGCCGTCGTAGCGGTCGGCCCAGAGGTGGCCGCCGGTGGTCGCGTCGATCAATTGTGCGTTGACGCGCACCCGGTTGCCGTCACGGCGCACGCTGCCTTCGAGCACATAACGCACGCCCAACGCCTCGGCGACCGAGGCGATGTTCACGGACATGCCCTTGTAGACGAACACCGAATTGCGGGCGACGACGAACAGACCCGAGACCTTCGAAAGATCGGTGATCAGATCGTCGGTGATGCCGTTGGTGAAATACTCCTGCTCGGGATTGCCGCTCATGTTGGCAAACGGCAGCACAGCAATCGAGGGCTTGTCCGGCAAGGGGTAGGCCATATTCTCGACCACCGCCACGTCGTGTTCCGGTCCCGACCGCTGGAGCCAAATCGCTGTGCCGGTCAACAGCATCAGCATGGCGATGAACGCGGCCATGGTCATCGGCCTTGAAGCTTGCGCCGCCATGCCGATAACCCTTGCCTGTCCCGCACCCATCGCCACGCGGTAAACCCGGAGGGGCTCGGTTATGTTCTTGACCTCGTGCTCGCCGAGAAATTCGCATTCCAGGCCGGGCTGCTTCCTGACCTGATCATAGACCGACTGGGCCAGCGTGATGCTGCCGGGGTCGGCGAGGGATTCCAGACGCGCCGCGATGTTCACCCCATCGCCAAGCAAGTTGTCGCCGTCCACCATGACATCGCAGAGGTTGATGCCGATGCGCAGACGCATGCGCCGGTCCTCGGATCGCTCGGCATTTCTGGTTTCAAACTCGCGCTGTATTTCGACGGCGCAGCGCACCGCCTCGACCGGACTGGCGAACTCGGCGATGAAGCTGTCGCCGTAGGCGCCGAACAACCGGCCGTGATGACCGGAGACCAGGCTTTCGACGATCTCGCGCTGGGCGTTTAAGGCGCTGGCGGTCGCTTCCTCGTCGGCTTCCATGAGCCGGCTGTAGCCGGCCACATCCGCGACAAGGATTGCGACCAGACGGCGTTCCATTCGCAACCTCCCCTTTGATGGGAGACTAACAAAGCATCATAAAAAAAGCCATATGGCGTTAGAGCTTATCTAGGGAATCTCAACCCTCAAAGGCTTGGCGCCGGGTGGCCAGATGCCGCTGGTGATGAGTTCGCCCTGATCGAACAGCAGGTAACTCTTGGCGCCGTAATGGGGCAATCGCCAGGTGACGGCTTCGACGGCCGCGGTGCTTTCGGCCTCGATGACGATGACCGGAAAGCCGCGTGTGGCCCGCGTCGTCCAGACCCGAAGCTCGCCTTGGCCGGCAAATTTTTCATCGGAACTTTTCGGCGCCGCGAACAATTCGGCGGCGGCGATTGCCCGGCCCAGCTTGAGGCCGGAGCCGACGATCACCAGGGGCGAGTCAAACAGCAGGGCGGAAAACCGATCGACCAGTTCGACCTCGCCTTCAACCAGCCGGTCAGCCAAGGTTTCGGCGGCGGCGAGCATCGCCGGATCGTCCGAAGCAACCGTCAGGGTAATCTTGGGCGCCAGCATGATATGGCGCAGTACCAGCGGCACCTCGCCCGGATCGAGACGGCGGAACAGGCGGGCGTCCGGGTCAATCTCAACCGCCGTGGGGCGCGCCTTTACATCAAGACTGTAGCGCTCGATACGATCATCGAGGGCAACCCTGAACTCACGCGGGCCCGCCTCGGTTTCCACCACGACGGGGACGGACAGGCTGTAGGCCGGGGCCTCCTGGATCAGGGTGAAGCCGATGCCGTAGCCGTCTCCCCGAGGCTTCACCTTGACGCTTTTTATACGCAGCTCGGGCGCGCCGGTCTGATCGAGCCATTGGCTGAAGAAGCGTTTGAGCTTGAGCCCCGAAGCGGCTTCGAAGGCGCTCTGCAAATCACCCCAACTGGCGTGCTTGAAGCGATTATCCCGCCAGAAGCTGCGGATGCCGTCGTTGAAAGCCTGTTCGCCAATTTCGTCGCGCAACATGACGAACAGCATCGCCGCCTTGTTATAGCCGGTCACTTTCGAGGCCCCGTGGCTACGCCCGGCGAAGGCGCTGACCGGGGTGTCGCGCGCCGCCGGCAGGGCGGCGTAATCGGTCAGCCAGCGAAGCCGCATGGCGCGTGACAGATCACCGCCCTTATCTTCCGCATAGGCATAGTCTGCCATGAAGGTGGTCAGGCCTTCGGCCCAGTTGCCCCCCTCGTAATCCACATAGACGCCGTTGCCCCACCAGTTATGCAGCACCTCATGACCAAGCGATCTATCCAGAATGAACGGCAGGCGCAGCACCCGTTTGCCCATATAGGCGATGCCCGGAAAGCCCAGCCCGACGGGAAGCGGGCTTGAGACCACATGAAAGGCGGGGTACGGATAATCACCGATGAGCGCCTCGTAACGGTCTAAATAGCCGGCTGATTTATCGAGAGTGTCCCCCGCTAAATCGGCGATCTCGGGATGGAAATAACTGCGCAATAAAATTTCGCCATGGGGTCGTTCCTCGACCTCATAGGGCCCGGCCATGACGACCATGTCCTGAGCCGGCCAATCGCTCTCAAAGCGCGCCCGATAGCGCCCCTCCTGCACGGCCTCGCTGACCAGCCTGCCGGGCGCTACCGCCCGCTGGCCTTCCGGCACATCGATGTCGAGGGTATAGGTGAAGGGCGTCGCGCCGAAATCCGGATACCATCCGCCGAAGCTGGGAAGATAGCTGCCTTCCGGCCCGGAGATCGCGCCACTGCCGGGCTCGCTCGGCGCCGCCAACACACCGCCAAAGACAAGCACCATGCGATGATCGATGGCGCCTTCAAAATGCAGGGTCCAGACGCTGCCCTTGCGGCTCAAGCGCGAGCCGGGGCCTTCGATTTTCATGCTTTTGAGGGAAAGCTCCGGCGGCAGGCGTAACGTGGCCTGCGCTTCGCCGCGCACCTGGAGCAATTCAACCAGAGTCACTTCGCCGCTCTTAGGATCGAGACGAACCTCAATCTCCATATGAACCGATTGCGCCCACGCCGGGGACGCGAACAACAAGGCGGCCAGCACGGCGGCAAGGGCGCGGATCATGGCGCCACCGGGAACTTGGCGACGACATCCAAGGTCGCGCCGTCGCGATCCAAGACCAGGGGCAGCCAGGTGCCCGGCGCCTGACGCCCGATCACGGCCACCAGATCGTCAGGCCCGGCCATGGCTAGGCCCGCCGCCGTGACGATCACATCGCCGGCCTCGATACCGGCGCTCTCGGCGACGCTGCCGCCCACCACTTCGAGCACGGCCAAGACCCCTTCGACGGTCTGGAGCATGACCCCGAGGCGCGGACGCCAGGGCGCCTCAGCCAGATCGATGACGAGCGGGTCGAGCACGAAGACGGCGTCGGCCAGCCCACCGGTTAGATCAGCGCAATCGCGCCCGCGATCCCAGGGCAGCAGCACCGTCGCGCCCGCAACGCCCAGGGCGGCAAGTTGGCGCGGCACCCCCCAGCCGTTCTCCAGATGCCCGCTGCCGATGATGCCGACCACCAGCGTTGTCCCGTCCCGGACGGCGGCGAGGGCTTCGGCCATGGCCCGATCCCAGGTGAGCTGGGCCTGGATGAAGCGCTCGAGGCCGACCGGGTCGGCTTGCCTGTCGCGCATTTCGAGATGCTCCAGGTAGACCGCGCTGAGGCTCTCCCGATAGGCCGGTTCCGGCTGTGCCGGATCGGAGATGCCCTCACGGTTCGCTGCGGGAACGGCGTCCCAGCCGGTCTCGCGAACAGCGGCGATCAGGCCGCGCTCCACATTGAGCGCCACCATGGGCAACCGATTGATACGGGCGAAGTGAAACAACGGCATATAGAGCCCCGGATCGAAGCCCCAGACCCGATCCCATTCCACCGCATCAAGAAACTCACCCTCGGAGAAACCGCCGACGGTCCACTCGTCGAGCAGCGGTTGCACACGGCGCGGGAACATTTCGAAGCCGAGCGTCAGGGGAACGCCGCGCGCCTGAAGTGCGGCAATGGTCTGCAACTGCCAGCGGTGATGATCGGCGTTGTCGTGGGACTCGCCGAGCAGCACCAAGCCGCCCGCCGCCGCGCGGTTCAGCACGTCGACGCTCGATAGAGGCTGCCGGTTCGCTGTATCGGCCCAAGCGCTACTCGTGATGCACTCGAGCGCCACCATTGCCGTTGCCGTATCGTCCGGGCTCGCCCGCGCCGCCCCCATCGCGGCGAAGCCGGCGGCCATCATGATCGTCAGGAACCGCATAAGCGCGACCTATCCTCGAAAACAACATGTCATCATTACTATAGGAGCTTGCCACATCTGGAGGCGAATATCATGACCCGCCTTGGCGTCGGAGCCATTTCCACCGCCGCCGTTGTCGGGATCGTGGCGACAGTCCTAGGCGTCGCGGCGCTTTAAGAATGACTCTCACAATAATTCAGCTCTAACAATTGTTTACCAAACATTAATCCGATTCTGTTCAAATATGAGGGCTATGCCCTTTGAATATTTGCACAGTGTGACGACCACATGTCTTTAGGTTTAATCATCGTCGTTGACGATAACCCGACATTCAGAAAAATGTATTCCGACTTTCTGTCCCTGCATGGCTATACGGTCATGACGGCCAGTGGCGGCGAAGAGGGCATGAAATTGCTGCTCAACTGCACGCCCATGGTCTTGATCCTCGATATCTCCATGCCTGTGATGGATGGTATCGAAACCTGTCGAAATATTCGGCGCATCCACGGCAATGACATTCCGATAGTGTTTCTCACCGCGTTCAACGATGTCGACAAGCTGCGTGATTGCCTACACGCCGGCGGTGACGATTATTTGATCAAATCAGGCAATCTGGACAATGTTTTGGAGCGCGTCAAATTCTGGTCGGCGGCGGCGAACCGGCAAGAAGCGAGAACTCGCCGAGACGATGTGATTCAGGAAGTCGACGAAACCATCGAACGGATTGATCACGAGGTCAACGAAGCCGAGAGCGCCGCAGCCTTTATTGAAGAATTATCGCGCATGATGGATACCGCTCAGGCCCTCGCCGATGGCGCCTGCCTCAAGGGCGAAGACAACAGCAACTACATCGTTGGCTATGCCGCCGGCATTGTCAGCCATTGGGCCGATACTCAAGCAGCCGTCAAACCTCGATATATGAGCTATCTGCAGGCCGCTCTGGCCGGGAGCTCTATGTTTCAGCAGTGAGGATATCGCCGGGATTATGGAGAATTTCTATCAGATATCGGCGGAGCCCCTGTTCATGACGGCCCGCAAGCGCGCCCGCGCCGATTGCACGATGACCAATGAAACGCAAGACAACGTCTTGATCAAGGAAGGCGGCGTTGCGAATTTAAACGTCGCGAGCCAGGCATAGCAGGAACTCGGAAGGAGAACGCTGCGGCGCAGTCCCCGATTACGCAACAATCGATATTTCCTCCCGGTTACGGGTCTTCTGCATCCTCTGAAGTCATCATTACGGCGAGAAACCCGGCGCTCAACCAGGCCATGGCCAGCCACCAGTTTTGCCACATGCCGTAGCTGATATTGCCGATCAGCAGATAGCCCGCCATCGCCGCCGCGGCTGAGGACACGGCGACCCGGCCCAGGGCGCCGGTGGCGAGACGCATAAAGACGGCGGCGACCAGGGCAATCGTCAGAACAAGACCGATGATCCCAAGCTCAAGCCAGGATTGAGCCCACAGATTATGAGGATGCAGGGGGATCATCTTGTCCTCGCCGAACCCGCTCAGGGTATCCTGGCCAATGGCGCGGGAAGCGTCCAGCCCCCATCCAATAATTGGATGTTCTGCTATTTGTTCATAAACAAAATCAATAACATGCAAGCGTTCTTTCGTGCTATCTGACAAAAACAGTGTGACGCCGTCCCGCTGTTCCGATGAGACGAATTCGAAGGCGTATTGGGTCACTGCCAGATTGACCAGGAACAGCCCGGCCAGAAACCCCGCAACCCCCCAGCGGCGGGATTTGCAAACCACCCAAAAGACCGCGATACCCGTCGTGTAAGCGACCAGGGACGCCTCCATGTTCTGGGCCAGCAGCAACGCCGCCACGGCAATGGCGAACAGCACGGCGGTTCGCATCGAGTGACGGCGCGAAATGGCCAGCATGCAGGGCCAGACGAAAACCGTCAAAGCCGCCGAGGACTGCAATAAGAGCAGATACGGCTCCCGGGGCTCGCTGCCCCACGGCGTCAGCTGATTCCAAACTGAAACGGCAAGGCGGCTGAGACTTCCGGCCGTGAACAGCTCAAAGCCGAACAACACGACGAAGAACCAGCCCGATGCGACGAAGGCGCTGGTGAGCAAATGCCGGTCAACCGCCACTAGTTTGGCCGCGGCGGCGAACATCACCATGCCGCACAGGCCGATGACGACCACCCGGAACCAAAGCTGCAGGCTGTCGAGCGGCGCCGGCGCCCACCAGACCGTCACCAAAGACCAGGCGGCGAGGCCGGCGAGCAGGAGTGAAACCACCGGCGGCAGAGCGCCAAAGACCGCCTCTCGATTGCCTTTGACGAACAAGAAGGCCAGAACCGGCAGCCCCAGCAGCAGCACCATGGCCTTGGGTGAGAAGACGGCGACCAGGGGGTAGAGCAGGATTGCCGCGGCAAAAACACGGGCCGTGAACGAGGTTTCGCTCACATTATTATGTTCTAATAAACGCACGGCCATCCCCTGGTGCACCCCAACGGTTACGGATTTATACCCGTCCTCGGGCTTTACGGTGACAAATTCGGTCATTTCCGGCGGTTTTTACACAAATCATGCTTGACCGAACGCGGTATCAAGCCTATTTGCTCAATCAGGACCAAATAGGTCCTCATTAATTTTGACCCCGGATTGAAACGGTTAGGCATGATCAGATTGGGCTGCCATGATTAGACTGAGTAGGTTGGCGGATTACGGCGTCGTCTTGATGACGCACATCGCCACATTAGCTGACGATATGCACACCGCCCATGCGGTGGCCGGGGCGACCCGCATCCCCGAGCCCACGGCGAGCAAGATACTCAAGGCGCTGGTCCGGGCCGAGTTGCTCGATTCCCATCGCGGCGCCAGCGGCGGCTACACCCTGGCGCGCCAACCCGACGATATCCCGATTACCGAGATCATCATCGCCGTGGACGGCCCGATCGCGCTGACCTCCTGCCTCGACGCCGAGGGCAGCGATTGCAGTCTGGTGCCCACCTGCCCGACCCGCACCAACTGGCAGAAGATCAACGACGCCATCCACCGCGCCCTCGACGAGGTTTCCCTGGCCGACATGATGGGCCCCATGGCCGCCTTCATCCCGTCGTTTGAGCGCCGCACACAACAGACACGAGAGCTCTAGCCATGGCGTCACAAACCGACAGCCCACAAACCATCGATGACTTCACCGATGGCGATTACAAATACGGTTTCGTCACCGATGTCGAAGCCGAAACCATCCCCATCGGCCTCGACGAAGACACCGTCCGCTTCATTTCCGCCAAGAAGAACGAGCCCGAGTGGTTGCTCGAATGGCGGCTTGAAGCCTTTCGCCATTGGCTGACCATGACCGAGCCCCATTGGGCCAAGCTGCATTATCCGCCGATCGATTATCAGGCCGCCTCCTACTATTCGGCGCCGAAATCTCAGGACGATGGGCCCAAGAGCCTCGATGAAGTCGATCCCGAGATTCTCGAGGTCTATAAAAAGCTCGGCATCCCGCTGCATGAACAGGAGGCCCTGGCCGGCATCGCCGTCGATGCGGTGTTCGACAGCGTCTCGGTGGCCACCACCTTCAAGGCCAAGCTCGGCGAGATGGGCATCATCTTCTGCTCGATCTCGGAAGCGATCCAGGAGCATCCCGAAATGGTGCGCCAATATCTCGGCTCCGTGGTGCCCACCGGCGATAATTTCTACGCCGCCCTGAATTCGGCGGTCTTCACCGACGGCTCCTTCGCCTACATCCCCAAGGGGGTGCGCTGCCCCATGGAGCTGTCCACCTATTTCCGCATCAACGCCGCCAATACGGGCCAGTTCGAACGCACCCTGGTGATTGCCGACGAGGGCTCCTATGTGAGCTACCTTGAGGGCTGTACGGCGCCCCAGCGCGACGAGAACCAGCTTCATGCGGCGGTTGTCGAGTTGATCACCTTAGACGACGCCGAGATCAAATATTCCACCGTGCAGAACTGGTATCCCGGCGACAAGAACGGTGTGGGTGGGATCTATAATTTCGTCACCAAGCGCGGCGCCTGCCGGGGGCGGAACTCGAAGATATCCTGGACCCAGGTCGAGACCGGCTCGGCGATCACCTGGAAATATCCAAGCTGCCTGCTGATCGGCGACAACTCCGTGGGCGAGTTCTATTCGGTGGCCGTCACCAACAACCACCAACAGGCCGACACCGGCACCAAGATGATCCATATCGGCAAAAACACGCGCTCGACGATCATCGCCAAGGGCATCTCGGCGGGTCATGCGCAAAGCACCTATCGCGGCCTGGTGCGCATCGCCAAAAGTGCTACGGGCGCGCGCAACTATACGCAATGCGATTCCCTGCTGATCGGCGACCAGTGCGGCGCCCATACGGTGCCCTATATCGAAGTCAAGAACGCCTCGGCCCATATGGAGCACGAAGCGACCACATCGAAGATCAGCGACGACCAGCTGTTCTACTGCCAGAGCCGGGGTCTCTCGACCGAGGACGCGGTGACCATGATCGTCAACGGCTTCTGCAAACAAGTGCTGCAAAACCTGCCCATGGAATTTGCCGTCGAGGCTCAAAAGCTCGTCGGCATCAGCCTTGAAGGCAGTGTCGGATAGCTTTAGGAAAACTAAATAAATGCTTGAAATAAAAAACCTTTCCGTTGCCGTTGATGGCAAGGAAATACTCACTGGTCTCGACCTAACGGTACAGGCCGGCGAGGTCCACGCCATCATGGGGCCGAACGGCTCGGGCAAAAGCACGCTGGCCTACGCATTGGCCGGGCGCGAAGGCTATGAGGTCACCAGCGGCTCGGTTCTCTATCAAGGCAGCGACCTGCTCGGCCTCAACCCCGAAGAGCGCGCCTGCGAGGGCATTTTTCTGGGCTTCCAATATCCCGTCGAAATCCCCGGCGTGGTCGGCATGAATTTCCTCAAATCGGCGACCAACGCGGTGCGCAGGCATCGCGGCCTGGATGAACTCGATGCCATGGATTTCCTGAAACTGGTGCGCGAGAAGGCCAAGCTGCTCGAGATGGACGAAAAGCTGCTCCACCGCGCGCTCAACGTCGGCTTCTCCGGCGGCGAGAAGAAGCGCAACGAAGTGCTGCAAATGGCCATGCTGGAACCCCGCCTGGCGGTGCTCGATGAGACCGATTCCGGCCTCGACATAGACGCCCTGCGCATCGTTGGCGACGGCATCAACCGCCTGCGCGCGCCGGATCGGGCGATCCTGCTGATCACCCATTACCAGCGGCTGCTCAATTATGTCGAGCCTGACAAAGTCCATGTGCTGGCCGGCGGAAAGATTATCAAATCCGGCGCGAGCGAGCTCGCCCTTGAGGTCGAGAATGAAGGCTACGGCCCCATGCTGGCTAAAATCGCCGCGGCCTGATGATGTCAAAAGACTTTCACAGCGCCTATGTGGACGCCTTCGCGGCGGCTCGCGCAAGCCTGCCCGGGCAAGGCGTCGGCTGGCTCGATACGTTGCGGACACAGGCCATCGAGCGTTTCGGCGAGGCCGGCTTTCCAACCCCTCGAGATGAGGTCTGGAAGTTCACCAACCTCCGCCCCCTCACCCGCCAGACATTTTCCCTGGCGCCGCGCCAGGAGAACAGCGTCACCCTCGATGACGTCTCCCCTCACCTGCCCGATGGTCTGGCCTGTCACCGCATGGTCTTCGTTGACGGCCATTTCCGCGCCGATCTGTCCGAATTGGTCGATTTACCGCCTGGCGTGCATCTGGCGAGCCTGGCGCAAACCCTCGACACGGACGCGGATTCGCTCAAAGCGTATCTTTCCAACGATGGCGGCAGCCCGGCCGCCCTCAACGCTGCCTTCATGGCCGACGGCGCGGTGTTGATAATTGATGAAAATATCAAATTAGACAGACCGGTCCATCTACTTTATCTTTCGACCGCCAGTGACCATGCGCAGGTCAATCATCCACGCAACCTGATCGTCGCCCGGGCGGAAAGCCAGGCCACGGTTATCGAGAGCTACGCCGGAGCCGACGGGGCCTATTGGACGAACACCGTTACCGAGGTGACCGTCGAGAGCAAGGCCAGCCTCAAGCATATCAAAATCCAGAACGAAGGAGCCGCGAGCTTCCATCTCGCCGCGACCCGCACGCGAATCGCCGCCGGGGCGAGCTATGACAGCTTCACGGCCCAGTTGGGCGCCCGCCTGGCCCGCAACGAGATATCCGCATCCCTCGACGGCGAAGACGGCGCCTGCTGGCTCAAAGGCCTGTTCCTCGGTCGCGGCAAACAGCATCTCGACAACACCACCCTGGTCGATCATGCCCTGCCCAACTGCCACAGCGACGAATACTACAAGGGTGTTCTCGACGGCGACGCCCATGGCGTCTTCCAGGGCAAGATCATCGTCCGCCCCGATGCGCAAAAGACCGACGCCCACCAATTGAGCAACAACCTGCTGCTGTCGGAGACCGCCCAGGTCGATACCAAGCCCGAGCTGGAAATCTACGCCGACGACGTGCAATGCAGCCACGGGGCGGCGACCGGCGAGCTCGACGAAGACGCCCTGTTCTACATGCGCTCCCGGGGTATCGGTGGCCGCGAGGCGCAGCGCATGCTGGTCGAAGGCTTCATCGGCGAAATTGTCGACACCATCGATCTTCCCGAACTGACGGCCCATATGGAGCGCGCCGTGAAGGCATGGCTGGAGCAAGGGAAATGACCATGGCTCACCAGAACGAAGACATGGCTTACGACGTGGAGCGGGTGCGCGCCGACTTCCCGATTTTCGAGCACCCCATCAACGGCCATCCGCTGGTGTTTCTCGATAGCGCCGCCAGCGCCCAGAAGCCCCGGGCCACCATCGACGCCCTGAGCCGGGTGTATGAGACCGAATACGCCAATATCCACCGCGGGGTCTATGACCTGAGCATGCGCACCACCACGGCCTTCGAGGGCGCGCGGGATAAGGTTCGCGATTTCCTGGGAGCGGTTGAATCCCGCGAGGTCATTTTCGTTCGCGGCGGCACCGAGGGGATCAATCTGGTCGCCCAGACCTATGGCCGGGCCAATCTTGAAGCCGGAGACGAGATTATCCTGTCGCACATGGAGCATCACTCCAACATCGTGCCCTGGCAGATGCTGCGCGACGAGAAGGACCTGACCCTACGCGTCGCCCCGATCGACGATCAGGGCAATTTCCTGCTCGACGAATTCGAGAAGCTGCTCAACGAGCGCACCAAGATCGTCGCCATCACCCATGCCTCCAACGCGCTGGGCACTATCGTTCCGCTCAAGCAGGTCATCGCTATGGCCCATGACCGCGGCGCCGTGGTGCTGGTCGACGGCTGTCAGGCGGTGCCCCATATGACGGTCGATGTGGTCGATCTCGATTGCGATTTCTACGTCTTCTCGGGCCATAAGCTCTATGGCCCCTCGGGTATCGGCGCGCTCTATGGCAAGGCTGCCCTGCTCGAGGCCATGCCGCCCTATCAGGGCGGCGGCGAGATGATCCTGACCGTCGCCTTCGACAAGACCGAATTCAATGTCATCCCCCATAAGTTCGAGGCCGGAACGCCCCATATCGCCGGCGCCATCGCCCTCGGTGCCACCATCGATTATCTCAATGAGCTGGGTTTTGATCACATCGCCGCCCATGAGAAAATGCTGCTCGAATACGCCACGGAGCGGCTCACGGAATTCAACAGCCTGCACCTGATCGGCACGGCGGATAACAAGGCGAGCATCCTGTCGTTCACCCTTCAAGGCATCCATCCGCACGACATCGGCACCGTGCTGGACCGTAGCGGCATCGCCATCCGCGCCGGCCATCACTGCGCCCAGCCGGTGATGGACCGTTTCGGCATCGCCGCCACGGCGCGGGCTTCCTTCGGCATCTACAACAGCCGCGAGGATGTGGACGCCCTGGCGGCCGCAATCGGTAAAACCATCGAGATGTTCGGCTGATGTCTGACGATCTGCGCGATCTCTACCAGGAGGTCATCCTCGACCACGCCAAGAATCCGCGCAATTACGGCGCGCCCGAACAGGACGGCAACCAAAGTCATCGCCTGGCCCACGGCAACAACCCGCTCTGCGGTGACCGCCTGACGCTCCATGTCACCGTCGCCGATGGGCTGGTCCAGGGCGCCCGCTTCGAAGGTGACGGCTGCGCCATCTCCATGGCTTCGGCGTCCTTGATGACCGAGGCGGTCAAGGGCAAGCCCGAGGCCGAGGTGCGCGACCTGTTCGAACGCTTCCACGAAATGATGACCGTCGAGGATGCCGAGCCCGATCCCGACAGCCTCGACAAGCTCGCTGTTTTCTCCGGCGTGCGCGAGTTTCCCGTGCGCGTGAAATGCGCCACCCTGGCGTGGCACACCCTGATCGCGGCGCTTGACGGCAGCGATGACGCCACCACCGAGGTTTGATGTGACACTGGCAAGCGACGAACTCGATATAGAAGCGACTAAACAGGCCGTGATCGAGGCGCTGCGTACGGTCTATGATCCGGAGATTCCGGTCTCGCTCTACGACCTCGGCCTGATCTATGACATCATCATAGCGCCCACCGGCAAGGTCGATATCGTCATGACCCTGACCGCTCCGGGCTGCCCGGTCGCCGACATTCTGCCCATGGAAGTCGAAAAGGCGGCGCGATCCGTGGACGGCGTCACCTCGGCCCGTGTCGAGCTGGTGTTCGATCCGCCCTGGCGCCCCGACATGATGTCGGAAGCCGCCCGCCTGGAACTCGGCATGTTCTAAGATCGCTTCCAATGACACTGAGAACTGGCTACGGTTGAATACAACCTAAAGAGTTATCCGGGGGGATATCGGCTCATTAAGAAAAGCCTGGGGGGTTAATCTTGTTCATCACCGAAATAGCGCTTCCGACGGACGAATATCTTGCGGCCCTGATCAATCCGCCACCCGTCGACGTCGACGGCACGCCCTTCAATATTCTCCACGACGGCGCGCTGGGATACGACAAGCGCGGTCAGCGTGTTCTACAAGGACAGCGAGGCGCGCGCCTGGACGGCTGCGGAAATCGCTTTCGAGAATGCCGGCTATGCGAGCTGGTCCGTGGTCGCCAACATTGATTTTACGCAGGTGACGAGCGAAAGCGATGCCGACATCGTGGTGTCGCTTGCCAACGACGCCATATTCGGCGAGGTGGATATCCTCGCCGATTCCGGAATACCCTCAACCGGCATCTCGCCCATTCCAACGCGCTACAACTATACGGTCGAGTCGTGGGACTCGCTTGACGAAGGCGGCGACGGCCGGGTGACCATCATCCATGAAATCGGTCATTCCATCGGCCTTGAGCACCCGCACGACGGCACTCTTATTTTCGGCGTCCCCCAAGGCGGCGAACTGGAATCCGGCACCAACGCGCTGAACCAGAACATCTGGACCGTCATGGGCTATGTGACCGGCTGGACCGGCCAGCCCAGGACCGGCCTTCACCTTCGGCGGACCGGCGACCCCAATGGCCTTCGACATCGCGGCAATTCAGTTTCTGTACGGCGCCAGGGCGGCAAACACGGACGATACGACCTACACATTGGTGACCGCGAATGCGACTGGCACGGGCTGGAAGGCAATCTGGGATACGGCGGGCACGGACACCATTTCCGCAGCCGCCTCAACCTCGACCGTCACGATCAACCTCAATGACGCCCCCCTCGACGGCAGCGTCAACGCGGGCGGGTTCGTATCCTGGCAATCCGACATCCAGGGCGGCTATACCATTGCCAACGGCGTCTCCATCGAAAACGCCATCGGCGGCAGCGGCAACGATATCCTGATCGGAAATGAGTCCGACAACAGCCTGACAGGCAGTGCCGGCAACGATACCCTGACGGGGAATGCCGGCGCCGACACCATCGATGGCGGCGCCGGGCTGGACATATCCGCCTACAGCATCGCCTCCAGCTCCGCGACCACGACGGTCAGCGATGGCGTCATCACCACCAACGACGGCTCCGGCGCGGACATCCTGACCAATGTGGAGCGCCTGAGCTATTCCGACGGTTTCCTGGCTTTCGACACGACCGGCGCCGCGGGACAGACCTACCGCCTGTATCAAGCCGCTTTCGATCGAACACCGGATACGCCCGGCCTGTCGCACAATGTAAATCTTTTCGATAACGGCTTAACGTTAAAACAGCTTTCAGACGCCTTTCTCGCAAGCGCCGAGTTTATTGCACTCTACGGCGCCGATTCATCCAATACTGTCTTGCTCACGGCGTTTTATGCAAACGTGCTGAACCGCGCGCCCGACACAGCAGGATTCAACGGCTGGAACGATCTCCTGACCAGCGGCACATTGGATCGCGCCGACGTGCTGATCGGTTTCAGTGAAAGCCTTGAAAATATCGCCCTGGTCGGCAGCGCTATCGAAAATGGTATCTGGCTCGGCGCCTGATTAAGATCAGGCGAAATCCGCCAGCCTGACAGCCTGTCTTTTGCGGCCCCAATTGCCGGGTTGGCCGTCGAACACCCCGGCGCAAACCGTGCCGCAGTTTACGCAGGCAGCCCCGGCGTCGAGCTTCCAGGCGCCCAGCTCATACCAGTCCCTCTCGATCAGCCGGCGATTGCAAGTCGAACAATAGGTGCTCGCCCCGGCGGGGTCGTGGACATTGCCGGTATAGGGATAATGAATGCCGTTCTTGAGCGCGATCTGGCGCGCCCGGTTCAGGGTCGCGGGCGGGGTGCTGGGCGTATCAAGCATCTTCCAGTCCGGATGAAAGGCGCTGAAATGCAGCGGCACGTCGGGGCCGAGGTTTTCCATCACCCACTGGGTAAGCGCCTCGATCTCGCCCTCTGAATCATTCTCGCCGGGGATCAGCAGGGTGGTGATTTCGAACCAGACATCGGTCTCCTGCTTGAGATAGACCAGGGTCTCGAGCACCGCGCCCAACTCGGCGCTGCAAAGCTTTTTGTAGAACGACTCGGTGAAGCCCTTGAGGTCGACATTGGCGGCGTCCATATGGCCGTAGAACTCGGCGCGCGGCGCAGGGCAGACATAGCCCGCGGTCACGGCTACGCATTTCACGCCGACATCGTGACAGGCGGCGGCTACATCGATGGCGTATTCATGGAAGATCACCGGATCGTTGTAGGTGAAGGCGACGCTCGCGCAGCCCAGCTCCTTGGCGCGCGCCGCGATCTGCTCGGGGGTCGCCTCGGACTGGAGCCGGTCGTTCGTGCGCG
>JAYGED010000029.1:0-27758 GCA_046582565.1 Alphaproteobacteria bacterium
CGGCCATCACTTCAACCAACTCGGCAAAACTGGTTTTGCTGATCCAGCCGAGTTTTTCCTTCGCCTTGGAAGAATCACCAACCAGAAGGTCCACTTCAGCGGGCCGGAAGTACTTCGGGTTAATTTTTATAATTGCCTTGCCGGTTTTACGGTCCGTCCCCACCGTATCCACTCCCTCGCCGGACCACTCAATTTCCATGCCGTACAGGGGGGCGGCTAATTCGATAAGCTTGCGAATAGAATGTGTCTTTCCGGTGGCGATGACATAGTCGTACGGTATTGCTTGCTGCAGCATCAGCCACATGGCTTCAACATAATTTCCGGCAAAACCCCAGTCCCGCTGAGCGTCCAGGTTTCCAAGCTCAAGGAACTCCTGGTTGCCGGCCTGAATGTTGGCGAGGCCGAGGGTGATCTTGCGGGTGACGAAATCAACGCCGCGAAGCGGTGATTCATGATTGAACAGGATGCCGGACGAACAATGCAAGCCGAAGGATTCGCGGTAGTTCACCGTAATCCAGTGGCTATAGAGTTTAGCCACGCCATAAGGGCTGCGGGGATGGAACGATGTTTCTTCGTTTTGCGGGACAGCCTGAACCTTGCCGAACAGCTCGCTGGTCGAAGCCTGATAAAAACGGCAGCTCGAAATACCGAATGTGCGGATCGCCTCCAGGATTCTGGTGACGCCCAAGGCATTGACATTGCCGGTCAACAGGGGCTGCTCAAAAGATGTCCCGACAAAGCTCTGCGCCGCCAGGTTATAAATTTCGTCCGGCGCCGTTTGCTCTATGACCCGCAGGATATTAGTGAACTCAAGCAGGTCAAAATCGATCAGCTCGACATCTTTTTCTACGCCAAGATACTGAAGCCGTAGCGTATTGATCGACGCGGTGCGTCGTGTGGCGCCGACAACGCGGTACCCCTTTTCCAGGAGCAGCTTTGCGAGATAGGCACCATCCTGCCCCGATATCCCGGTAATGAATGCGGTTTTTGCCATTAGGGTGTAATTCTTTTAACTGCGTTGACGAATGACTGGAGCGCGTTGATCACTCGCTATCATCCGCCTTATCGGCCTCATCTTCCGCATTGCTGGCCTCAAGCGCAGCGACCGCTTCTTCAGCAAGGTTCGTGGTTTGCTGTTCCTGTATTTTTTCGGAAATTTCCTTCAGGCTGTTGGTCAAATGATTGATGATCGGGCCGGCTTGATTTGCCGGCATCAACAAGATTCCGGATTCCTGCACCTCATTGTCGCCGGCAATCATTCCCAGTCGAATACGGAGTATTCCATTGGTGAGCGTGACGCTGTGCACAGCATCCGCAATAATTATTGTAGGCATTCAAACTGTCTCCCGTGGGTTTAACTGAGTAATTATAAATGGCCTAATTCGGTAGCTGATCATAGAGTGGGTCGCGCCTAACGCAAGTTTACGGTAACCTCAACGAAGATGATTCGTACAACTATAAATTTCCTGCTCGCCATCGCCATTTCGGTCTGGATATCCACGCCGGTCTGGGCGGGGTATGAAGAAGGCAAGGCCGCTTTCGACAAGGGTGACTACGAGTCCGCCCTGGAACAATTTGAGCCGCTCGCAGAGAGCGAAAACGCCAACGCTCAGTATTATCTAGGCATTCTCTATATTATCTAGGCATTCTCTATCGCAACGGCTGGGCAGTCGACCCGGATGATCACGAAGCGGCGAGATGGCTGCGTCTGGCCGCCTTCCAGGACCATGTAGAAGCCCAATACAGCCTTGGCTACATGTATGAGCACGGCCAAGGCGTGACCCAGGACATGACCGAAGCAAAACGTTGGTATCGTATGGCCGCCAACCAAGGCAGCACCGATGCCCAACACAATCTTGAAATCATCTACTATGAAGAAAACAATGCGCCCAGGGCTCGAAGCGGCGACCAAGGAGATTTAATTATGAATTCCAACTCCGGCGACTTTTTCGATACGATTCTAGGCGCGCTCATCGGACTAAATGAATCCATGACCGTTACCGATGTCGTGGTTATTTCCGTGATCATTCTCATCATCCTGGTTCCGGTCATCATGCCGTTTTCCTTTTACCGGAAAAACCCATGATCAAGGAAATCTCGGAAAATGCTGCGGAACGCGATCTCGTGTTGATTGAAGAAATCCGTAAAATGAACCACCTGCTGCGCCAGGTTGTCGATAACCCGGATAAAAGTATCAAACAGCAGGACGACGACGAAAATTAGCGCATCGGCAACATCGGAAGAACACGCCATGTTTTTTTCATGATTGACCGGGGAATGGCCTTCATCGAGGGCGCCTATGTCGAGCCGGCAAACGCCAAGATTTCTGTCTTCGACCTGGGCTTCACCAAAAGCGATGTGGTCTATGATGTGACGTCCGTATGGAAGGGCCGGTTTTTCCGTATCGACGACCATATCGAACGGTTCATGCGGTCTTGTGCGGGCGTCGGCATGCGCTGTCCCTACGACGAGAGCGAGATCAGGCAGATACTCGGCAATTGCGTCCATCGCGGCGATGTTGCCGACAACGCCTATGTAGAGGTCGCCCTGACCCGTGGCGCCTATAAATCCTATATCGGTGATTTTACGCCCGATCTTCGCGACACCCATGTCAGCTTCATCGCCTTTGCCATACCCTATGTCTGGATCGCGCCCCCGGAGGCGCAGGATGTGGGCATCAGCATTATCGTCGCCAAGACCCGGCGAATTCCCGACGAATGTGTCGATGCGCGGTTCAAGAATTTCCATTGGGGCGATTTTACCCAGGCGCGCATTGAGGCGACCGACGCCGGCGCCCATAACGCGGTTCTCTGCACCCCCGACGGTTATCTCGCGGAAGGACCGGGGTTCAATATCTTCTTCGTCGCCGACGGGACCCTGCATACGCCCAAGCGAAACATGCTCGAAGGCATCACTCGGCGGACAGTCGTCGAATTGGCGGATGAAATCGGAACCTCGGTGGAGAGCGGCGATTACCAGCCCGAAGCGCTTCTCGAGGCGGACGAGGCTTTCATCTGTTCGACCGCCGGCGGCATCATGCCGGTGGTCAAGGTCGATGATCGTATTTTCTCGAACGGTAAACCCGGTGAAATTTCTTCCCGGCTGCGCAATCTCTATTGGCAAAAACGCGAGGCCGGATGGCTGGGAACGCCGGTCGAAGAGGTCATTGCCGCCGCCTGATCAGGAAATCGAATAGCCGCCATCGACGGTGGTCACCGTGCCGGTCATATAACGCGAAGCGTCCGAGGCGAGCAGCATCAGAATACCGTCGAGTTCGGAAAACTCACCGACCCGCCGCTGCGGAATTCGCTCCACCAGCTCACGCCCGGCCTCGGTGGTGAGGAAAGGACGCGACAAATCGGTCTCGAAATAACCCGGCGCAATGGCGTTGACGCGGATGTCATTGGCGGCCAGCTCGAGCGCCATCGCCCGGGTGAGATGAATAAGCCCCGCCTTGGACGCGCAATAGGCCGGCACCTGGCTGCGCACCACTAGGCCCAGCATGGAAGCGATATTGATGATTGACCCTCCATGACCGAGGCGGGTCATGTGACGGGCGGTCTCCTGGGCCATCAGCCAGGCGCCCCTGAGATTGGTGTCGACGATTCGGTCCCAATCCGCGGGCTCGGTTTCCAGCGCCGGTTTGGAGCCGCCGACGCCGGCGTTGTTGACCAGAACAGCAATCGCGCCGAGCTCTGTCTCCGCGGTGCCAACCGCGGCCTCGATACTGGATGGATCGGTGACATCGAGAGAGATCGCCAGGGCGCGCCCGTCGAAGCCTTCAATCTCCTCGACCAGGGCATCAAGTTTGTCGACCCGGCGCGCCGCCACCGCGACCTTCGCTCCGGCGCGCGCCATCGTCAGAGCAAAGTGCCGACCAAGGCCGCTCGATGCGCCGGTGACCAGGGCAACCTTGCCTTCGAGAATAAACGGCGTCGTCATAATTGCCTCTCCTAAACCAAACTGTTGCAAGAGAATATTCATAGGCTTTGGAAGGGGCCTCATCAAGCCAATGATTAATCAAATATTAAGCAATATCGCTCTAGGTTAAGCATTGGGAAACAAACCAAAGTTGGGTACTATGACTGGCACCATGCGGGTTGTGCTCATTGACCATGACCACCCTACGGTTCCCACCTTGATTGCGGGTTTGGAAGATTTCGGCTGCGACATCATGCCGATGACGACGGACGACGCCAATGCCGTGTCTGTTCAGGCTAAAGGCGCCAACGCCATCGTAATCCGCGCCGGTGATACGCCGCTCGCCGCAACTAAGATGGCGCGCCTTCTTAAGGCCGGAGAGCAGACCCACCAACTGCCGATTATCATCATCGGCAATGCAGCGAAGGATAAGCTGGACGACGACGCCATCGACGGAGTTGTCGACGATCAATTGCCGGTCGAATCCATGAAGAGCGAACTCATGGCGCGTCTGCGCTCGCTGACGCGGCTTCATGTCATGCAATCGAAACTTTCCCGCCGGGAAGCTATCGAACAGCGCTACGGACTAACCCCTGACACCCCCTGGGATACGCCTATCGACAGCGACAACATGCATGTCCTCGCGGTTGGAAATTTCAACGAAGACAAACAAATTTTCGACGACATGCTTGGCAGCCAGAAAACCATCTCCTTCTCCACCGACCCGAACAAGGCAATTGAAGAGCTTGTCGACGGTCACTATGAGGCGACCGTCATCGCGGTCAATGGCGCGGCCGATCAATGGCTGACCATGTGCGCCGACATCCGAGACAATCCCAGGCTGTATAACCTACCGATCTTGTTGGTTGCGGACAAAGACAGTTTCACCGATCCGACCGCGCCCTTCGAACATGGCGCCAGCGATTTGCTGCTGCGGCCAGTTAACGCCGCCAATCTACGCGCCCGCCTTGCCATGCTTATCAAGCAGCAACGCTATCGAGGCCGTATGCTGGAAGCCTACCAGCGGTCCCAGCATATCGAGACAAGCGATAGCCTCACAGGGCTCTACAGCTACGGATTCCTGCATGATTACCTGGCCGATTTGATCGACGGGGTGGGCCGCTCGGAAAGCCAGGTCGCGGTGGGTGTTTTCGACGTTAAAGACATGTCCGGCATTAACAAGCAACATGGTTACGCCGCCGGAGATATATTGCTGCGCCAGACCGGCGGTCTGATCGGTCGTCTGGTTCGTGGCGAAGATCTCACCGCGCGCTATGGCGGTCAGAGCTTCTGCATCGTCATGCCCGAGACCGCCTATGTGGATGCCATCATGGTCATGCGGCGCATCGCCAATATTGTGTCCATGACAGAACTCGGCGTGAGTACGGACCAAGAACCCGTCACCGTTCGTCTCAAGCTGGGCTGCGCCCTGCTGGAAGCCGGTGACAGCGCCGAATCGTTCCTCGAGCGGGTGCTCACCAAGGTCGCTTGAGGGACAGGCATCAAATCAGGTAAGCTCACGCATGCTTATCGATATCATATCCGACGTTGTTTGCCCCTGGTGCTATGTCGGCAAGCGCCGCCTGGAAGCGGCTCTCGCCGCGCGGCCCGATCTTTCCGTGGAAATCGCCTGGCACGCCTTCCAGCTCAACCCCGGCATGCCCGAAGAGGGCATGGACCGTGAAAATTATCTCGCCACCAAGTTCGGCGGCGCCGACCGCGCCGCATCGATCTATAGCGATATCGAGCAAGCCGGCGCCACCGAAGGCATCGAATTCGCCTTCGATGCTATCAAGCGCACCCCCAACACCATCAACGCCCATCGGCTGATCCTCCTGGCCGGCCGTCATGGTGTCCAGGACTCGGTGGTCGAATTACTGTTCCGCCGCTACTTCCTCGCCGGCGTCGATGTCGGTGATATTCAGCAGCTCATTGCAATCGCCACTGAGGCGGGCCTCGATGAGGCCGCGACCCGCGACTATCTGGAATCCGACGAAGGCGTCGAGGAGGTCACCAGCGAAGACCGCCAAATGCGCCATATCGGCGTCACCGGCGTACCCTGCTTCATCATCGACAAGCGCTTCGCCATCTCCGGCGCCCAGGCCCCCGAAGTCTTCCAGCGCATCTTCGACACCGCCGTCGCAGCCGAAGAAGAAGCCGCCGAGTAAGGTCAGCGTCACCCATCCATCCGGGCGACATCGGCGAGCTCGCTGAGGATTTCACGCACCCCCTTGAGGCGCGCCTCCGCTTCGCCCCAGTCGCCGGGAATTAGCAGGCTGTGATCGGCGCGTAGCTTGGTGCCGACGGTCTGCTTGCCGATGAACTCCACCAGCCCCGCCGGATTGGCGAAGCGGTTCTCAAAAAAGGACAGCACCGCGCCCGTGGCGCCGGCCTCGACAGTGGCGACCCCGGCAACGCGGCACAGGCGCTTGATGGTCATCACTTCGAGCAGATTTTCGACCAGCACCGGCAGCGGCCCGAAACGGTCGATCAGCTCGGCCGCGAAGCCGTCAATCTCGGCGCGGCTCTCCAGCATGCCGAGACGACGGTAGAGCGCCAGCCTGACGCCGAGATCGGTGACGTAATCCTCGGGGATGAGGACCGCCGCGCCGACATTGATCTGCGGTGTCCACTCCGCCTCGGGCGGCTCGGCATCGCCATCCCCGGCCTCCCCCGCCGCCCGAGCCGTACGCACCGCCTCTTCAAGCATATGCTGGAAAAGCTCCAGGCCGACCTCGCGAATATGGCCCGATTGCTCGGCCCCCAGCAGATTGCCGGCGCCGCGAATATCCAGATCATGGCTGGCCAGGCTGAAACCGGCGCCCAGGCTGTCGAGCTTGTGCAGCACCTCAAGCCGCTTGGTGGCGGCGTTGGTCATGCCGCCATGGGGTGGCAGGGTGAAATAGGCATAGGCGCGCAGCTTCGAGCGCCCGATGCGGCCGCGAAGCTGATAGAGCTGGGACAGGCCGAACATATGGGCGCGATGGACGATCAACGTGTTGACGCTGGGAATATCGAGACCGGATTCGATAATCGCGGTCGATATCAGCACGTCGTAGCTGCGGTCATAGAAGGCGTTCATCACGGTCTCAAGCTCGCGCGACGCCATCTGGCCATGGGCGATGGCGATCTTCACCTCGGGCACAAGCTCGCGCAGCCGTTCGGCGGCGGGCCCGATATCCGACACCCGGGGACAAACGAAGAAGCTCTGCCCGCCGCGAAAATGCTCGCGCAGGATGGCTTCGCGCACCACCACCGCATCGTAGGGCATGATGAAGCTGCGCACGGCCAGCCGATCGACCGGCGGGGTCGCCATGAGGCTGAGCTCGCGCACCCCGGTCAGAGCCATCTGCATGGTTCGCGGGATCGGCGTCGCGGTCAGGGTCAACACATGGACATCGCTGCGAATCTTCTTCAGGCGCTCCTTATGGGCAACGCCGAAATGCTGCTCCTCATCGATCACCAGCAGACCAAGATGTTTGAAGGCGATGGATTTGCCGAGCAGCGCATGGGTGCCGATGACGATATCGACCTGACCGCTCTCCATGCCCGCTTTGGTCTCGCTCGTCTGTTTGGGGGCGACCAGCCTTGAGAGTTGGCCGATGCGCACCGGCAATCCCTGAAAGCGTTCCATAAAGTTGGCGTAGTGCTGGCGGCAAAGCAGGGTGGTCGGCACCAACACGGCGACCTGGCGGCCCGCCATCACGGCGACGAAGGCGGCGCGCATGGCGACCTCGGTCTTGCCGAACCCCACATCGCCGCAGATCAACCGGTCCATCGGCCGGCCCGAGGCGAGGTCGCCGATCACATCGTCGATGGCGCGGCTCTGATCCTCGGTCTCCATATAGGGAAAGCGCGCCGAGAATTCCTCATACAGGCCCTCGGGCGGGGTCATCTTGTCGCCGGGCCGCAGGTGACGCTCGGCGGCGACCCGCAACAGCTCGCCGGCCATCTCCTTGATGCGCTCCTTGAGCCGCGCCTTGCGCGCCTGCCATGCCACGCCGCCGAGGCGGTCGAGCTGCACCACCGCATCGGACGATCCATAGCGCGACAGCATCTCGATGTTCTCGACCGGCACATAGAGCTTGTCGTCGCCGTCGTAGAACAGGCGCAGGCAATCATGGCGCGCGCCGCTCAACTCGATGGTTTCCAGGCCGTCGAAACGGCCGATGCCGTGGTCCATATGAACCACGATGTCGTCGATTTCGAGATGGGAAGCCTCGGCGATGAAATCTTCCACGCGGCGCGCCCGCCGGGGCCGCCGGGCCAATCGATCGCCGAGAATATCCTGCTCGCTGAGCACCACCAGGCCGTCGCTCTCAAAGCCATGATCGAGGCCGAGAACCACCAGGGCCGTCGCGGCTTGGGAAAGCGCCTGCGTCGCCGCCCAATCACCGGGGCTGGCCACATCTTCGACACCATGGTCGGCAAGCACCCCGGCGAGACGGTCGCGCGAGCCTTCGCTATAGCAGGCCACCACCATCCGGCGTCCCTGCCCCACTTCCTGCTCAATATAGTCGCGGAGCCCGTCGAACAGGCTGCTCTTGGGGTCGGCGCGCTCGGCGGCGAAGTCGCGCGACGGCCGTCCGGCGGCGTCGATGAGGGCCATCTCACCCGATCCCGGGGCGTTGAACGGGGTCATCTCGGCAACGCTGCGGGATTTGAGCAGGCCGAGCCATTCCGCATCGTCCAGATAGAGCCGCTCGGGCGGCAGCGGTCGGTAGACGCCCTCGACAAACTCCTTGGCGCGCGACGCCTTGCTTCGTGTTGCGTAGTAATCGGCGATGTCGGAAAGCCGCGATGTACGGGCTTCGTCGAGCAACGGGTCGAGGCTCACCGGGGTCTGACCGACATAATCAAACAACGTTTCCATCCGGTCATGAAACAACGGCAACCAATGCTCCATGCCGATATGGCGGCGTCCGGCGCAGACCGCCTCATACAGCGGGTCGTCGCCGGTCATCGCCCCGAAAAGCTCCCGATAGCCTTCGCGGAAACGCGCAACGGATGCTTCGTCGAAGCGAAATTCCGTGACCATGGTCAGCATCAGGCTATCGACGGACTCGGCACTACGCTGGGTCAGCGGATCGAAGACGCGAATGCTGTCGACCTGGTCGCCGAACATATCGATGCGATAGGGCGCCGCCGCCCCCGGCGGGAAAATATCGAGCAGCCCGCCGCGCGGCGCGTAATCGCCGGGCTCGGTCACCGTGCCTGAGCGCAGATAGCCGTTATGCTCGAGAAATCGTATCAGGCTGTCGAGAGATACCCGTCCGCGCCGGGTGATCTCCATGCGGGCGCCGGCCAGGGAAGCCCGAGGCGGTGTTCGTTGCAGGGCCGCATTGATGGTGGTGATAATCAGGCGGCCGCCCTTGCCTAGCGGTTCGAGCTGGGCGAGTCGGCTCAAAACCTCCATGCGCTGACTGACAATCGCCCCGTTGGGCGAAACCCGGTCATAGGGAAGGCAATCCCACGCCGGGAACTGAAAACAATCGATATCGGGATGAAAGAAGGCGATGGCGTCGGCCAGCCACGCCATACGGGCATCGTCTCTGGCGACATGCAGAAGCACTCGCCCCGGCGCGGCATAAACCGCATCGCCGAGGATCATGGCGTCGCGGCCCTCGGGCGCTCCCGAGATTAGAAAACGATGATTGGTCGATAGTAATTTTTTCAGCAATTTCAGACTATTTTTTTATTATTGATGTTTTTTATTAACTTTAAGACATCGCTATCATGGGTGGCGGGTGGCGCCTCGCCACCACTGATCCAGCGATAGATATCGGGATCAGGCTGGTCGATTAAAGCCTCATAACAATCGAGTTGTTGCGGCGACAGATCGCCCAGATGGCGGTCGGCGAAGCGCCCGAGCATAAGGTCGAGTTCGCGGGTGCCGCGGTGCCAGCTTCTGAAGCGCAGGCGTTTTCGGCGAATTTCGTCGGTCTCGGGCATGACTGTCCTCGGTTATTGGAATAACTTATAGGCTGTGAGCTTGAACCTGTCAGCCTTTTGGGAGACCCCATGACGGCGCGGCCGAAAATCCTGTTTCCGCTGTTTGCCGAGGTCACGGCCCTGACCGGGGTCGGTCCGCGCATCGCCAAGCAGATCGCCAAGCTGGCTGGCCCGCGCGTGGTCGATCTGCTGTGGCATCTGCCCAGCGGGCTGATCGACCGCCGCTTCTCGCCCGTTGTGGCCGAGGCGCCGGACGGCCGGATCGCCACCATCACCGTCACCGTGGATGCCCATTTCCTGCCGCCGGTCAAACGCCGGCCCTACAAGGTGCAGTGCAGCGACGAAACCGGCACCCTGCAGCTGATCTTCTTTCATGGCCGCGAAGACTACCTGAGCAAGATCCTGCCCATCGGCGAGACCCGCGTGGTCAGCGGCCGCATCGAGCATTTCGGCGGTGATATCCAGATGGCTCACCCCGATCACATTACATCGATCGAGGAACGATCCACGCTACCCGCCCTCGAGCCGGTCTATCCCCTGACCGAAGGGCTGACGCCCAAACCCCTGACCAAGGCCATCCGGGCGAGTTTGCAGCGCGCCCCCGAACTCGCCGACTGGATCGATCCGGCCTACCTCAAACAGCAGCAATGGCGGGGTTGGCGGGACGCTTTACGCGCCGCTCATGCGCCCGATAGTGAAGCGGCCCTCGATCCCACCACCAGCGACCGCGCCCGCCTCGCCTTCGATGAGCTGCTTGCCAACCAGCTCGCCATCGCCCTGGTCCGCGCCCATCAGAAACGCGCCCATGGCCGCCCGCTGACCGGTGACGGCGGCCTGCGGCGGCGGATCACCGAGGCGCTGCCCTATAAGTTAACCGACTCCCAGGCCCGCGCCGTCGATGAGATCGCCGTCGATATGGCGACGGACCAGCGCATGCTGCGCCTGCTCCAGGGCGATGTGGGCAGCGGTAAGACCGTGGTCGCCCTGTTCGCCATGGTTCTCGCCGTCGAGGCCGGTGTTCAGGCGGCGATCATGGCGCCGACGGAAATTCTCGCGCGCCAGCATTACGATGTGCTCGCTCCCTTGGTCGAGGCTGCGGGGATTACCATTGCGCGCCTCACCGGTCGCAACAAGGGGAAGCCCCGCGAGGCTATTCTGGCGGGCTTCGCCAGCGGCGAGACCCAAATCGCTATCGGCACCCACGCCTTGTTTCAGGATGACGTTGAATTCCACAATCTCGGCCTCGCGGTGATCGACGAGCAACATCGCTTCGGCGTTCACCAGCGCCTAACCCTGGGCGCCAAGAGCGAGAGCGTGCATATGCTGGTGATGACGGCGACGCCGATCCCCCGCACCCTGATGCTCACCGCCTACGGCGATATGGACGTCTCCAAGCTCACCGAGAAACCCGCCGGGCGCAAGCCGATCGATACCCGCGCCCTGCCGCTCTCGCGCCTCGACCAAGTGGTGGCGGCGGCCCAACGCGCCTTGGACGGCGGCGCCAAAGTCTATTGGGTCTGCCCGTTGGTCGAAGAATCCGAAACCCTCGACCTGGCCGCCGCCAGCGAACGCTTCGAAGCCCTAAAAGCGCTTTTCGGCGAGCGGGTCGGCCTGGTCCATGGCCGTATGAAGGGGCCGGAGAAAGACGCGGTCATGGCGGCCTTCTCCGAAGGCTCGGTCGATCTTCTGGTGGCGACCACGGTGATCGAAGTCGGCGTCGACGTGGCCGCGGCCAGCGTTATGGTCATCGAGCATGCCGAGCGGTTCGGCCTCGCCCAACTGCATCAGCTTCGCGGACGCATCGGTCGCGGCGAGGCGGCGTCGACCTGCCTGCTGCTGTACGCCTCGCCGCTCGGCGAGACCGCGCGGGCGCGCATCGAAATACTGCGCCAGACCGACGACGGCTTCCGCATTGCCGAGGAGGATTTGCGCCTGCGTGGCGCCGGCGAGGTGTTGGGAACCCGGCAATCGGGTATGCCCGACTTCCGCCTGGCCGATCTGGCGATCCATGGCGACCTGCTGGCGGCGGCCCGCGACGACGCCCGGCTGATCCTGTCGCGCGATGCAAAACTGGAAACCCCGCGCGGAGAGGCTCTGCGAACCCTGCTCTATCTCTTCGAGCGCGACGCCGTGGTGAAATACCTTCGTTCGGGATAGGAAGTCAAATGACCAGAATCAACATTCAATTCTCGCTGTTCTCGGCCTTTTACTCACCGCTCATCTCAACCATCTCCGGCGGCTTCCTCGCGGCCGAGGGGCTGGAGGCAACCTGGTCCGAATCGCCCGCCGGCGTGGGGGCGGTTGCGGCGCTTGAGGACGGCTCGGCCCATGTTGTGCAATCCGCTATGAGCCAGAGCTTCGGCGCCCTGGCGAAGGGCGAGACGCCGAGCGCCGTCCACTTCGCCCAGATCAACGAGATGGATGGGTTCTTCATCACCGCCCGTGAGGCGGACGCTGATTTTTTGTGGGACAAGCTGGAGGGCTCCGACGCCGTGCTGTTCGGCGGCGGCCAGCCTCTGGCCATGTTCAAATACGCCTGTCACAAAGCGGGCATCGATTTCGACAGAATCAACGCTATCCATCCGGGCGGGGCCGCTGAGATCGACAAGGCCTTCCGCGACGTCCAGGGGCAATACACCCAGCAGCAGGGCCCCTACCCCCAGCAATTGCAGGCGGACGGCGTTGGCCATGTCGTCGCTCAGGTCGGGCCGCTGATCGGTGCGTGCGCATTTTCCTCCTTGGCGGCGACCCCGGAATGGCTACAGACCGACATGGCATCGGCGTTCACCCGCGCCTATGGAAGGACCCGCGCCTACATGAACGACACCCCCGCCGCCGAGATCGCCGGCAGCGAAAAGTCGTATTTCCCCGATATCGACCTGGCGGCGCTCACCGACTGCATCGCCGCCTACCAACAGCTCGGCTGCTGGACGCCGCATATGGAGATCACGCAAGACGCCTTCGAGGCAACCCTGGATATATATCAATACAACGGCATCATTAGTGAGCGTTACGGCTACGACCAGATCTGCGCCGCCCCGCCGGCCATCGATTGAAGAGAACCGGCGCTAACGCTCTGCCGGAGAGGTCGGCTCTTTCGGCGCGCAGGGAATCAGAGGCTTTGCCCTCTCCGCTTCGGGCCGGCTGTCGGGCGGGGTGACGACGCCGGCCGAGATCACCATCTTGACGCCCTCCTCGACGCCCATGCTGAGGAAGATGACGTCCTTTCGGGGCAGGAACAGCAAGAAGCCGGAGGTCGGATTCGGCGTGGTCGGTAGGAAGACATTGACCACTTCGTCCTCGATGATGTTCTGCACCTCGCCCTTGGTCGAGCCGGTGGCGAAGCCGATGGCCCAGATGCCCTTGCGCGGGTATTCGATCAGCACGACCTCGCGGAAGGCCTTCGATTTTTCGGCGAACACCGTCTCGAAGACCTGCTTGAGGGCCGAATAGATGGTCCGTATCACGGGCATCCGCGCGAGCAGGGATTCGCTGGCGCGCATGAACCAGCGGCCGACGAAGCCGGCGGCGAGAGCGCCGATGAGCATCAGCATCAGCACCATGACGACCAAGCCGAGGCCGGGCAGGCCGAACGGCAGATAAGTCTCGGGGTTATAATTTGGCGGAATCAGCGGCGTGACCTGGCGATCCATGAAGGCGATGAACTGCCAGGACACATAAAGAGTGATGCTGATCGGCGCGGTGACGATGACGCCGGTCAGGAAATAGTTCCTGAACCGCGCCGCCATGCTGCGCCGATGGACGATTATCGCGGGCTTGGGCTCCGCGTCGTCGCCGGGATTATCGTTCTTCGGAGTCTCGTTCATGGTCGCATCGAATAGCCCAGCGGACGCGGGGCGTCAATCCGTGAAGAATTTGATCAGGGCGTCGGCGGTTTCCTCGGGCTTCTCTTCAGGCAGATAATGACCGCAATCGAGAGCCTCGCCGCGCACATCGGCGGCGCGCTCGCGCCAACAGTCGAGCAGGTCATAAAGCCGGTGCATGGCGCCGCGTTTGCCCCACAGGACAAGCAGCGGGCAGGCGATCTTGATGTCCAGGCAGGCATCGTCATGGACCAGATCGATGGAGGCCGCCGCGCGGTAGTCTTCGCAGCTCGCATGGATCGTCGCCGGGTCGCTGAAGCATCGGAGATACTCGGCTCGCGCCTCGGGCGTGATCGCTCCCTCGGTCTGGCCCCATCGCCCGAGCAGTTGGTCGAGGTAGTAGGCCGGATCGGTGCCGATCAGGGTTTCCGGAAGATCGTAGGGCTGTATCAGGAAGAACCAGTGGTAGTAGGCGGTGGCGAAGGCCTGATCGGTGGTCGCGAAAAGCTTGTGGGTGGGCACGATATCGAGCACGGCGAGGCGCGAGACGGCGTCGCCGTGATCGAGCGCCATGCGATGAGCAACCCGCCCGCCCCGATCATGACCGGCGACGAAGAAGCGGTCATGGCCGAGCTGGTTCATGACCTGGAGCTGATCGAGCGCCATGGCGCGTTTCGAATAACCGCCATGATCTTCGCCTCCCGGTGGCTTGGCGCTGTCGCCATAGCCGCGCAGATCGCTTGCCACCACGGTAAAGTGACGCGCCAGGCGTGGCATAATCTTGCGCCACATGGTCAAGTTCTGAGGATAACCGTGGAGCAACAGCAGAGGCGGCCCCTCGCCTCCCGTCACCAGATTGATTTCAGCGCCGTCGGTGGCAATGCGCATGGGCTTGAAGTGGTCAATCATGGGCCGTCCTAAATGATTTATAATCCCGAAGAAAAGGCAGGCGCTGGCGAATGGCGGGTAAGGTTGATATGTCGATATCCGCGGTGATCACTGTCTCGCCGCTGCCGGCCCGCGCCATGTCCTCGCCCAGGGGCGAGATGATCACGCTGTCGCCGATATAGTTCATGGCGCCCTCCGTGCCCGCATGGTTGGCATAGGCGAGAAACACCCCGCTCTCGAACGCCCTGGCCCGCATGACCTGGCGCGAGACGACGCGCCAATCGATGCCGAGAGCGGTCGGCACGATGACCAGGTCGGCGCCGGCAATGGCGCAGGCGCGCACCGCTTCGGGGAATTCCGCTTCATAGCAGATCAGAATCCCCGCCTTGAGGCCGCTATCGAGGGTGAAGATCGATGCCTCGGAGCCGACCGTAAACAGGCTTTCCTCATAGGGTGTGGGCAAGGCCCGCTTGCGATGGTTGATCCGCTTATCGCCGGATTTGGAGATATAGAGCGCCGCATTATAGAGCTTGCCGTCGGCCGATTCCGGATAGCCGTAGACCAGTGCCACACCATGGTTGCGCGCGATTGCCGCCGCCGCCTGGGACGATGGGCCATCGCTCGTCTCGGCCCACTTGGCGATCAAGTCAGGGTCGGCAAAGCCCGAGAGAAACAGCTCCGGGCAGATCATCAGATCGAGGTCTTGCTGGGCTTCAAGCGCGGCGTCCAATCTGGCGAGACGCTCATTCGGTGTCGACGGGGCCGCTTCCGGTTGGAATATGCCGACCTTCATACAACAATCAGTTCGCGGGGATAGCTAGTCAAATAATCACAGCCGTTCTCGGTCACGACGATGGAATCGCCGATGCGGCCGCCGCAGACCCCATCGACAGAAATACCGCCATCGACCGCGAAGGTCATACCCGGCTGCAAAATGGTCTCATCGCCGGCCTTCATTTCCGGCGCTTCCAGATAGGACATGCCGATGGACCGTCCGGTTCGATAACCGGTGGCGTAGCCGCGCTCGCCATAAACCACGTCGGCGGCGGCGGCGATATCTTCGGCCTTCACGCCGGGTCGGATCGCAGCCACGGCGGCGGCCTGAGCAGCGATTGCAGCCTCCTGGACCCGCGCCGCCTCATCATCGACCTCGCCGATAAAAAACATGCGATCGAAGCCGAGCTTATAGAGCTTGAACTGGGCCATATTGCAAAAGCAGAAATAGACCGGATCGCCGCGCTCATACAGCTTCACGCTGGCGCGGCGATGAACCATGGAGGTATCTCTGCCGCTTTGCAGAACCTGTAGATTATGGATCATCGGCGAGATGAAGGCGTCCCAACCTTTACTCGTGAGAAACCCCGCCGCCTTACGGGTGCCGGCGTTGATTACCGCAAGCGCTGATTCATACTCCGGCGCGCCCTCGGCGAGTGAGCCTTCGGCCGCCGCCATCATGGCCCCCGCTATCTCGCCGGCCTTGGTCATGACGGCGATTTCCTCAGGCGATTTGATCATCCGCATGGCGCCGATCAGGGGTGCGATGTCTTTCAAGGGGACGGCAGGATAGCGCTCGTCGAAAAAATTCCGAACCAGGGCCGGAAGGAGATTACGTTCCGCCCAGATCGCGGCGGGAGAATCGCCGATCACCTCTCCCAGCACTGCCGCCCAGCCGCGTTGACCGGCATCTTCCCAGCCCCGCACATCCTCGACCCAGGTCATGGCGCCGACCATTTCACTTTCCATGCAGGGCGTGACCACGACCGGCGCGCCGTCGGCGGGCAGGACCAGGAAAGTCGGGCGGCCAAATTCCATCCCGAGATAGCCCCAAAAGCCCGCGAAATAAGCGATGGAACTTTCATCGGACAGGATGGCCAGATCGACGCCTTCCGCTTGCATACGCGCCTGAAAGCGCGCCGTCCGCGCCCTCGCCTGGTCGATCATGGTTAGACGAACTTCTCGCCGGGCTTTGCAATGATCCGCCGCACCATGGGCTCGAAATCTTCCAGCGTCATGGTTTCATAATCGGGGTCGAACGACTTCTGATCCCAGAGCTCACAGAATTCCGCCGTCTTCTCGAACATGGGATGGTCACGGAATTGCTCGCGCGCGTCGCGATCGCGGCCGTAGTGATGGAAATAGAAATAGCCCTGGAAGATCCCGTGGTGGAGAACCAGCCAATGGTTGTCATCGGATATATAGGGCCGTAACACCGACGCGGCGAAGGCCGAATGATTGTGCGGCGCGTACAAGTCGCCGATATCGTGGAGCAGCGCGACCACCGTCATTTCCTCGTCGGCGTCGTCATTGAAGGCCCGGGTGGCGGTCTGCAGCGAATGCTGATAGCGGTCGATCTTGTTGCCGTCGTTATTGCCGATCAGACCCTTGAGCAGCCCCATTACATTATCGGCTACCGGTATGGGATTGGCGGCCGAATTGGCGGCGAGCATGGCATAGTCCTCAGCCGTGCCGTCGGCCATATGAATATAATCGACTGTCTTGTCGAACATGATTGGTCTCCCTTCGTGCGATGATCAGAATAGGACACGTCTTGGGCGCTGTTCAACCCACCGAGAGCGCCAGGATGCGGCTAATTTGACAGAGCGGCCGGCCGGTCTCGGCGGCCCACTGGTTGAACGCCGCGGCCGTTGCCGCCTTGGCGTCCTTGGTATTCGGTTTCTTGGCGATGACGCCGGCCTCGATCAGGGCGCGCACCACGTCGCCGGTGAGCAGGAAACTGTCCTTGCCCGCCATGCGAAGGAAATAGGGGCCTGAGTTGCCGCCCAACTGACTGAAGCGTTTGGTCATGTCGACCCAGAGGCCCATGATGTCGTCTGCCGGCCAGTCCGCCAGATAGGCGCCGAAGGATCCGAATTCATCCATCACCACGACCATGGCGGCGGCGTTCTCCCGCGTCGCCTTGATCTTGCCCCAGTGACGGATAATTCGTTTCTCGTCCATCAGGCGCTCGAGCTCCTCGTCGTTCATGGACCAGACGCGGCGCGGATTGAAACCGTGAAACACCTCCTCGAAGGCCGGCCAACGGGCATCGACCATGGAATGCTTGAGCCCGGCGCGGAACACGCGCAGGCTCATCAGCGAAAAATAACGGTCATCCGCCATGGCCCGCAAATCCTCGGCGTCGACGGGAGACAGCAACAGCTCTTCAAGGGATTGGGATCCGCCGGCGCGCTTTTGGGCGCGGGCGAGAATGGGGGCGAAGCATTTCATTACGCGGCGACTGTATCGCCCCGGCCGACGCCCGGCAAGCCGATGAAAACTTATCCTAAACGATCGATCTTGGCCGCCATGATGAAGTCGTTTTCGTGCAGGCCTTTAATCTTGTGGGTGTAGAGAACGATGTTGCAGTAGCCCCATCCGAAACTGATATCGGGATGATGGCCTTCTTCCTCGGCCAGCGCCCCCACCACATTGACAAACTCCAGCGCACCGGTGAAGTCGCCGAAGGCAAAGCGGCGTTCGATTCTGGTCACCTCGCCGTCGAGCGCCCAGCTGGGCGTCTGCCCAAGGTAATGTTTCGCTTCCTCGGCGCTCAGCGGCGGCACCCCGCCTCTGCAGGGCACGCAGGTTTTGGCTGTCAGACCAGACATAATAAACTCCCGATTCAGAACCAGCCTGTAAATTAGGGCGCAGACGGATCAATAAATAGGCCTCACTCAAGAATCGTCTCGCGTCATGGCGCCGGGGGGAAATATTTTCCCCAATCGGCAAATATTGCCGGGTGATCAGAAAAAATTCCCCCCTTGGCGACAATAAGTCACTGAATATCAAACCCATAGCATCGGCGCGGCGATGGCGTGAAATTTGCATGTAAACCTAAGGACATTCAACCCTTGGAACCGGAAAATGCTTATTCCGTCGCCCATAGCGCCCATCGTCAAGGGGCCAGATAAGACCAATAACGGAGGGCATTCCCTGACCGGAATGTCGGATTCCAACTCCAATTCAAACAACCGAAACACACCCTGGGCGCAGGCGGAAAATGAGATAACCGAAGAGGTCAAACCCCAGGAAATCCAAACCTCTCGACTGATCGATAGAAGCCCGATCTCCAGCGCAACCCAGGCGGCGCTGCTCGCCCTCCTGTCCGAACCATTCACCGATTCAGAAAGCGGCAATTCTTTCGCCGAGCTCGTCGAAGAAGCTACAATCGAACAAAGCGCCGCCGAGGATCAGCCCGAAAGCATGGATGAAATTGCGGAGGATCATTCAGACGAATAATCCAAATCGGCTGACTTGAAGCTCAAGCGGCTTTCACGGATCACTTCTGGTTGTGGTATCGTTGCCCCACTGACTTTGCAGATGTACCGCGCAACCGGATCTGGAGAGCGAGATGATGACCTTCCGGCGGGCAACCATCGGCGATACACTCCATCTTTCGCGATTCGTTATCATGGCGGACGGAGGATGCGAAGAGGCCCTCTATGACGGGCTGTTTCCGGATCAATCGATCGAAAGCGTCCTTGAGCCCTATTACTCTCAATCAGGCACCACCGATTTCCACGAAAACCACTGGATCGCTGAACAGGACGGGCAGATCGCTGGAGCGTTACACGCCTTCCCCTTCGACGACTACGCGAACGATCCGCCACCCGATCCGCGCGTACCGGAAGAACGCTATGCAATTCTCAAACCGTTTGAAGATCTTCCCGCTCCCGGCACTTATTTTGTCAACGCAATCTCGGTTTATCCTGAGTTTTGCCGGCGGGGGATCGCCTCGTCTCTTCTGTCCTTGGCGTTCGAGCATGGCAAGGAGGCGGCATTCACTGAAATCAGCCTCCTCGTCTACGGCGGGAATACCGGAGCGGTGGCGCTGTACGAGAAACGGGGATTCAAGGTGGTGGGCCGCGAGCCGGTCGTCGAACACCCGCTCGTGCGCTACACGGGAGAGGCTTACCTCATGATCGCCTCTCTGTGAGCCCCAATCAGACAGCGCCATTGTGACGGAGAACACAGCCTGCCGTGGCCGCTTGAGTTACAATCTGTGAAGAAAATGCTATTTACTATACACCCTCTTAATTTGAAGCTTTAAAATCCGGCATGGCCTTCACCAGCGTCACATCATCGGAAATCGGTTCGACACCCTATCGGTTGGTCGTCGATATCGAAATTCTGTTTTCAGGCTCGACGACATATGTAGAAGGTTCGGGAATTATTGTCGGCGACAACGACATCCTGACGGCCAGTCATGTTGTCTATTCCGCCAATCGCACCATTCAAGACATACGGCTATATGCGGGGCGCTCCAACATTAGCGGCTCTGATGAATATTTTTATTTTTACAACGGAGACGCCGAATACGACTTCAATCCCATCGGAAACCCTGACGGAACGATTCCCTTCGATGAGGTCGGAAGCGATTATGCGATCATTGGTATCACCGAGCCTATCGGCAGCATTCTTGGTTTTGCCACTATGTCGGCCTCGGGCTTCATCGGCCTAACCACTACCGTCACCGGTTACGGATCAAACATCGGCGTCGATATTTTATCCAGCGATCCAAGCGGCACAACAACCAGCATTGATAAAACCACAAATATCATCCGCTATACCAACGAGGCCGCTCCGGGCAACAGCGGCGGGCCGGTTTTCCAATCTATCGATGGTGAGTTGACGGTCGTTGGAATTGTTTCCGGCGCCGGCGGTTACGGCGCCTTTCTGGATACCGAGACGATAGAGATTATCAACGCCAACATCATCGCAAACGATACGCTTTTAGACATCACTTCGATTCAAGACAACAACACAGACGACACCCTCGTTGGGACTGATGGCCATGATTCCCTCAATGGCGGCGCGGGAGACGACACTCTCACTGCAAGCGGCGGCAATGATTTACTAATCGGAGGCTCCGGCGCCGACATTGCCCTCTACAGCATCGACCGCGCTTCGGCCTCTGTGATCATTGAGCCGGATAGAACCCTGGTTACCGTGAACTCGGAAACCGACGGCTTGATGACGATTGAGCGTATTACTTTCTCGGATGGAACGCTGGTTCTCGACGTCGAGAATGACATCGCGGCGCCCGTCTACCGGCTGTATAGAGCTTCTTTTGGCCGGAACCCGGATGACGTCGGTTTGTCATGGAACGTCGCAGCCCTTGAAGAGCGCGGGCTAACGCTGAAGGAGCTGGCCAACGCATTCCTGCAAAGCGTAGAATTTACTGATCTTTATGGAAGCGACGTTTCCGTTTCAGACTATGTGAATTTGCTCTACAGCAATGTCTTGGATCGCTCACCGGATGATGGCGGGCTGGCCGCCTGGACGAGTAACTTAGACGCCAACGTAATCGATAGAACCGACGCCCTGCTCGGCTTCTCCGAAAGCGCGGAGAATATAAGCGCCGTGGTCAGCGATATTTCCGCGCAAGGGATCTGGTTGATCTAAAAAAACTAGCCAAAGGTATCCGGCGGCGGCAATCCTTGTAGAACATATGAATCGATCCCGGCGTCCAGCTTGGCCAGGATACCTTCCTCCTTGGCCATGCGCGCCCGGCTACGGTCGAGCAAACCGGTCATTTGATCCGGCCGCATGACGACCACTCCATCGGCGTCGCCGACCACAAGGTCTCCCGGATTGACCGCCACGCCGGCGCAAGAAATGGGTGCATTGATGCTGCCGCCGAATCCCTTGTGCGGGCCGTTGGGCACGACACCTCGGGTGAACAGGGGGAAGCCTGACTGGCGAATTTCTTCCACATCGCGAATGCTGCCATCGACGACTATGGCGCTGACACCCTTGACCTTTGCCGCATGGGTCAGCACGCCGCCCCAGACCGCCGTATCCATATGACCGCGCGCATCGACCACCAGGACACAGCCCGCCCATGCCGAGGCCAGGGCATAATGCAGGGGTGCATTGTCACCGACCATACACTGCACGGTGAGCGCCTGGCCGGCGAAGGTCATGCCCTCGGCGATAGGCTTTATGGCCCCCGCCATGGTGCAGGACCGATTGAGTTCATCGCTGATCACCGCTGTCGGGATGGAACGCCATACGGCGAGGTCTTCGTCGGACAGCAGGGCCTCGGGTGAATCGTTTATGATGAGTGACATGCGCTCTCCCGGTGATAAAGTTCTATGAAGTCCCTGCGGCGTTTCTTTCACTAACGATCTCATCACCCATGGGCTGCCAGTTGCTCATGGAGAGAAGATGGCAGTAGACCAGGGGGATCCAGCCGCGCTTGCGCCATTCGAGAAACACATCGTCGGGCAGGTTAGTGAATTTCTCTTCATCGATAACCCGGAACCCGCTCAGCGATATTTTTTCACCTGTAGTCAGGGTGAGCGCGGCTTGGTTATCCACCAGAAGGCCGTATTTTTCGAGCGTCGCCGTGAATTCGAGCGTGAAGCTGTGCTGCCCTTGATAGGTGGAACAGAATTCCAGGGCTTTCTTGCAGATCTCTGAAGCTTCATCGCCTTCGAACAGGGAGTTGCCTTCATCGCCATAGTGAGACGCGGCTTCATCGATACAAAGGGTGAATTGAAGCTTGTCTGGGCTTTCCATCAGTATGAAGGGGTAACGGCGCACATAAGCGGGAATATAGGTTTTGGCGCGCCAGGCGCCATCTTCGCCGGACACGAACTGGTTCCTCGCGCCGCTCAAACCCAAAACAGCGACCGGCAACACCGGGGCGGCGGCGGAAAAGACAATTGGGTAATGGCGCACAGCCTGGGAAAATTCCATCGCCGTCATGGGCACCGAATTTGTATCCTTGGCGAAGCTGTAATCAGCGTTCGACATTATCGCTTTCGAGCCGTGGCGCTCAACGGTCAACGCGTGCGGGTCTGAATAGAAAAGCGGCAGCGAGGGCCGCGCGGCGTCGGGCGTAGCTTCCGGCGTTTTGGCAGCGGCCTCGGGGGTCTCGGTATTGGTGTTCGGGGACTTGGCTTTCTTGCTATCTTTCGTAGCGGCCTCTTTGTCGGCTTTTTTGCTGCCTTTTTTATCTGCTGCCACCTCGTTCCTCAAATTTACTGTGAATATGAGCCGAGAGTGGCATGAAATGCGACCTCACGGCAATGGCGGGGCTGGGGCGGGGCTGGGCCGGGGCTGACTATATCTGGGATCATTGAAGTAATTGGTCGGAGCGGCAGGATTCGAACCTGCGACCACCTGTCCCCCAGACAGGTATTATAACTGTTTCAGGCCGCATCATCGCATTCCCAAGGACACAGAAACCATAGATTAGTTAGGTTATATCAGCATATTACCTGTTTCTTCCCATTTCTTCACGTTTCACCGAAGCGTATGTATAAACCCTACCCTAACCCCTACCCCATGCGCATTAAGGGTGAAACCATGAGAATGACCGACGTTGGAATCCGCAAACTCAAGCCCAAGACACAAAGATATGAAGTTTGGGAGGACGGTCGTACTGGTCTGGGCGTTCGCGTCAGCCCGAAAAACAGGAAAACTTTCGTCTATATGTACTGGCGGAAAGGAAAGGCTCGACGAATGACGTTGGGCATATACGGCAAGGGGCCGAATAAGATGTCATTGGTCGACGCGAACATAAAACACGCCCAAGCCATGAAGGCACTCGATGAAGGCCGCGACCCCGCCAACGAGACCGTTGAAGCAAACATAGCGGAGCGTGGTGCCGAAACCGTTACCGAGTTGGTCGAGGAATATCTTGAAATGGGCAAAGCCAAATAAAAGCAGCGCCGCCGAGGATGAGCGAATTTTACGGAAAGACGTAATTCCAGTTTTAGGACAACGAAAAGCCAAGGACATCACCCGCCGCGATATTATTTCGTTGCTCGACGGCATTGTTGCCCGTGGTGCTCCGGTGGGGGCCAACCGGACGTTGGCTATCATTAGGCGCGTTTTTTCGTGGGCCGTTGAGAGCGATATTTTGGGCACGACCCCATGCGTAAGCATCAAGCGCCGCTCGAAAGAGACAAGTCGATATAGGGCGCTCAAAGATACCGAAATTCATACATTCTGGCATGGTCTTGCCAAAGCGCAAATGACTGAGGCGGTCCGCTTGGCCCTCAAGTTCCAACTCGCAACCGCACAGCGACGGGGAGAGGTTGTAGCCGCCGAATGGTCGGAGTTAGATCGTGACAAGGGGCTGTGGGCCATTCCAGCGGAAAAACCAAGAACAACAAAATTCACATTGTCCCGCTCTCACCGATTGCCCTTAACCTGCTCGACTCCATTGAGGCGATTGCGCCGGAAACCAAGCCGGGCCAGCCCCCTTCCCGCTTCCTGTTCCCCTCACTTATCGGCGACAAACCCATCACCCCGCGCGCTGTGAGTCGTGCCCTAAGCACGAACCTTGGCCTTGTCGGTGTCGAAAACGTGACACCACACGATCTAAGGAGAAGCGCCGCAACGTCTATGTCCGCGCTCCGAGTTGAGCGGTTCATCGTCTCCAAGGTGCTAAATCACACCGACACCACTGTGACCGGCATCTACGATCAGTATGAATATTTCGACGAGAAGCGCGCTGCCTTGGAACGCTGGGGCCGCAAGCTCGAAAAAGTCATCGCGGGCAACTCAGCGCCCAGTAAGGTCGTGGAGTTAGCCGAACACAGGCAGTAGATTCACCGTGGCGCGGTAAGAGAGCAGGCGACTCGAACGCCCGGCTCAGAATGTCCGCTTTCGGGGGTAAAGCGGACCTATTTCACTCATCGCCATAAGCGGAAGTATGAAGACCTTAACGAACAGACCGGTTCATTCCCCCGCCGGACAGAATATTTTGATCAATTTTTTTGATGGTAGCCATTCACTGGGCAGGAGTAGGTTTTCTTGCGAACTCGGATGGCACAGTTCGGTCTGGAATCTTTGTGGTTTACCGCAAGCCGGTCTTCGCACCACGCGGGATGCGCAAATTGAATGCAGATTATTGTACCCAGTAGGCGACTAGGACAAACCCACCCATTGCGGATGTCCCGAGGCCAACTATTACCCGTAGCGATCGACCGAAATTGGGAAGCGACCGGCTGACTAAGGCTGCCGGACAAACGATGACAACAGAAAGCATCGCCATGCCAAGCACAGACCCAAGACCAAATATTGAAATATAACCAATTCCTTGAGAGACAGTGTCGACTGCTGCCGCCGCAACGAATACCAACAGGGCCGCTGTGCCGGCCATGCCATGCATGATGCCGATGGTCAGGGTCTGGAGGTATGCCCCAGGTGATATTCGTTGGTGAAGGTGATCATGCCGAGGTTTTTCTTGCCCGCCATGATGGCCGTGAGCGTGCATATGGACTGTCCCATCCGCATGACCATGCATATGAATATGCAGCCGTTCGCACCATACGCGATAAAGAACTCTTGTCCCTAACCAAACCAGCATCGCGCCTACGGCCAACTCCAGCCACTGCGAAAGCTGTTCACTGAGCTGCAGGCCAAACAACAGGACCGCTCCGCCGAAGATCAGTAACGACAATGTGTGGCCAAGTCCCCAAGTTGCACCATGCACTATGGCGCGCCTTGATGACATTTCTCCGCTGGTAAGGCTTGCAACGGCCGCTATATGATCCGCTTCCAAGGCGTGCTGCATTCCCAACAGGAAGCCAAATCCAAACAAACTGAATATTGCAATCCCTCCTTCCTGCTTTTGAGGCGGCGGCTATTCCGGCGCCATGACCTTATCGCGATGGCCGAGTTTGCCGACGGATACCATCGTTCCGATGGCATCCAGGATGACGCGGCAGGCCAGTTGGGAGGTACTGTCGTTGACATCATAGGGCGGCGACACTTCGACCACCTCCATGGCGCAGAGGCCTTCGGCAGCGACGATCCGCACCATTTCAAGGGCTTCACGCGGTGTAAATCCGCCCGGCTCAGGGGTTCCCGTGCCCGGCGCGAAGCCTGGATCTATGCTGTCGATATCGAAGGACAGATAAACCGCGTCGGCGTCCTTCCAGGCCAGCTCAAGGGCAAGTTTAGCGGTTCCTTCGGTGCCCAGCTCCTCGAAATCCTTCATGGTGATGACACTGGTTCCACGGTCACGGGCGACTTCCGATCCGGGCCGGTTGCCGTACCAGCCACCGATGCCGATCTGCACCAGGTTTTTCGGCGGGCAGTTCGACAGGCCGACATCATGCATATGGCTGTGATGCTGATGCGTCTTATGATGCTCGACGGATTCATGATCGTTGGTGGTCCAGTACCACGGCGTTGTGTGCATGCGTTCATCCATGTCGATGTCCTGGGTATCGAGATGGCGGTCGAAATGGATGATCCCCACATTGCCGTCGATATGCGGCGCCACGCCTCGCACATTGGGATAACCCAGGCTGTGATCCCCGCCGACGATAATGGGGAAGACGCCTGACGTGTATATATGGGACACCGCCTTGGTCACTTGGTCGAATGTCTTTTCGATATTTCCCGGAATGACGAAGATGTCACCGGCGTCGCAGAGGTCCAACTCCTCGAACAGATCAACCGCGCCGTCAACGCAATAGCCGTCGTATACGGCGGAGATACGCCGCACCCCCTGGGGTCCGAATCTCGCTCCCGGCCGATAGGTCGTGCCGGTATCGAACGGCGCGCCGACAAAGGCCGCTTCATATTTTCCGATCTCGCGTATGTCCTCGCAATAGGGCGTTTTCATGAAGGTGTTAATCCCGGCAAAGGCCGGCAGATGGCCGCGGCTGAACAGCGATATGGAGCGGTCATTGATTGAGTCAGCGGCTTCAAGCCCAAGCTCAAGCCCGCGCTCGATCTCCTCCTGCTGCTTGGTTTGTGAAATCCGCGCCAGCTTTTTTAGATTACGGTTGCCGCGCAGCTCACCTGTTTTCGGATCCGGCATGTCTGGTGTCCCTTTTAAAAATCATGGGTAACGGTCGTTGGTGGTCGACGGAGCGGCTGAAATCATCCAACCGCTCCCAGCGACACGACCGATCTATAGACCGACCCGGCCTATCCATGCGTTGGAGTTATACGTCTCTGTGGCGTTTTCGGAATTCAACGCCTCAAGGATGCTGCTATCCAGGCCTTCACTGGAAGAAACCGGCGAATCATAGACCCCGGCCTCCTTATAGACGCTGCCGAACAGGTCCCAGGTGTCACCGAGATATCCAGCTTGGCAGTCCGGCTTTCCGCCGAACAGCTTGGCGCCCCAACCGCTGGGCTCTGACGGGCCAGCAGGCACGCCTTCGGGAAGACTCTGGCAAACAGCCTTTCCGTCACCAACACCAAAAGCACCCAGGTTTTGATCCAGGTTCAGCATGATGGCGCCGTACTGGGTCTCTCTCACGTCGGCGATCGGCCAATCCAGTCCCTTGGCGACAATTTCATTGCCCTCATTGGGATTTTTCTTCCACCAATCCACCGCCTCAAACCAGGAACGCAGCAGCTCTTTTGCCACAGCCGGTTTCTCAGCCAACCAGGTCTCGTTGCAAGCAATGGCTTCCGAAATCAGCCCGCGCTCCCAGGTCCGGTCCGTAAGACTGGTCTTGAGGGCATAAGCGCCTTCGCGCTCAAGGGACTGGCTGGAAAACGGCTTGTAATTAACGTCAATGTCCAGGCCCCCGCTGGTAAATGCCGCCGCGGCGTCTTGCGGCAGCATGATCTTGTGGGTCAGGGAATCGAAGGGAATGTTGGCGCCTTTCAAGGTCAGCAGCATCCACATATGATTGAGGAAGGCATAATCGGCGCCGAAGCTTTTGCCGGGGAAATCCGCAACCGATTTAATCTCTGCAGAGACGACCATCTCATCCAGGCCATAAGACATGGCGGGAATGGCGATGACTTTAACCGGTATGCCGGCGGCCCGTGCCACGACCACCGAATCCAACGTGTTCAACATACAGGGTACGGTGCCGCTGGTCAGGGCGGCATTCTTTGCCGTGATGTCTTCAATGATTCTGATGTTGATATCGATGTCCTTGGCCATGCCCTTTTCTTTGACGATGTACCAGGGTGCATAGGGCGAAAAGGAAATGATCGCGATGTCGACTTGCTCGGCTGCCCGCGCCGCCGTCGACAGGACGGTGGCCGGAACGCTCAATATCCCAAGCGCGAGCGCCAATTGGGATAGTCGCTTGGTGACTTGAAAAAATCTACGCATCTCTACCTCCTTGGTTACAGTTTTGGGATGACGATTTTGTTTTTGCGAAAAAACTCTCGATTACGCAGCCGTGTCGGTAATTTCTTCACGCATCATGGCGAACAGCCGCCGTTCCATATCCG
>JAYGED010000059.1:0-23057 GCA_046582565.1 Alphaproteobacteria bacterium
GACATCGGCCGCCTGCCGGCCGATCGACGATATGCGCGGCACCAAGGACTTCAGGATCAAGGTCGCCGGCGTCCTGGCGCGGCGCGCCACCGGAATAGCGCTGGAACGGGCGAGGGCATGCTAATGAGCAACTGTCATATATCGACCACCATCAACGGCGACGCTATCGAGTTTCTCTGCGAACCCCAGGAGACCCTGCTCGACGTGCTGCGCGACCGGCTTGGCCTCACGGGAGCCAAGGAAGGCTGCGCCTCGGGCGATTGCGGCGCCTGCAGCGTCACCCTCGACGGCCGCCTGGTTTGCGCCTGCCTGGTGCTCGGCGCCGAGGCTGAGGGCCGCCGCATCGAGACCATCGAGGGTATGGCCGATGGCGAGGTCCTGCACCCTTTGCAGAGCAAGTTCCTTGAGCATGCGGCGTTGCAATGCGGCGTCTGCATCCCCGGCATCCTCGTTGCCGCCAAGGCCCTGCTTGAGCAGAATCTGGACCCCAGCGAGACCGAGGTACGCTACTGGCTGGCCGGGAACCTGTGCCGCTGCACGGGCTACGACAAGATCATCCGGGCGGTGCTCGATTGCGCCGCCGAGCTGAGGGAGAGTTCATCATGACCATCGCCAAAGGCCTGACTTACTCCGAACGCGAGCTGAAGCAAATCGGCAAGCGGCCGCTAAGGCCCGATGGGGTCGACAAGGTGACCGGCCGGGCGCGCTACGGCGCCGACTTATCGGCGCCCGGCATGCTTATCGCCAAAGTGCTGCGCAGCCCGCACCCGCATGCCAGAATCCACGCCATCGATACCACCAAGGCCGAGGCGCTTGCCGGGGTCAAGGCCGTGATCACCCGAGACGATTTCCCCGACGTCGGTTCGGGCGAGCGCATCCCCAGCGAGGGCGACGAGGATTTACGCTACACCGCACACAACGTCATGGCGCGCGACAAGGCGCTCTACGAGGGCCATACGGTGGCCGCCGTGGCGGCAATCAGCGCCGCCATCGCCAACAAGGCGCTCGGCCTGATTGAGGTCGACTACGAGCCGCTGCCCCACGTCACCGACGTGGACGAGGCCATGAAGCCGGACGCGCCGGTTCTCCACGATGACATGTTCACCTCTGGCGTCGAGCCCACACCCGACACGCCGTCGAATGTCGCTCAGCGTGTCGAGGTCAGTCTCGGAGATACCGCCGAGGGATTCTCCGAGGCCGACATCGTCATCGAGCGCGACTTCACCACCGAGGCCGTGCACCAGGGCTATATCGAACCCCAGGCCTGCCTCGCCACCGTCAGCGGAGACGGTAGCGCCGAGCTGTGGTGCTGCACCCAGGGCCATTTCTCTGCGCGCAACAGCTGCGCAAAGATTCTCGATATGGAGATGTCCAAGCTGCGGGTGACCGCCTCCGAAATCGGCGGTGGCTTCGGCGGCAAGACGCAGGTCTTCATTGAACCGCTGGCCCTGGCCCTGTCGCGCAAGGCGGGACGGCCGGTCAAGCTGGTGATGAGCCGTGAGGACGTCTTCAAGGGCACCGGCCCGACGGCCAGCACCAGCATGTCGGTCAAGGTCGGTGTCACCAAAGATGGCCGGATCACCGCCGCCGAGGCAGTGCTCAAATACCAGGGCGGCGCCTTTCCCAGTGCGCCGACCGGGGCGGCATCGATGACCGCCTTCGCCTGCTACGACATTGCCCATGTTCTGGTGGTCGGCTACGTGGTGGTTACCAACCGGCCCAAGGCGGCGGCCTACCGCGCACCCGGCGCGCCGATGGCGGCTTTCGCCGTCGAGAGCGTGATGGACGAGATCGCCGGCCGGGTCGGCATGGACCCCATCAATTTTAGGCTCAAGAACGCGCCCATCGAGGGCAGCCAGGCGGCCTACGGCCCCAAGTTTGGCGCCATCGGCTACGTCGAAACCCTTGAAGCGGCGAAGGCCCACGAGCACTACCAAGTGCCACTCAAGCCCGGCCAGGGCCGCGGCGTCGCCAGCGGCTATTGGTTCAACTGGGACGGTGAAACCTGCGTCACCCTGAACATCCAGGACGACGGTACGGCGGCGGTCGCCGTCGGCACGCCGGATATCGGCGGCTCGCGCGCCTCCATGTGCCAGATGGTGGCCGAGGAGCTGGGCATCGATTATTCGAAGGTCCAGGCCACCGTCGTCGACACCAACGCGCTCGGCTTCAACGATGTGACCGGCGGCAGCCGGGTCACCTTCGCCTGCGGCATGGCGGCGATCCAGGCCGCGCGCAACGTGATCGAGGATCTCTGTGCCCGGGCGGCGGGCGTCTGGGGCATTTCTCCTGACGCGGTGGTCTGGGAAGACGGCGCAGCGCGGCCTTCGGGCGACAACGCCGGCAAGTTCGACCCCATGCCGCTGACCGAGATCGCCAAGCTGGCCGCCAAGACCGGCGGGCCCATCGCCGGCCATGCCGAGTTCACCGCCAAGGGCGCCGGCGTCAGCTTCTCCACCCAGATCGTCGATGTCGAGGTCGACCGCGAGACCGGCAAGACGACGATCCTGCGCTACACGGTGATCCAGGACGCCGGCAAGGCAATCCATCCAAGCTATGTCGAGGGCCAGTACCAGGGCGGCGCCGCCCAGGGCATCGGCTGGGCGCTCAACGAAGAATACGTCTACGGCGAGGACGGCAAGCTGCAAAACGCGGGCTTCCTCGACTACCGCATGCCGGTGGCCTCGGACCTGCCGATGATCGACACGGTGATCGTCGAGGTGCCCAACCCCAACCATCCATACGGCGTACGCGGCGTCGGCGAGACGTCGATCATCCCGCCCATGGGCGCCATCGCCAACGCGCTGGCGGCGGCGACCGGGTTACGAATGAACAGCCTGCCGATGTCGCCGCCCAAGCTGCTGAAGGCGCTGGACGAGGCCGCCCCGGACCAGGCGGCGGAGTAAGGGATAAGCCATGGTCCGGGTGATGCTGGGCGGAACCCTGAAGAACGCCGCCGGCGGCGAGTCCGAGTTCGAACTCGACGCCGACACCATCCAGACATTGCTGCGCCAGCTCGGCGAGCGCTGCCCCAAGCTCGAGCCCCTGCTGGAGCGCGGCGTGGCGGTCTCCATCGACGGCCAGATCTACCAGGGCACCTGGTTCCAGCCGGTGCCGCCCGACAGCGAGGTCTATATCCTGCCCCGCCTCGCCGGTGGCTAGGACAGCGACAGTCCTCTAGTGACCGATATGCACCAAGCATCCGGTTGGTATGCAATGCTGCCGCCCGCCGATTGGCCGAACGGCTTCAGGGCCAGCAGACCGAGATTTTGACGATACCCTTCGCCGCTAGTTCCCCTGCCACGGGAGCGGCGGCTCAAACGTGGCCGGTACCTGCTCGACCCTGAATGGCTGATCCGTGACATCCGGCCCATCGAGCGCGCGGGCGGCTTGGTGGCCGCTGAACACCGCCTCGGAAAGCTGCGCCGGTGCGAAACAATCGCCGATCGCCCTGACCGAGAGAATACCGGCCGCCGTCAACGCCGCCTGGTCGCCCACCAGTTCACCATAGAGCCCTTCGTTGGGGCTGCGCATGGTCACCAGCACGACGCTCGCCGCATCGAGCGAGCGGGCCGGCTCGCCGTAAACCCCGGACAATTCCACCCCGTCCTGTTTAATCGCCGCGAGATTGTAGTTGGCGTGGATGGTGATACCCAACGAGGCGAGCCGGCGCTGGGTCTCGACCAGTTCAATCGTAAAGTGCAGCCAGGGCGAAACCTGGGGGAAAGGAGTTACTATCGTGACGTTATGACCTTCGCCGACGAGCTTCTCGGCCAGACAGCCGCCCATGACATAGGAGTCATTATCGAAAATCACCAACGGTGACCGTAGCGCGGCGCCGGCCATGACATCGTCGGGCGTCACCACGTGATCCTGGCCGTGGCCCTCGATCGGCCGGTAGTTGTTTGTGCCGACGCCATCGCGCCGCCAACGGGCGCCGGTTGCCACGATGACATGCTCGAAGCCGAATTCACGCACATGCTCGGCGGTCAACTCGCTTTCGCGGTAGACCGTAATATTCGCCATCTTGTCGATCTGACCCATGCGCCAGTCGCGCACCCTGATCCATTCGGCCAGGCCGGGCAGGCGGGCGAAGGCATTCAGATGACCGCCCAGCTCGCGCCCCGCCTCGGCCAGGGCGACCTCATAGCCACGCGCCCCGGCAGCGCGCGCCGCCTCGAGGCCCGCCGGGCCGGCTCCGACGACCAGCACCCTGGCGTCCGAACCCGCGGCCGGTATCCGTTCCGGGTGCCAGCCGCGGCGCCATTCCTCGGCCATGGTCGGGTTCTGGGTGCAGCGGATCGGCACGGTCATGGAGTTCGAGGCGAGACAAATATTGCAGCCGATACATTCGCGGATGTCCTCGGGCCGGCCCTCCTCGATCTTGTTGGGCAGGAACGGATCGGCGATCGAGGGCCGCGCCGCGCCGATCAGGTCGAGCACACCGCGCTTGATCATGGAAACCATGGTGTCTGGGCTGGTGAAGCGGCCGACCCCGACGACCGGCTTGCTGGTGAGCTGCTTGACGAAGGCGATGCCGGGCTCTTCCCAGCCCTCCTTGCGAAAGCGCGAACCCAGCATGTCGTCGAAACCGCCGACGTTGACGTCCCATAAATCGGGCAGCTCGGCCAACATCTCGACCACCGCCCGGCCGTCCTCGGCGGTGATGGCGTCGGGCCCGTATTGTTCGTCGACGCAGATCCGGATGGCCACGGCGCAGGCGTCGCCGGCTTCCTCTTTGGTCTCCTCCAGCACTTCGCGGATCAGGCGGGCGCGGTTCTCGATGCTGCCGCCATATTCGTCGGTGCGTTGATTGACCCGGGGCGACAGGAAATCGGTGAATATGGTCATGCTGTGGCCGACATAGACGTAGACGATGTCGAACCCGGCCTCAATTGCACGGCGTACGCCGCGCCGGTGCCAGTGGCGCACATCCCGGATGTCGGCCTTGTCCATAGCGCGGCCCTGAGCCGGGAAGTCGCGGGGCGGCATGGGGCGCGACGACGGCCCCATGGCGGGCAGGCGGGTGTAGAGATTGTGCGAGGCGAGACCCGGGTGGGCCAGCTCGCAACCGGCCAGGGCGTCGTGGCGGTGAACGGCCTCGGTCATCAGCGCATTGGTGCGGACGTCTTCCTCGGTCCACAGGCGCGCCGAGGTGGTCGGCGTGGTATCCGCCGAAGGATGGATCGAACACCACTCGGTGCAGACCACGGCCCAGCCGCCTTCCGCCTTGACGCCGCGCATGGTTGCCTGGGTCTGCGGATAGCGGTAACCCGAGCCGTTGCAATGCGGCACTTGAAAAAAACGGTTCTTCGCCGTGACGGGACCGATCTTCACCGACTCGAAGAGAATGTCAAAACGTGGATCCCTTGTCATCAAAGCCTCCTACCAACAGTTACCCAGACAGACGCAGTTAAGCAGACTTGCGTGGCGCCTGGGAGGGGGTCACTGCTGCGTCGGTCCTGTTGCTCAGGGTAAAACCATGTCCGAATGGACGGCGCCATAGAGATCCGCAATCGTTGCGGAGTCGTCGGACATAAACTGGACGAACCGCGCATTATGGATGTTGTAGAGAACATGGCCGGCGGTTTGTGAGTCGAAGTCGGCAGCGAGGGCGCCGTCTCGCTTGAACGTCTCCAAAAGCTCCGCCAACAGCCGCGCCAAGGCATCATCCAGTTTCTCATACCCCCGACCGAACTCGGAGCCGCCCTCGATGACGCTGGTTGCAATCACATGACGCCAGATGGGTTTGTTGAGATAGGCATAAGCGTGACTGAAGATGGTTTCTGAGAAGGCCATCACCGCGTCCAACAGGTCGTTGGGCGGGTCGTCGATAAGGGCACGGATTTTCTCGATAAGCAGGCTGTCGCTCTGACCGACCACGGCCAGCAACACACCGCCCTTGGTGCGGTAATGATTGTAGACGGTGACAGCCGATACCGCCGCCGTCTCGGCGATGGCTTCAATGGTCGTGGCCACGTAGCCGCGTTCCAGGAAGAGCCGTTTGGCTGCGTCCAGGATATTTTTTCGCCGGCTCGCCTTTTGACTTTCCCTCAACCCGCTCATTACATTCACGATCTTTCCGACACTGGCTTCCCGACACTGGCTTCCCGACAATGGCATTATCGCCTCGGCTTTCGCCATATCCCATAGTCGTATGATGTCACGCCCTGCCCCTGTCATATCTCTGTAATTGGGTGGACTAAAATATTTTAGAAATATTAAGTTTTTTGTCCAACACTGTTCATTTTCATCTGCCGAGGGGTACCGTGTTGGCACAACCAAGCTCCGGAATTACTGCCAATTCCAAGGATTAAAATTTCACAGGGCGAGCACATCACCGGCGAACGCACCATGGAGACCAAGGAATCCGAGGCTTTCTTCCATTTGCGCAACCACGTGCGTGATATCATGCGCGATCAGGCGCGGCGTACCGAGGAAATTGCCGAACGCGAACTGATGGCGCCCGTGACAGAGGGCCTATGACATGAGCGGCTTCAATTTCACCGGCCGCAAGGTCCTGGTTACCGGCGCCAGCCGCGGTATTGGATTGGGCGTGGCGGAAGGGTTTCTCGAAGCCGGCGCCGATATGACGATCCTGTCGTCGGGCCAGGCGATCATCGAGGTGGCGGCGGATTTATCGGAAAAAATACGGCCGCCCGGTCACCGGTCTGGTCTGTGACATCACCGAGCGTGACGCCGTGGCCGCAACCGTCGGCGGTCTGGAGCGTATCGATGTGCTGATCAATAACGCCGGGCTTGAATTGATCACGCCCATGAACGCTGAAGGACGGGAAGTGGAAGAAACCTTCCGCCGGATCATCGATATCAACGTCATGGGCACCTATTACGTCACCCGCGAGGCCCTGCCGAAGATGGGCAACGGCGGGCGGATCATCTTGACCTCGTCCATGTGGGGTAAGACCGCCGAGGCCGAATTCAGCGCTTATTGCGCCTCCAAGCACGCCAATCTCGGCTTCATGCGCAGCCTGGCTAAGGAGCTTGCGCCGCGCGGCATCAGCGTCAATGCGATCTGTCCCGGATGGGTGCGCACGGTTGCCTCCATGCGCTCCCTGACAGCCATGGCGGAGCGGCAAGGGCGCAGCGAGGACGATCTGCTGGCGGAGATTGTCAGCGCCCAGGCGATTGGCGGCCTGATGGAGCCACAAGACATGGCGGCAACCTACCTGTTCCTGGCCTCCGAGGCCGCCGACAACATCACAGGCCAGGCGTTAACAGTGGATCGCGGGGAGATCATGCAGTGAGTATGCCTCTCATGGGGAAGCGCGCGCTGATTACCGGCCAGAAATTCAATCCCAACGGCGGCTCGGTGATGCCGTAATGAAAAATATGGAGAATATTTCATGATCAAAAACCCTGTCCCCTGGCCCAACGGCGCCAAATGCGCGGCAGCCATCACGTTCGACATGGATGCGGACAGCATTCTCCATTTGCACCATCCAAAAACCTCTATTACGCGTATCTCCGCCATGTCCATGCTACGCTACGGCCCCGAGGTGGCGGTGCCCCGCATCGTCGAGACCTATAAGAAGTTCGATATCCGCCAGATGTTTTATATCCCGGCCTGGTGTATCGAAAACTATCCAGCGGCAATCGAGACGATCTTGCAGGGCGGTCATGAGATCGGCCATCACGGCTATATCCATGAAGACCCCAACCGTCTGAGCCGCGACGAGGAAGCCTACTGGCTGGGGCGCAGCATCGAAGTCATCGAAAAAGCGACCGGCCAGCGGCCCCGCGGATGGCGCGCCCCCCTGTATAATTTCTCAAAGCACTCCGCCGACCTGCTGATCGAGGAAGGCTTCCTCTACGATGCATCCCTGATGGGCGACGATGTGCCCTACGTGTTGCGCACCGCCCAAGGGGAAATCATCGAACTACCGTCCCATTGGGGCATGGACGACTGGCCGCCTTTCGTGCACAGCATGGATCTGAACTACGAGATGCAGATCAGAGCACCGTCCCAGGGCCTCCAGACGTTCCGTGAGGAATTCGACGCCATGTGGGACTACGGCGGTCTCTGGGTCACCGTCTGGCATCCCTTTGCAACCGGGCGTCTGGCACGCTGGCGGCAGGTCGAGAAGATGATTGAGTACATGATGGACAAGGGCGACGTATGGTTCGCGCGAATGGAAGACATCGCCGCCCATGTACGGGCCTGCATCGATGATGGCAGCTATACGCCGCGTATCGACAATCTTCCCTATTATACCGGCCCTGTGTATCCCATAGAGGATGCCGGCAAATAGCGCGGGACTGGTTCCGGCGCCGATCCGGGTGGCATGTCTCCGATGCCGGCTGCGCGCATTCGCCGACTTTTGAAGGCGGTGAGGTTGTTATCCTGTATCTTCTGCCTGACAACGCCGTCGAGTTTACCGGAGAGAGGGCTTCATGGATTACCCGCGCAGCTATAATGCCGCCATCGATTTCGTGGATCGGATCGTGGACATAGGTCTGGGTGACAAGGTCGCCTTTATCGATACGGAACGTTCGATCACATATTCAAAGCTCAAAGGCGCGACCGACCGTATGGGTCAATTGCTCGGAGCCCATGGCATCGGCCGAGAAGACCGAATCGCCATGATCGTCCTCGACACGATCGATTTTCCCACCATTTTCTGGGGCGCCATCAAGGCCGGGGTCAGCCCTGTCGCTATCAACACCCTGCTGACGACAGAGCAGTATAAATACATGCTCGCCGACTCCCGGGCGCGCGTGTTGTTTATTTCAGCGGCGCTACTGCCGGCAGTCGAGCCCATTCTTGAAGACCTGCCCGCGCTCGAGAAGATATTTGTCATTGGCGAAGGGCCGGCCGGGCACGGCGATTTTCGAGCGGAACTCGCAAAGCATCCCGACGTTTCCGCACCGGCGCAGACCTGTGCGGATGAAGTGGCGTTCTGGCTCTACTCGTCGGGCTCTACCGGCGACCCCAAGGGGGTCAAACATATTCAAACCAGCCTTATGGAAACCGCACGGCTGTATGGCCAGGGTGTGCTGGGTATCGCTGCGGACGATGTGGTGTATTCCGCGGCGAAACTGTTCTTCGCCTATGGTCTGGGCAACGGCATGTCTTTTCCCATGTCCGTCGGTGCGACCACCATCCTGCTGCCTGATCGCCCGACCCCGGCAGCGGTATTCGCAATCCTCGCTAAGCATCAGCCGACCATCTACTACGGCGTTCCAACCCTGTATGCGGCGATCCTGGCGGATGACAGCTGCACGCCTGAGAACGGCAGCAAACGCCTGCGTCTCTGCGTGTCGGCTGGCGAGGCGCTACCGAAAGAACTCGGCACCGCCTGGAAGGCCAAATTCGGCGTCGACATTCTCGATGGTGTGGGGTCGACAGAGATGCTGCATATTTACCTGTCCAATGTTCCCAATGAGGTGAGCTACGGATTTTCCGGCAGGCCGGTACCGGGATACGATGTCAGGCTGGTGGACGAGCAGGGCGCCGGCGTGGATACCGGCGAGATCGGCGAACTGCTGGTTCGGGGCCCCAGCGCCGCCGACGGCTACTGGAACCAGCGCCATAAAAGCCGGTCCACATTTGAAGGCGAATGGACCCGCACCGGCGACCAGTACAGCCGCGACGAACGCGGTATCTTTTTATACTGCGGGCGGGCGGACGATATGTTCAAGGTGAGTGGAATTTGGGTGTCTCCCTTCGAGGTGGAATCCGCCCTGATCTCGCACGAAAGCGTTCTCGAAGCCGCCGTCGTTCCGGCTGAAGACGACGAGGGCCTGCTGAAACCAAAGGCCTTTATCATCCTCAAGGATGGCCATGATCCGGCCTCTCTCACAAAGCCGCTGCAGGACCATGTGAAGCAGGAAGTCGGTAAATGGAAATACCCGCGCTGGATCGAGTATGTGGACAGCCTGCCGAAAACAGCCACCGGGAAAATTCAGCGCTTCAAGCTCCGCGATATTTGATTTCGCGCCGTGGATATCTCAGTCGGGCCGAATAGGCCGCGAGCCGCCAAACGGTCAAATATGAATTAAAATGCCTGTTTTCTTTAAACATGCATTATATTTCATTTAAACGACAGCGCAGACATAAGCTGACCTGATTCCGAAGCGAGGCCCCCATGGACGTCGACTTTCTAACGGACCCTTCCCGATACAAGCATTGGTCACTCACTTTTGACGGCGATGTCGCCACATTGACCATGGATGTTGATGAGCAGGGCGGCCTGTTCGACGGCTATGCGTTGAAGCTCAATACCTACGACCTGAGCGTCGATATCGAACTTTCCGATGCAATCCAGCGGCTTCGCTTCGAGCATCCGACGGTCAAGGTGGTCATTCTCCGGTCGGGGAAAGAGAATGTCTTCTGCGCTGGAGCCAACATCCGCATGCTCGCCGGCGCGAGCCATGCCCACAAGGTGAATTTTTGCAAGTTCACCAACGAGACGCGGAATTCCATCGAAGACGCCAGCGAATTTTCCGGGCAGAAATACATTACTGCCGTGAACGGCACGGCGGCGGGCGGCGGCTACGAGCTCGCGTTGGCGACGGATTATATCCTGCTGAAGGATGACGGCTCGTCCACGGTTTCACTCCCCGAGCTGCCCTTGCTCGCGGTCTTGCCGGGAACCGGCGGGCTGACGCGCCTGACCGACAAGCGCCGCGTACGCCGCGACCATGCGGATGTTTTCTGCACCCTGGAAGAGGGCGTGAAGGGGCGGCGCGCCGTCGAGTGGCGCCTGGTCGACGACATCGCACCCAAATCGTCTTTCGAACAGACGCTCATGACAAAAGCGCAGACCTTATCCGCGTTATCGGACAGGCCAAACAAAGCGAAGGGGATCGAACTTACCGCCCTGGAGCGGAAAATCGATGACAGCTCGATAGCCTATTCCTCGCTCTCGGTGGAAATCGACCGGGCCGCGCGCACCGCATCCATCATCATTGCGGGTCCCAAGCAGGAGCCGCCATCCTCGCTCGATGAGATGATCGATCAGGGGGCCGGCTTTTGGCCCTTGCGGCTTGCCCGCGAACTCGATGACGCCATCCTGCACTTGCGGCTCAATGAGCTCGATATCGGCATCTTGATGTTCAAGAGCCTGGGTGACCCCGAATTGGTCCTCGGCCACGACTCATTCCTGGCCGATCACGGCGATCACTGGCTGGCAAGAGAGATCATTCTCTATTGGAAACGGGTTCTCAAGCGCATCGATGTGACCTCGCGAACTCTGGTGGCGATGATCGAGCCCGGTAGCTGCTTCGCCGGCACCATGGCGGAAATTACCTTCGCCTGCGATCGGTCCTACATGACCATTGGCCAACTAGGCGGCGACAACCGGCCCGAGGCCCGGCTTGCGCTCAACAGCCAGAACTTCGGCGCCTATCCCATGGGCAACGGCCTCACGCGGCTTGCGACCCGATTCCTCGGCGAGCCCGAAAGCCTGGACGGCGCCAAATCGCAGATCGGCAATTCAATCCAAACCGAAGAGGCCGAAAAGCTTGGCCTGGTGACCTTCGCCTTTGACGACATCGATTGGCAGGACGAAACCCGTCAGTTCCTGGAAGAGCGCGCGAGCTTTTCGCCCGACGGCCTCGTCGGCATGGAGGCCAACTTGCGGTTCGCCGGGCCCGAGACCATGGAAACCAAGATATTCGGCCGCCTCACCGCCTGGCAGAACTGGATATTCCAGCGCTCAAACGCGGTCGGCGAGGACGGCGCGCTGAAGCGATACGGAACCGGCCAAAGGCCAGTTTATCAATTCGAGCGCGTTTGACCCGTGACCTTAACCAGGAGAACGCCATGACCGAACGGTCTGACGTCAACTACGACAGCCTGATTCCCAACAATGTCGGCCTTGCCCAAGACCGGCGGGTGCTCAAGGCCCTGGAAAGCTGGCATCCCGGCTATATCGACTGGTGGAAGAGCATGGGCCCCGATGGTTTTCAGGACGCGCCCGTCTATCTCCGGACGGCGGTCAATGTGGGCTCCGAGGGCTGGGCCAAGTTCGGCTATGTGAAAATGCCCGACTATCGCTGGGGGGTCCTGCTCGCGCCGCGGGAAGACGGGCGCGTGATCCCGTTCGGCGTCCATAAGGGGGAGCCCGCTTGGCAGGAAGTGCCGGGCGAACACCGCGCGCTTTTGCGCCGCCTGATCGTCGTGCAGGGCGACACCGAACCGGCATCCGTCGAGCAGCAACGCCTGCTCGGCAAGACCGCGCCGTCACTCTATGACATGCGCAATCTTTTCCAGGTCAATGTGGAAGAAGGCCGGCATCTCTGGGCGATGGTGTATCTGCTGCAGAAATACTTCGGGCGGGACGGCCGCGAAGAAGCTGAAGAGCTGCTGCGCCGCCGATCGGGCGATGAGGATTCCCCTCGCATCCTCGGCGCCTTCAACGAAGCGACGCCCGACTGGCTGTCGTTTTTCATGTTCACATTCTTTACCGACCGCGACGGCAAGATGCAGCTTGAAAGCCTGGCGCAATCGGGCTTCGACCCTCTATCGCGCACCTGCCGCTTCATGCTCACGGAAGAAGCCCATCATATGTTCGTGGGTGAATCCGGCATTTCACGCATCGTTCAGAGGACCTGCGAAGCCATGGCCGGCGCCGGCATCGATGATCCCGGCGATGTCGAAAAAATCAGAGCGCTCGGCGTCATCGACCTGCCGACCATTCAGAAAAAGGTCAATCTGCATTTCACGTTATCGCTCGATCTGTTTGGTTCGGAGATATCAACCAATGCGGCGAATGCCTTCAACGCCGGTATCAAGGGGCGCTTTCGCGAGACCCGGATCGAAGACGACCATCAACTCATAAACGACACCTACCCGGTGATGAAGCTCATCGATGGAGCGTTCACCACGACCGAGGAGAACGCGCTAACCGCCCTCAACATGCGTCTGCGCGATGCCTATGTGGAGGATTGCCAAAAAGGCGTCAGCCGCTGGAACAAGGTGATCGCCAAATCAGGCGTAGCGTTTCACATCACCCTTCCCCACCAGGCCTTCAACCGGGCCATCGGCTTGTTCGGCGGGGTTTCCGCGACGCCCGGCGGCGATATCCTCGACGCCGGCGAATGGCTGCGGCGGCGCGACGAATGGCTGCCATCCGGCGACGACAGCGCGTTCATCCTTTCGCTCATCAACCCCGAAATCGAGCCCGGCGCCTTCGCCAGTTGGATCGCGGCTCCCAAACACGGCATCAACAACATGCCCGGTGATTTTGAATATGTGAAGCTCGACCAATCCTGAAACGAGGCGAAAATCTTATGATTGTGAATGACCCGTATGAGCCCCTCGGACTCTGAAAAACGCCCCACCACGGCCGAGTCCCCCACCACGGCCGAGTCTAAGTCGCGGGACGACAGTGCGTTTCTCAAACGTCTCGGCGAGCGCGTTCGGAATGCCAGAGGCCGCCACGGCATGTCTCGCAAGCTGATCTCCAAGGACTCCGGGATTTCGGAGCGGTATCTGGCCCAGCTCGAAAGCGGCCAAGGGAATATTTCCGTTATCCTGCTGCGCCAGGTGGCCCGCGCCATCGGCGCCCCGCTGGAAGAGCTGGTTGCAGGGGATCAGTCATGGTCCAGCGAGACCGCCTTGATCGGAGAGATGTTGCGCCGCGCATCGCCACAAGACCGCGCCCAGGCAAAACAAGTCCTGACGAAGCTTCTGCAAGGCACAGATCAGCCGCCCAAACAGCATCGCATCGCGCTGATCGGCTTGCGCGGCGCCGGAAAATCGACGCTCGGCCCGCTGATCGCCGCACAATTGGGTTTTCCGTTTGTCGAAATCAATACACAGATTGAACAGACAAGCGGGTTTCGGGTTGAGGAATTATTTTCTCTCTATGGCCAGGACGGCTATCGCCGATTTGAGGAACGCGGATTGAGAGCGATCATCGACAAATACGACAAGGTCGTGGTGGCGACGGGCGGCGGCATCGTCGCGAACCCGGCCACTTATGATCTGTTGCTGACGGCGTTTTGCACGGTTTGGCTCCGCGCCGAGCCCAAAGAGCATATGCAGCGCGTTCTGGCGCAAGGAGATAGCCGCCCGATGGCGGATAACAGCGCGGCGATGGAAGAACTCAAAATCATCCTGAAAAGCCGTGAGCCGCTTTATGGCCGGGCCGATCTGACCCTCGACACAGCGGGACGGGATGTTGATGCCTGCGCCAAAGAGGCTATAGACGGCCTGCGCCGGGCCGGGATTGAACCTGACTGACCGGCAAAATCACCCCGCGACCCGTATGCCCTTCTGACCAGCCGGCCGCGCGGAGATAGCATCGAACCAGCGCCGGCCTTTCCTGGTTCTTTATCGCCAATCTGCGCCTTCGTGATATTGTCCGGGCCCATGGAAAGCGCGCTCAAACCGATTACCAACAGTCTCCGCGGGTTCTTCTCCTGGTGGTTTGGGGAACTTGCCGGCTTCATCCCTTTGCGGCTTCGCCGCGCCGTTGCGGGAACGTCGCAAAAGCTGGTGCTTGAATTCAGCGCGCAAGAGGTGATTGTCGGCTGCGATAGGATCGGTAAATACCGTGAACTGGGCCGTATCGACAGGTCATTGGGCGAGGGCACATCCCAACGCAGAGCCATGACCAAGCTGACGCGCAAGCTCGGCAGAGGGCGCGCGGACGCCACCATCAGATTGTCCGGCGACAAGGTCTTACAAAAATTGATCCGCCTGCCCCTGGCAACCGAGGAAAACCTCCGAGAAGTGGTCGGTTTCGAGATGAACCGCCACACGCCTTTCAAGGCGGGCGACGTTTTTTACGACTACCGTATCGTTGAGCGGGATGATCAGGCGCAACAGATTTCGGTCGAACTCGCCGTCGCCCCCAAGGCCGAGATCGAGGGCGTTATAAAGGCGACCCGTGACGTTGGCCTTCATGCTGTATCGATAGAAGTTGCGGGCGATGATGCGGCGCAAGACCAGCTGTTCAACCTGCTGCCCGGCGACCAAGCCAAGGGGCAGGCAAGACTGGGGGGGCGTCTGAGCTTCATATTGGCGATGCTCGCCCTGCTGTTGGGCGCGTTGGCTGTCTATATCCCCATCGATCGCGAGAGCCGGGAGGCTACGCGCATGCTGAGCCGCGTCGCAGCGGCCAAAGCCGAGGCAAATTTGGCGGCAGATTTACGCGACGAAATCAATAAGACGATCGAGGCCGGCGGGTTCCTGGCCGGCAAAAAACACCAGACGCCCGCAAACATCGAGCTGCTCGCTGAGTTGACGCGGCTGTTGCCCGATGACACCTCGCTGCTGCATTTTCAACGGCGGGATTCAAGCATTTCCATGGCCGGCTTTTCAGCCAGCGCCTCCGATCTGATCGGTATCATCGAACAGTCGCCGTATTTTCAGGATGCCGAGTTCCGCTCGATCGTTTCGCAAGATCTTGAAGATGGCCTCGAACGGTTCCAGCTATCGGCCACAATCGAGGGGAATCCAGCGCCGTGAGACGGAGACCCTCAACCCCGTTCAGTCGAGCCTTGGCGCTTGCCTTAGCTGTGGGAACCGGCGCGGTGCTGTACGCAGCACTCTTCGAGCCGCTGTGGATCAGCCACCGGAATTTCCAGCAATCGCGTCTTCAATCGGCGGCGCTCTTGGCGAAATACCAACGCCTGGGCGGCGCGGTTGAGGCTCTCGAGGCGGAACTCGCCGCCGTACAAACCGCCCAAGCGGCACAGGCCGGCTTTTTCCCGGGCGAGAGCAGTTCTCTCGCTGCCGCGGAACTGCAAAATCACGTCAAGAATATCGTCAGGTTAGCCGGTGAAGAGCTCAAGAGCACACAGGTCTTGCCGGTTCAAAAAGAAGCAGACGCGGAGCGGGTTACCATCCAGGTCCAATTGCCGTTGCGCATACAAAGCCTGCAACAGGTGTTGCATTCGCTGGAGAGCGGCGCGCCATTTGTGTTCATAGACAATATCGATGTGCGACGCCGCCAGGTACGTCTGCGGGGGCTGCAGAACAAGAACGAGGACGTCTATCTGGATGTTCGATTCGACATCACCGGCTATATGCGACCGCCGGCGTCATGAGAGGCGCCCGCTCAAGCGCTCCGCTTTATCTGCTGGTCTTATGCATCGGCCTCGCTTGGCTGGTTTATTGGCAGATCGAGTATCCGCCTTACCTTTCGGATGCTGTTGTGAGCCTGGATCAACCCGTCGAGCCGGGCCCGCCAGGCTCGGCCCAGGCCGAATTCGCCTTGCCGCCGCTTGAGGACTTTTCCGAAATCGTCGCCCGCCCGCTTTTTTCACCAACCCGCCGACCACCGTCGGAAGCAGAGGTTATCGAAACCGTTACCGATGACACCCCGCTGCCAAAGCTGTCGGACTTCAACTTGACCCTGACCGGCGTGGTAATTTCCACCGAGGGAAGTATGGCCCTGCTTCAGCGGCCGAAATCGACCGACCTGATCCGGGCTTTATTGGGCCAGGAGATCGACGGTTGGCGGGTCGAGCGCATCGAAGCGGATCGCGTGACATTTCGCCAGGGCCAGTCTGTCGAAATTGTCACCTTGCAGGACAAAGCGGCAGAACCCACAGCGCAGCAGTAAACTAGAATACTGCATCCCTGACCCAAATACAGTCTTGGGCAGTTTTGAAAACTGTTCGATGCCGATAAAGTATTTCGCTTGGATTATGGGCCACAAATGCTCTAACATTCCGGTTCGCTAATTATAAAACGATTAAAAATACCGGTTTACAGGGAAATCATGCTGTGAATAAAAGAGTCTTTTCTCTCTTTATGCTGCTCGCCGCGACATTACTGGTCTCGGCATGCCCTGCATTGTCTCCCCTACAAGGTTTGACCAGTTTGGCAGCGCCGGCAACCATCGCTCAGCCGGTAGAGGCGACCCCTTCCAACGACGCCGCCACCGCCCCGGAGCCCGAGGTTCGTGAGCCGCTGCCTCAGGATCTTGCGTTTTATCCGGGCTCGGGCGATTTCATCAATCCGGTGGTCGGCACCTGGCAATCGATCAAGATTTCCGTCGAAGGCGAGGTCACCCTCAACTTCGTCGATGCGGACCTGCGCGAAGTGATCCGGGCGATACTCGGAGACACCCTGAAGGCCAATTATGTCATCGACCCCAAGGTCAAGGGGTCGGTCACCCTGCAGACCAGCGCACCCATGCCGCGCTCGGCGGTCATGCCGACCCTTGAACATATCCTGCGCCTCAACGGCGCCGCTCTGGTACTGAGCGATGACCTGTATCGGGTGTTGCCCGCGGATATGGCGGCGCGCGAGACCGGCACACCGCAGCTCGGCAATCTGGCGGGCCCGCGCGGCGAGGGATTTGGCCTGCAGGTGGTGCCGTTGAAATTCGCCGCCGCCACGGAAATGGAAAAGATCCTTGAGCCGATCTCACGGGCCGGCGCCGTGGTGCTCGTCGACCCTGCGCGTAACCTGCTGTTTCTCTCCGGCACGCGCCAGGAACGCGCGACCCTTCTCGAGGTCGTGCAGATGTTCGACGTGGATTGGCTGAAGGGTATGTCCTTTGCCCTCATCCCGCTCGAGTCGACGGACGCCAAGACCGTTATCGAAGAACTCGGTGCCGTGTTCGGCGGCGAAGCGGGCACACCCATCGCGGGGCTGGTGCGCTTCGTTCCCATCGAGCGGCTGAATTCGATCCTGGTGATCACCCAGCAGCGGACCTATCTCGAGGAGGCCCGGGTATGGATCGAGCGCTTCGATCAGAGCGCCGAGGGAGACGGGCAGCGGCTCTACGTCTATTACGTCCAGAACGGCCAGGCGACGGTTCTGGCCGACGTCCTGAGCAAGATATTCGCGATCGATCCGGCTGAACGGAAGACGGCGCAAATCCCCGAGCTGGCGCCCGGCCTGCAGCCTGTTGTGCTGCGCACGCAAAATCAGCCCGAACCGGCAGTGGCCGAGGGAACCCAGGAAACCGGCGAGGCAGCGGCAGCGCAGCCGACACCACCGACCCCGACGACGGGAAACATGATCATTTCGACACCGTCTCGCCGGGCGCCCCTGGAAGGCGCAATCCGCATCATCGCCGATGAGTCGATCAACGCCCTGGTCGTGCTGGCCAGCAAGCGGCAATACCGAATGGTCAGCGAGGCGCTCAGGAAGCTCGACATCATGCCGCTCCAGGTGCTCATCGAGGCGACCATCGCCGAGGTCACCCTCAATGACGAACTGCGCTACGGCCTGCAATGGTTCTTCAAGACGGGCGGCGACAGTGAATTGACCTTGAGCGAGGCAGCGAGCGGCGCCGCCGCCCAGATATTCCCCGGCTTCTCCTATCTCTTTCAAACCGGCGGCGATGTCCGTGTCGTGCTGAACGCGCTCGACAGCATCACCGACGTCAACGTCATCTCGTCGCCGCAGCTCATGGTGCTCGATAACCAGACCGCCAGGCTTCAGGTCGGCGACCAGGTGCCCATCGCCACCCAGTCCTCGGTCTCGGTCACCGATCCCGATGCGCCCATCGTCAACCAGATTCAGTTTCTCGACACCGGCGTGATCCTCAACGTCACCCCCAGGGTCAATGCCGGCGGCATGGTGATCCTGGAAATCGAGCAGCAGGTCAGCGATGTGGTGGCGACGACCACATCAGGCATCGATTCACCGACCATCCGCCAGCGCCAGATATCCAGCACCGTCGCCGTGCAAAGCGGCGAGACCATTGCGCTTGGCGGTCTGATCCGCGAGAGCAGCTCGCACACCAGCTCCGGCCTGCCCATCCTCAAGGACATCCCCGTGGTCGGCGCCCTGTTCGGCAAGACCAGCAACAACACCACCCGGACCGAACTGCTCGTGCTGATCACCCCCCGGGTGGTCAGCAATCAGGACGAGGCCCGCGCGGTAACTGATGAGCTGCGCCGCCGCCTGCGCGCCGTCATCCCCTTAGAGATTAAGGTTCAGTAGACCTGTAGCCGCCATGCGCTTTCCCTGTCTCCAGGCGCGAATCTGGAACAGTTGCCCGTCGCCGCCCAGCAGGACCACCGCCTCACGCACATAGATGCCGCCGCCGTCCGTGTGGGCCTCGGCACGTAGGGTGTAGGTCGTCGCGGGCCGCAGAGCCAGAAGGCCGCCGGCTGCATCGAGGGCCTCGGCCTCGTCCGAATTCATCCACTCAAGGGCGAGCCGCGCCTCATCCGGCGCCGTGGCCGGGTCAACCCCCGGCCGGCCCGAATGAACCGTCAGCGCCGGCAACAGCTTTTCAAAAAGCGCCGCCGTCATGCCGATCACCCGTTGCAGCTCTTCCACCGCCCGGAAGGGTTGGTTCTTGGGCCCGGTTGCGAGGCCCGCTGCGTGGTAGTCGTCCGCCTCGGCGCCGTTGGACCGCCTGAGATCGTCCGCATCCCTGAAGTCGGCAATGGCATCCACCAGCGCCGCCGCCGCCCCGGTCTCGACGCCAACCGAGACCAGCAACCCCCGGAGCAACGCATCGGGCGCCGCGTTAAGGTCGATCTTGCCGGCTTCATCCTGGATCGATGCGAGGACTTCACCCCCGCCGAACGAGAACCGGTATAGGGTGCCGTCTCTGCGCCACTGTTGTTCGGACAATTCCTCCGACCGGGGCTGCAGCAGGGCCAGAATGGCGCGGTTGACGCCGGCGTCGGCCAAAGCGCGGGCCTTGGCATTTTCAACAAGGTTGTAGGCCAGCTTGGCATCTGTGCGCGCGTTCGCGGTGAAGCTGCCGGCGATGACGGCGAGCAGCGCCAGAATCCAGAGCACGGAAACCAGGGCAATGCCGCGTGATTTATCGTGCTTTGCAGAGCGTGCCGGCCACGGTGGCATTTGGGCGATTGGGGGTTTGCGCATCACTCGATCCCCGCTGCGACGGCGTCGATCCGGGGCGCCACCACCAGGTCGGGCCAGGACCGTCTATCGCCAGGGGGAAATACGACCGCCAAACGAACCAGCGCCGGCAGCACCGACCGCTTGTCCCATACCGGCTGCCACTCAGTCGCAGTAGCCCCTTCGATGGGGCCAAAATAGGTGAAGCTGGCGGCGGCAATCTGCTCGATCAGAATGGTTTCGCCAATCTCGTCGTCATCATCTGAAAGCCGGCGCCAGCGCAAAACGAGCGAAGCGTCGCCGCCGCCACCACCACCGCCGTCGTTGTCAACGCGCAGTTCAAATTGATGGAAACCACCGCCGAGGTGCGACGGCATCAAACCGGCGAAGGTCATGCTCTCCCGGCCTCCCTGAAACTCGATGGGGCGTCCATTGGGAATTTCCGAAATATCGGCGGGGCGACTGGCGCCGGTAAAATCCGGTATCTCATCGGGATCGACCAGCGGATAAGCCTGGCTGAGCAAGCGCCGAATGACCTGGTGGGAAAGCTCAATTTGCTGGATTGCCTCGCTGTTCTCAGCGCCGGTTTCCCAGGTGTGCGCAGCCAGCCTGATGCCACCGGACAGCATGGCGACGATCATGCCGAGAAGCGTTATGGCGACCAGCACCTCAATCAGGGTGAAGCCCTGCTGGTTGCGGGGACAAGACATCATCGACTACGGCACCGCCAGCCGCAGGGTGCTGAGCGAGACCATTCGCTCCCGCATCAAGCCGTCCCAGGAGACCGTAACCGTAACCTCAAACGCCGAGATCAACTCGGGTGCCACCATTGCCCCGCCGTCGTCATAGGGGCGGACCGTCGTCTGCCATCGATAGCCGTTTTCGAACGCTCCCGCCTGATCCCCCGCCGCCAAGGGCTCCTCGATACCCATGGCCGTGAGCTTCGACTCAGCCAGCAGGGTGGCGGTGTTATAAGCCTCCGTGACCACAGCACCGCGAAGCCCGGTGGAGAAAATCTGAAAGACGGCGCTCAACGCCATGGCGACGATGGCGAAGGCAACGATGACCTCAATGAGCGTGAAGCCCCTCTCCTTGATGCGGGCCCGGCTAGTCAACGATCGACACCCTACCGGTCAGCCAATCGACCAGGATTTCATATTTTTGGTCCGCGGCGGAGAGCGTGATGCCGCCACCGGTCGATGAGCCGTCGGCAAAGAAACGGATTGCCCCCACCTGGTCGTCCTGAGCCTCGGATGTGGCGGTGAACAGGACGATTTCCGCCTCCGACGGCAGCGATACGGCGGCCTTTGCATCGCCAATCGAAAAGCTGTGCGCCGCGAGATCGAGGTGGAAGCGCACCTCTTTGTTAAGCGTGATCGCCTCGCTGCGTGCGGCGCGCAAACCGGAGGCCAGATCGCGGGAAGCGGCCTTGAGCGTGGCCGATGACAGGCTGCTGGAAAACAGCGGCGGCACAACAGCCAGAACCAGGGCCAGAATGGCCATGACGACCAGCATTTCCACCAGGGTGAAGCCCCGTTCCGCCTGTCTCGCCGCTCTGGCCTCCTGCTGCATGGATCGATCCCTAAAATGGAAGATCGTAGACGCTCATGATCGCCGACAGGATTGTGAGAATAATACCGCCAACAAACACCCCCAGTATGATCGTCAGGCCCGGGACCAGCGCGGCCATCAGCCGATTGATCGACAGCTGGACCTCCTGATCGAAGATGTCGGCCAGCTTGATCATCATCTCATCGAGCCGGCCGCTTTCTTCGCCCACGCGAACCAGATGGGCTGCCATTCTCGGAAACACAGCGGCCTCGATCAACGGCGCCGCCATGCCGCGGCCTTCCTTCAGGCTCGGTATCAGTTGATCGATTGCCTTAGCGATGGCGGTGTTGGCGATCGCTTCCTGGGCGACGGAGATGCTGCTTATCAGATCGACGTTATTGCCAAGCAGCATACCCATGGTGCGGCTGAAACGGGCCACCTCGACCTTGGCTACCAGATCGCCGATCAGGGGCAGATGCAGCAGCCAGCGATCCCAGTGATCGCGCGCCCGCGGACTGTGCAGCGCTCGGCGGCCGAGGAAGAACAGCACAACCAAGCCAATCACTATGAAGAGGCCGTATTGCCGCAGCCCGTCACTCAAGGCGACCAGCAGCCTGGCCGATGAGGGAAGGGCCGCCCCGGCGCCTTCAAACATCGGCTTGAACTCGGGCACGATGACGGCCAGAACTAGGGCCATGGAAACCCCGGTGGTGATCAACAGGATGAGCGGATAGATGAGCGCGGATTTCACCGTCTCGCGCAGCTGTTGCGACTTTTCCATGAACTCGGATAACCGCACCAAAACGATGTCTAGCGCGGCGCCGACCTCACCGGCGCGAACCGTGCTCAGATAGGTCTGCGCGAATACGTTCTGCTGGTCGGCCATGGCGTCGGCAAGCGACGCACCGCCGCGAACCGAGTCGAGAAGGCGATTGACGAGGCGTTGCACAGGCTCGCGTTCCGAAATGTCCGCAACAATTTCCAAGGCGCGCTCAAGAGGCAGATCCGCGGTCAAAAGTATGGCCAGTTCCCGCGTGAAAGCAGCCACATCCTGGCGTGATACCTGTTGCCCCTTGAGCACCCCGCTCCCGGAGTGGCGAGACGAAGCGCCCGCGCCGACTTCGGTGGCGCGAATGGGCACATGACCGAGTCTGCGAAGCTGCTCGATGGCCGCGGCTTTATCCTCCCCATCGATCATCCCTTCGATGACATCGCCCGCGGCGGAAACTGCTTTATAGTTGAAACGCGCCATCGCCTAAACGTCGCGGGTGACCCGGAGCACCTCCTCCAGAGTCGTAATCCCCGCCAGGGCCTTGCCCACGCCATCCTCAAACATGGTGCGCATACCCTCGCTCGCCGCCAGCCGGTGGATCTCATTTGATTCCGCGCGCCTGAGCACGAGCCGCCTGATCGGGTCGGTCATGACCAAAAATTCGAGGATGCCCGTACGCCCCGTATAGCCGGTGCCGTTGCATTCGTCACACCCCGCCGGCCGATAAAGCGTGATCGGGGAGGCGCTGGTTAAGCGGCTGAGTTGCAATTGCTCGATCAGCTCAGGCAGCGCCTCCTCGGCGACGCGGCACTGCGGACACAGCGTCCTGACCAGCCGCTGCGCCAGCACACCGTTGAGTGTCGAGGTCATCAGATAATCTTCCACTCCCATATCGCGCAACCGTGAGATGGTTCCCGCGGCATCGTTGGTATGCAGGGTGGAAAGCACCACATGGCCGGTGAGCGCCGCCTGGATGGCAAT
>JAYGED010000067.1:0-6054 GCA_046582565.1 Alphaproteobacteria bacterium
CCCGAGAACGACGATGAAGATGACCGGCAGGAAGAAGGCGATCATCGGAACCGTCAGCTTGGCGCCCAGGGCCGCCGCCTTCTCTTCGACCTTCGCCATGCGTATTTAACGCTCGACTGCGATGATTATTGGCACATCAAAGATTGGATGGAGCCGGGCCAATTCCTGCGTGTTCCGCCGTCACCTTCATTTATAGTTCCGAGAGGGGCAGTAGCCGTTGGCGCTTTACGATCCGGCGCGGGTAATAAAAGGGCAGAACATTAGCCATGACGCGACGGCGAGAGCCACGCCGTAGGGTATGCCGTGATCACCCGAACAGAGGTTGTTTAGCCATGTTTGGCTGCCGCCCTGGTCGCTCTGGCCGCTCTGGTGGAATCGCCGCAAGCAGAGAACAACGAGCGCCAGCAGGCCGCCCAGCAACGCCACCAAAAGGATGTAGCGATACAAGCCCGGCCAGCCGAACCATACGGATGAGGCCGCGAAAAGCTTGGCGTCGCCGCCGCCGAAGACACCGGCGGCGAACAAAGCGAAACCGGCAAACAGCATGGCCACTCCGGCGCCAAGGCTCCAGACGATCATCATCGGCTCTAGGGATCCCATGGCGCTGGCGTATGCGGTAACGACGATAAAATCGGCGAGGATTGCCAAAGATATCCAATTGGCTATCCGATATCGGGCAATGTCGAAGAATGCCGCATAGGTCGAAAGCCCGAGGAAGACGACCACGCCGGCGGTACCGATTCCCCCCATTTGAAGCATATGGCGTGTATTACAGCCCGGAGCCGGCTTCGGTAATGGTGCTTTCGTCGGCGCCGCCGATCAAGCTGACACCGGCAACGACCGCCAGGGCAATGCCGCCGGCGATTAGGGCGTATTCGACCGCGGTTGCGCCCGATTGCGCTTTTTTAAAAGCAACAAAAAATCGAATAAGCATCTCATTTTCCTCGAAAAATTTCGATTACGTGATCGCCCGCTAAACGGACCGCGACGCTTACGAAACGAGCCTATCATGCGTCCTATCCCAGCCGCAACTCGCCGCCCGGGCCAAGCCTCGAAAACAAATTCCCAAAAGTCTGTCAATTCTGTTGACCGAAGCCGAATAACACCGTCATAAATTCAATTCTGATTGGCCCGCCGGCACGGCCCGGCAATACGGCTCAACCGTATGGGAGGGAGCAATGGACGAGAAGGTTCAGGTACGCAAGCGAGCTGGCGGACGCGCGGCCCGGAAAGCCCTGCGGGCGGCGAAGCCGTCGCTCTCCGATGCCCCGGTCAAGGCGGGCCTCTCCGGTGGACGTTATCTGCCGCTGACCGAGGCTGAAGTACGGCGCGTACACAGCGCCGCCCTCGATGTGCTCGAACAGATTGGTCTTGCGCGGGCCATTCCGTCCTGTGTTGAACTGTTTACGGATGCGGGCGGGAAAATGTCCGACGAAGGCCGCCTGCTGATTCCCCGAGCCCTGGTCGAGGATGCGCTGGCCCAGGCCGGGCGAAATTTTGTTCTGCATGGCCGGGATCCGCGCCACGATCTCGAACCCTGGGGCAAGAAGGTGCATTTCGGCACCGCCGGCGCAGCCGTTCATATGGTCGACAGCGAAACCGGCGAATATCGCGATACGCTGCTCAAGGATCTCTATGACGTCGCCCGGCTCGTCGATTGCCTCGACAATATCCATTTTTTCCAGCGCCCCCTCGTCGCCCGCGACATGATCGACCCGCGGGATCTCGATTTCAACACCACCTACGCCTGCGTCGCCGGCACCTCGAAGCATGTCGGCTCGAGCTGGGTCGATCCGGCGCATTTAGCCGAAACCATGGAAATGCTCCATATGATCGCCGGCGGCGAGAAGCAATGGCGGGAGCGGCCCTTCGTCAGCATGTCGGCCTGTTTCGTGGTGCCGCCGTTGAATTTCGCCGAAGACGCCTGCCGCTGTCTCGAAGCCGGAGTGCGCGCCGGTATGCCTATCCTTCTGCTGGCCGCGGGACAGGCCGGCGCCACCAGCCCGGCGGCGCTGCCCGGAGCCGTGGTGCAGGAAGTCGCCGAGGTGCTGGCCGGCCTGGTCTATGTCAATCTCATATCGCCCGGACATCCGGCGATGTTCGGCGCCTGGCCCTTCGTGTCTGACCTGCGCACCGGCGCCATGTCCGGCGGCAGTGGCGAACAGGCCCTGTTGATGGCGGCCTGCGCCCAGATGGCTCATTTCTACGACCTCACCGGCGCGGTTGCCGCCGGGATGACCGATTCCAAGCTGCCCGACGCCCAGTCCGGTTATGAAAAGGGGTATACGGAAGCCCTGTCCGGCCTGGCCGGCGGAAACCTGATCTATGAATCGGCGGGCATGCATGCCAGCCTGCTCGGGGTTTGTTATGAAAGCTTCGTCATCGACAACGACATTATCGGCTCGGTGCTGCGCACGGTGCGTGGTTTCGAGGTCACCGAGGACAGCCTCTCGGTGGAAGCCATCCGCGAAACCTGCATTGGTGGAGTGGGACATTTCCTAGGAAGCGCCCAGACCCTGGACCTGATGGAACGCGATTATATCTATCCCGAGGTCGGCGATAGGACAAGTCCCAAGGAATGGGCTGAAATGGGTTCGACTGACATCCTTCAACGGGCCCGCTTGAAGGTCAAAGACATACTTGGCAGTCACTACCCATCCTATTTAGACCCCGTCATAGACGCGGAAATCAGGGAAAAATTCGATGTTTTCCTGCCACTGGAAGAGATGCGGCCAAGCGCGGGGTCGGAATAGGGTAATATCCCATCCGAGAGACGTAAAATTCTACGTTATACGAGGCGATAGAAACGCGCCACCGGCTTGTCGCTATCGTCAGCCGTTTTTGGCGGGCTCACTTGCAAGAGAAAAGGGATTAATCCCATTCGCCATCTTATGCCTTGGCTACGCTCTATGCGAACATCATGTCGGCGTCTTCTGCGATATCACTAAACAGGCCGCGCAGCTTTTCGAGCGCCTTGGATTCGATCTGGCGGATGCGTTCTTTACTGACATCGAATTCCACGCCGAGTTCGGCCAGGGTGAGGGGGTCGTCCTCGATGAATCGGCTGACGATAATGTGCCTCTCCCGCGAGGAAAGCTCATCGAGCGCATCATAAACGCGCCGGGCGCGAATTTTGTCATCGTGAAGCTCGGTAACGTTCTGTTCCGGCGATGGATTGAGGTCAGGCAGGAAATCCTGAAATTCATCGCCACCGTCTTCGTCACCACCGACCGCCATGTTGAGGGATTGATCGGGCCGTGAAAAATGCGATTCCATACGTTCGACCGCGGCAAGCGGCACGCCGAGCGCCTGGGCAATGCGATTACGATCATCATCGGTCATGGCGGCGTCGGGATTATCGACCATTTGGGCGCGCATACGGCGCAGGTTAAAGAAAAGCCGCTTCTGGGCCGCCGTGGTGCCGATCCTGACGATCGAGGCATTGCGCAGGACATATTCCTGAATACTGGCGAGAACCCACCAGGAGGCATAGGTCGAAAAGCGCACGTTACGATCCGGATCAAACCGGGCAGCGGCCTCCATCAATCCTATGTTGCCTTCCTGTATGAGATCGCCGAGCGGCAGATTATAGCCGCGAAAACGCTGGGCTATACGGATCACGAAGCGGGCGTAGGAGCTGATCAACTCATGCAGCGCTTCTGTGTCTTTGTCATTGCGCCAGCGCTGGGCAAGCCCGTGTTCATAGTCGCGCTCAAGAAAAGGCGCCGCCATGATTGACGATATATATCGCCGGTTTCCGCGCTCGATGGGGTCTCCGTTGGCTTGCGCCATTTCGGTGCTCCTCAAATCGGTGCCGACGAAAGCGGGTCGACCGTCAAAATACGGGGCTCAGATAAATGGTAGCGGGTCGCTATGAAAAATCTTAACGAAACCGGGAGGTGCTTGCAAGAATAATATCGACTCACTATTATCTCTCCATGTCATCATCCAATAGGGTCGAAATCTCCCGCTCAAAAGTCAGAGATGATCCGGAAGTCAGGGTCAGCGAGCTGATCGATAGAGTCGGCCGCGTGACGCGGGGGCTTCAGTTCGTGAATGGGCTGAGCCCGGCGCAATGGGAAGCTTTGCGGTTTACCGCCCGCGCGAACCGCTACTCCCTCAGCCCGACGGCGCTCGCTAAATATTTGGGCACCACGAAGGGCACGATTTCGCAGACTCTTATATCCCTCGAGAAAAAAGGCTATTTGCAGCGTCTGCGCGACGAGCACGACCGGCGCAGCGTTCGCCTTGAATTGACGCCGGCCGGACTTCGGCTGCTGGAACAGGATCCGCTGTTCGAAATCGACAAGGCGGTGGCCTGTTTGCCGGCCCATGAAAAAGACGCGTTGTTCGACGGCCTCAACCGCGTGCTGCGCGACGTTCAACGCAAGCTCGGCGGCAATGAATTCGGCGTCTGCGAGGAATGCTCGTTGTTTTCCGCTGAAAACACTCCCGGCGCCCCCGACAGCGCGTATCAGTGCGGCCTGACCAAAGAAGCCATCAGCGACGATGAATCCCGGCTGATATGTGTCAATTTCAGGTCGATGGACGACAGCGCCTAAGCCTTTTCAAAAAGTCCTCGGGACCACAGCGGCCACTATGGTTGAAGCGTTGGTCGTGCGGTCAGAAAATTAGGCAGCTAACGCGCCAGGATGAATTCACAATCGCGCAATGATGGACGACTTTTTCCTCAGCGCCTCCTGGCGCCCAAAAAATGCGATTTATTTTACCTAAAACGCATATCTCTTGTTGCGGTCTTGGATCGCAGGCCGTATAAACCCTCTCACGCGCCGGGTATGCACCGAGCGGCTTTCGATTTTCGTGATTGACAGCTCACCAAGGCAAACCTATAAGTCGCTGCGCAAAACGTTCGGATTAGGGATCTTTTTTAAAGGTTCCGCGCTTCCGGGTGGCTTTGTGCGCTCTGTTTCGATTGCTCTTTGACATGTGAATCAGGAAGAGATACGTGGGCGGCGGTGCGAACAGCCGTACGCTTGCGTAAGCTATAGTTACTTGGCCAATATGGTTCGAGACCGCAGTTTTCTGAGGTTTTGGGTCATGGCGGATCAAGTAGCCGTGCTAAGTGTACGTGCAAAGGCCAGGCTTGATGGAAAGCCGGGAGCCGATGCTGGCATTCGTGTCGGTTTTGGTTTCGGGGCGCTGTCAGGCTTTAAGTCAACATGAGAGTTTGATCCTGGCTCAGAACGAACGCTGGCGGCATGCCTAACACATGCAAGTCGAACGTGAAGCCATCCTTCGGGGTGGTGGAAAGTGGCGCACGGGTGAGTAACGCGTGGGAACATACCCAGCTGTACGGAATAACCATGGGAAACTATGGCTAATACCGTATACACCCCTTCGGGGGGAAAGATTTATCGCAGTTGGAGTGGCCCGCGTAGGATTAGGTAGTTGGTGGGGTAAAGGCCTACCAAGCCTACGATCCTTAGCTGGTTTGAGAGGATGATCAGCCACACTGGGACTGAGACACGGCCCAGACTCCTACGGGAGGCAGCAGTGGGGAATATTGGACAATGGGCGAAAGCCTGATCCAGCGATGCCGCGTGAGTGAAGAAGGCCTTAGGGTTGTAAAGCTCTTTCGGTGGGGAAGATAATGACGGTACCCACAAAAGAAGCCCCGGCTAACTCCGTGCCAGCAGCCGCGGTAATACGGAGGGGGCTAGCGTTACTCGGAATTACTGGGCGTAAAGCGAGCGTAGGCGGTTAACTAAGTTGAGGGTGAAAGCCCGGGGCTCAACCCCGGAAATGCCCTCAAAACTATTTGACTAGAGGACAGGAGAGGGGAGTGGAACTCCCAGTGTAGAGGTGAAATTCGTAGATATTGGGAAGAACACCAGTGGCGAAGGCGACTCTCTGGACCGTTTCTGACGCTAAGGCTCGAAAGCGTGGGTAGCAAACAGGATTAGATACCCTGGTAGTCCACGCCGTAAACGATGATTGCTAGACGTTGGGGGGAACGCCTCTCAGTGTCGTCGCTAACGCATTAAGCAATCCGCCTGGGGAGTACGGTCGCAAGATTAAAACTCAAAGGAATTG
>JAYGED010000076.1:0-3854 GCA_046582565.1 Alphaproteobacteria bacterium
GGGTTCTCCGCCCAGCCGGTCAGGTGGCCTTTGACGAAATGATCGCGCGCCTTGCTGCCAAACATTTTCACGACCTCACCCAGGGCAAAATCAACCGCCGCATCCGTGCCTTCCGCGGAAAGCTGCCAGCCAAAGGCACCACCAATAAAACCGATCATGATGTTGTAGCCAAACGGAAACGTCAGAAAGTAACAGGCCTCGGCGGGCATTTGATTAGGCACCCAATAGGTCAGCCATTGATTTGGAACAAGACCGAACCGTTCGTTGTCAAACTGCAGCGTAACCTTGGCGAGGAGCCCCATGGGAAGATTGCCGATTGCCATTTGTTTCCAATCGGGCAATTCCGGGGTGAACCGTATGGAACCGGCGCCAAGCACACCAGTGGAAACCGTGACGATGCAAGCTTTGGCCCGGATGGTTCCAGCTTGGGTCTCAACCGACACGCCGTCACCGCTCCAGTCAACGCGGTTGGCCGGTGTATTGAGTTGGACGGGAAGACCGGCACCCATACGGGCGACGAGAGTCCCGTAACCTTCCTTGATCATATAATTGGACTCAGCTTGAGCTGACTCAGTATCGCCATACTTCCACACATCCATGGTCGACAGGTCATCGAAATCCACCGCCCAGTCCATGGCCCCCATCCAGGTTTGGGATACCCCGGAGAAATCCTCATCCTTGGGAATGACCGTTGACGCCGCCACGTCCAGCCCTTCCCTTCCGGCTTTGTTTACAGCGCTTTCAACCTTGGTCCACGCCGTATCGTATTCTTGCTGCTCGTCCCGCGTTGCCCGGCGGTCCCCCACATACAGCGCACCGCCGGCACTACCATGACTGAGGAGATTGAAATTCCAGTCCCTGGCCATTTTGACATAAGGAAGATTGCTCGGCCCCATGACCCACGAACAGCCATGATCGAAAGGGATGCCGAAGGTATTGCTTTCTGTATAGGCACGCCCGCCAATACGGTCCGCGCCTTCAATGACGATGACCGATTTTCCGTCCGCGATCAGGGTCCGGGCGGCGGCGAGGCCGGCGGAACCAGCCCCGATCACAACGACATCCGGATTGGTGGGTAGGGCTTGGGCCCAGGCCGGTAACGCCGAAGCTGCCAGTGCCCCCGATAGGAAAGCGCGGCGCGAAACGGGGTGGCCAGTGTTGCTGGTCATATTCAACACCCCAACTACGAATGCCTGCTACGGACCTATTGTGCGGCGTCGGCGCTCGCCGCATTGGCCGCCGAAGGCTCAAAGATAGCATAATATTTACGTACGTATTCCGTATTCTTCCAGCCCATTGCGGCGCCCTTCGGTATATAGGCCGCATCGCCGGCCTTGAAGTTGTGCTCGGTCCCGTCACCGTCGGTCAGCGTCACCGAACCTTCGAGCAAACACATAAGTTCGTTTCTCGGGAACGGTGCAACGGCGCTTTCGAACGGCGTGCTGTCCCACACACCCGAAATCATCTGTCCGCTCGGATCTTCGAAATAGGTGTGATTGTGCCACGTGGGAAGATCGCCGATGAAACCGGACGGATCTTCAATCTCCTCGATCTCCATACCCCCCGCTGGGCCCGTCGGTTGCGGCAGGATGACGCCTTGCGACGAGACATCATCGGCCGCCGCAGCGCCCGGATTCTCGAAGATCATAAAATACTTCCGCACGTAGCCTTCCTGCTTCCATTGGCAGGGTAGGCCCTTGGGAATGACGAACGGCTCGCCGGCATTGACAGTGACTTCGGTGCCGTCCGCCAGGACCATGGTGACCGAGCCTTCGAGCAACAGCATGAACTCGTGCTCTCCGTAGGGGCCGAACTTCGCCGTCATCGGCGTACAGTCCCAGACTCCGGCCAAGTAACCGGCGCCCGCGTCCTCGTGATAGAGGTGCCCGCTTTGCACCGGCGTTCCCGCTTCCAGGCCGGCGGAATCGATGGCATCCCATTCCTGCATGCCCGTATCAGCTGGCCCGTGCGGCTCAAAACGAATGATTCTCGGCTCAGTCATGATCTTCTCTCTCCCTACGCTCAGGTCCCCAATTCGGCCCGGCTGATCTGATTGTAAACTTGGCTCGGACAAAAGGCGGCTATATGCCTCACAATTAACACATTAGGCCGAATGGTAGACTTGACTCGGCCAAAGGGGCGAGCATAAAGTTGATTGAACGTTCAGAAAGTCACGCAGGGAAGCAAAGTGGCATGAACGTTTTCGCCCTCGCGCAAACCACAAATTGTTAAGTCACAGGTGTGCTGTGTTTGGGCGTTCGTTTTGGATTTGGAGGCTGCCCGAGGAATACTTCAAGATTCCAAGGTCGGTGAATTTAATGGGAGAAAACAGAAAATGGATGTCGTAGACCAACTACATGCGGTTCGCTCGGGCAAATTGACCCGTCGTGCCTTTAACAAAACTTTGCTCGGTGCGGGTGTCGGCCTGACGATGATGCCGCTGGCGTCGCAGATGGCGAAAGCCGCGGCGGTCGATCAAGCGACGTATTTCACCTGGGGCGGCTACGATGTCGCTGATTTGTTCGAGCCCTATATTAAGAAGCACGGCGAGCCCCCCAACTTCTCGGCGTTCGGTGGTTCCGAGGAAGCCCTGACGAAGATCCGCGGCGGTTTCGTGCCCGATGTGGCGCATCCGTGCAATCAGGCAATCCCGCGTTGGGTCGCCAGCGGCCTTTTCCAACCCATCGATACCAGCAAGCTCTCGAATTTCAAGGATGTGGTTCCTTCATTGGTCGATCTGCCGGGCAATATCGTTGACGGCAAGCCCTATATGATGCCCATGGACTGGGGACGGACGTCGATCACCTACCGGACCGACCTGTTCGATCTTCGGGGCAAGGAAGAGTCCTGGGGCATGCTGTGGGACGAGCGTTACAAGGGTAAATTGGGCGTCATCGCCACGGCGGCCGATACTTGGTGGTGCGCGGCCATTTATGCCGGCGTCGACTTCAACGAGCTGTCGACGGACGCAAACTTCAAGAAGGTCGCCGATCTGATGCGGAAACAACGTCCGCTGGTTCGTCTTTACACCGACGATATGACGACCGTGGAGCAGGCTCTGGCTTCCGGCGAAATGGTTGCGGCCATGACCTGGGACAGTTCAGCCGTGACGCTCAAGGGCGAGGGTATCCCGGTCAAGTTCGCCAATGTCAAGGAAGGTGCCCTGACCTGGGTTTGCGGCGCCATGATCCTCAAGGATGCGCCGAAACCCGATTTGGCGCATGAAATTATCGACTCCTTGATCAGCACCGAGTCGGGCAAGTGGCTGATCGGCGAGAATGGTTATGGGCATTCCAATATCAAGTCGTTCGACCAGTTCACGGATGCCGAGTTGGCGAACTTGGGCCTGAGCCGGAATCCGCAGGAAATCCTGGACGCCGGTAAATTCCAGGTTCCGCAGACTCAGGAGTTCGAGACCAAGATGAACCAGGAATTCCAGCAGATTATGGCCGGATTCTGATCATTGCTTCCAGCGATTAGACAGCCGCGGCGAAGACGGCGCCGCGGCTGCTCTTTTCTTCATTTGTGCGGGTGCGCCGAGGGTGGGTGCGCCATGGCTGGGGGAGGTTTCAGTTGAGCAACGGGACTGCGGCAACCGCCGACGCAATAGCAGCACCACGCGGAATATCGAGGGCTGGGTTGGGCGCCTTGTTTATGCGCAGCGAACCGTTGCGCGGTTACACCTTGTTGTCACCAACACTTCTGATCATGGCGTTTGGAATATGTATTCCGTTTGCCATTTTGATAACCATGAGCTTTTGGACCCAGCACGGGTTCGATTTCGACACCACACTTTCGCTTCGCAACTATGGCAAGGCGTTTGAGCATCCTGTCTACGAGGCCCTGATGCTGCG
>JAYGED010000092.1:0-21920 GCA_046582565.1 Alphaproteobacteria bacterium
ACGCTTTGCGAGCCGGTCGATATCGCCGTCAACAAGCGTCATCTCGACATGGTCTACAGCCATATCCGTTATTCCGATAAGCCCTTCATGGGCTCGGTGACGGCGCCCCAACGCGCCGAGGATTCAGTGGCCATGGCGAGGCTCCTGTTCGGTGATGACTTCGTTGCCGAGAACTGCGTGCTGATCAACCTGATTAATGCCAATCCGCCCATGGTGTGGGACGCCACCATGCTGGGCGCGCTGAAAGTCTATGCCCGGGCCGGTCAGGCCTGCGTCATCTCGCCGTTCATCCTGGCCGGCGCCATGAGCCCGGTGACCGTCGCCGGCACCCTGGCCCAGCTTCTCGCAGAGGCCATGTCGGGCATGGCGTTTACCCAGCTTGTGCGGCCTGGCGCGCCGGTGGTGTTCGGCACCTTCGCGTCCTCAATCTCCATGCAGTCGGGGGCGCCGACTTTCGGCACGCCCGAGCCGGCTCTGGTGCTGTTCGCCGCCGCCCAGCTGGCGCGCCGCCTGGGCGTACCGTTCCGCTCCGGCGGCTCGCTCTGCGGTTCCAAGCTGCCCGACGCCCAGGCCGCTTACGAGTCCGCCCAGACTCTGCTGCCCGGTGTGCTCAGCGGGGTCAATTTCATGCTCCATTCGGCGGGCTGGCTCGAAGGCGGGCTGGTTTCGTCCTATGAGAAGTTCGTCATGGACGGCGATCAGCTCGGCATGATGCAGGCGCTTGCCGGCGGCATCGATCTCTCCGAGAACGGCCAGGCCATGGACGCCGTGCGCGAGGTCGGGCCGGGCAATCACTTCCTCGGCTGTGCCCATACCCAGGCGAATTTTCAAACCGCCTTCTACCGATCCTCCATCGCCGACAACAACTCACTCGAGCAGTGGGAGGAAGACGGCTCCAAGGATGCCGCTATGCGCGCCAATGGCATCTTCAAGAAGATGCTCGCCGAATTTGAAGCGCCGGCCCTGGACCCTGCCATCGACGAGGCGCTCACCGCCTTCATCACCAATAAGAAAAACAGCATGCCCGACGCGCTCGAATAACGGTCGGCATGTCGGCGTAAGGAGGGCTCATGGGCGCGACCAATTTACTCATACTTTGCTCCGACGAGCATACACCGCGCGCCATGGGCTGCGCCGGTCACGCCATCGTCAAGACCCCCAATCTCGACCGTCTGGCGGCGCGCGGCACACGCTTCACCAGCGCCTACACACCATCGCCGATTTGCGTACCGGGGCGGGCCAGCCTGGCGACCGGCCGACACGTCCATGCGACCGGCTGCTGGAGCAGCGCCGAGCCCTATGACGGCGTCATGCCCGGCTGGGGTCATCGTTTGATCGCCGAGGGTCATCAGGTGGTCTCGATCGGCAAGCTGCATTACCGCGAGACCAGCGATGCGAACGGTTTCGATCCGGAAATTCTGCCCATGCATGTCCTCAACGGGGTCGGGTGGGCGACCGCTTTGCTGCGCCATCAGCGCGAGCCCGACAAGGACGCCTGGGCCTATGCTGCCGAGCTCGGCCCCGGTGAGACCAGCTACACAACCTACGACCGTGCCGTCTGCGATGCCGCCCGCGACTGGTTGCGCGACGCGGCGAGGCGGACCGGCGACAAGCCTTGGGTATTGTTCGTCTCCTTCGTCAGCCCCCATTTTCCGCTCATCGCTCCGTCCCGGTTCTTCGATCTGTATCCCCCCGACATGATGGATTTACCGATTGCCTATGACTCCGCTGAACGGCCCCGCCATCCGGTTCTCAAAGCCTTGACGGGTCACCTCGATTACGACTCCCATTTCACCGGTGAGGACCAGCTGCGCCTGGCGCGCGCCGGCTACTATGGCCTGTGCTCTTTCCTCGATGACAATATCGGGAAGGTTTTGGGCGTGCTCGAGGAGGTCGGTCTGGCTGATGATACGCGAGTGCTCTACACCTCCGATCATGGCGACATGCTTGGGAATCACGGTATCTGGGCGAAATCGGTTATGTACGAGGATTCTGCCGGTGTACCGATGATCTTGAGCGGTCCCGGCGTTCCCGAGGGCGGATCCGTGGCGACGCCGGTATCACTGGTCGACGTCTATCAGACGGCGGTGGGCGCCGTTGGCGGGGCGCTCAACGAGGACGAGCGTGGATTGCCGGGCGACTCGCTGATCGATATTGCCAACGGTGCGCATAGCGAGAGGGCTGTGCTCAGCGAGTATCACGACGGCGGTTCGGTCACCGGCTTCTTCATGCTTCGTCAGGGGCGCTGGAAATACATCCATTACGTCGGCTACGCGCCCCAACTGTTCGACCTTGAGGCCGATCCCGACGAACTGATCGACCTCGGCGAGGTTGACGAATATGCCGAGGTTCGCGTCGATTGCGAGGCGAAACTGCGCGATATTGTCAATCCCGAAGCCGCTAATCAGAGGGCCTTCGCCGATCAGGCCGCCAGGATCGAAGCCCTTGGCGGTGAGGAAGCGGTACGCCGTCTCGCGACCTTCGGTTTTACGCCCGTGCCGGGACCTTAGAGGGCACCGTAGAGGGCGTTGAGTAGGCGGATGTTGCGCGGGTCGATGTCGTCGCCGAAGCCCAGCATGCGGTTCATCACATAGGCAACGCCGAGGCCCGCGTCCGGATTGAAGAAGGCGAAGGAGCCGCCCCAACCGCTATGGCCGAAGGCTCGGAGAGACGGCCCGAACAGACCGTCCAGATTCAGCATGAAGCCGGCGCCGAAGGCGATCGGCAGGTCGAAGGCGGCTTCCTTGCCGCGAAAGCGCTCCGCCGCTGCGGCAGCCAGGGTATCGGGGCTAAGCAATCTGTCCATCGCGCCAAAAATACGCGCCATCCCCAGGGCGTCACTTTGACCATTGCCGCCGGCGATCTCGGCGGCGCGCCAGGCACGTTCACTGGCCATGGCCGGGTGGGCGACCGGGTTACGGTAGCTGATCCGTGAATAGAGCCGCTCGTCCGCCCGTTTGGTCAAATCATCGGAACCGGGGCCGGCGATAAGGTCAACCACGCGGCCATCCTCGGCCTCGGGCAGGCCGAGATAGAATGCGGCGTCGAGCGGCCCGGCGATCTCTTCGGCGATGAAGGCGCCGATGGTCCGGCCATCGATGCGGCGCAGCAACTCGCCGGCGAGATGGCCGTAGGTAAGGGCGTGATAGGCGCATTCTTCGCCGGGCGGCCAGAGGGGCGTCATGGCGGCGAGGCAGTCGACGAAAGGCTTGCCCCTATAGAGATCGTCCAGGGTCATCGGCTTGTCGCAGCCCACAAGGCCGCCCTGGTGAGACAGCATGCAGCCGACGGTCATGTCGCCCTTGCCGCCGGCCGCGAATTCCGGCCAGTAACGCGCAACCGGCGCCTCATAGTCGAGCGTGCCGCGCTCGACCAGCATGGCCATGGCCAGGGCGACGACGCCCTTGGTGGTCGACCAGACGTTGACCAGGCTATCGCGCGCCCAGGGCCGGCCTCCCGCGGCATCGGCGCGCCCGCCCCAGAGATCGACAATCAGACGCCCATCGGAGACCACGGCGAAGGCCGCGCCCTGGTCGAGCCCATCCTCGAAATTGGCCGCAAAAGCGTCACGCACGGCGGCGAAACGTGGGTCGGTCGTGCCCTGGATGGAAGCGTTCAACCCTTGGTCACGGCAAGGCCGTATTCCAGGGCGGCGTCTTCGAGCCAGATCCAGAGATAGTCAGCGAAGCTGCGCTCCACATAGATATCGTAGGTCGGCTCAATGCCAGAATCGCCACTCGTCTGGTGCAGGATGATCAGCGCCTTGGCGAGGGCCGATTGGGCGCAATCGCCGGGCTTGAAGTGGCGCGGGTGGATATCAAGCGAGCAGCCTTTCATCAGCACGTCGCGGGCGTTGCTGCCCGTCAGGCCAATGATGGTGCGCCCCTCGGTGACGTCGGTGATGGCGACATGCTGGCTGGCCAGCTCTTGCCTGAGCGCTTCGACCATGCCGCCCTCGGCGCCCGGCCGGCCGACCAGCAGCCATTCGTTGGGACCGAGCCAAAGCGCCGTGATGTCTTTGGTGGTTACCGTGCTGTTGGGCGTCTTGGGCAAGGCCACGCCGAGCGCCTTGCGAACCGCGTCGAGGAACTTCTTAATCGGTTTGCCGCGGAGGTTGATCTTGGCGCGGAAGCGGCGTTCGCAAAGGATCACCCCGGCGTTGCCGGCGTTGTTGGCGGCGCGGGCGTCGAGATGGCGGTGATCGAGAACGCCGAGGCGCAGATAAGGTTCAGCCACGGATGATCTCTCCCTCCTCGTCATAGAACACGGGCTTGGTGACCGTGGCGTTGACGGTTCTGCCATCGAGCGAGATGGTTACCGTCTCACCGTGGCGGCTGTGGCCACTAACCAGCAGCGCCATGGCGATGGACCGGTCGAGCACGGCGCTCCAATAGCTGGAACAGACAAAGCCGATCATCGGCATGGGCGGCTCGGGCCGGACTTCCCCGACAATTTGCGAGCCTTCGGGGAGGACCTCGTAGGGGTCTTCGGTAAGCAGGCCGACGAGCTGCTTGCGGTCGGCGCGTATGGTGTCGGGCCTGCTGAGGGCGCGCTTGCCGATGAAGTCGATCTTCTTCTTCGAGACGATCCAGTCCATGCCCAGGTCGCCTGGCGTCACCGTGCCGTCGGTATCGTGGCCGACCACGATGAAGCCCTTCTCGGCGCGCAGCACATGCAGCGCCTCGGTGCCATAGGGGGTGATGTCGTATTTCGCGCCCGAGGTCATCAGCGCCTGCCACAGGGCGGCGCCATAGGAGGCGGCGACGTTGATCTCATAGGCCAACTCACCGGAAAAGCTCACCCTGAAGACTCGCGCAGGGATACCGGCGACGGTTCCTTCGCGCCACGACATGAAGGGAAAATCATCGCGCTCGAGGTCGATGTCGGAGCACAGCTCGGAAAGCAGATCGCGCGCCCGGGGGCCCTGGATGGCGGCGACCGCCCAGTGAGTCGTCACCGAGGTGAAATAGACCTCCAGCTTTGGCCATTCGGTCTGCGACCATTCCTCGAGCCAGGCCATCACCCCCGCCGCCCCGCCGGTGGTGGTGGTCATGAGATAATGGTTGTCCCCCATATGAGAGGTGACGCCGTCGTCGAACACCATGCCGTCGTCGCCCAGCATCAGGCCGTAGCGGCAGCGCCCGACCGCCAGCTTGTCCCAGGCGTTGGTATAAACCCGATTGAGAAATTCGCAGGCGTCGGGCCCCTGGATATCGATTTTCCCCAGGGTCGTCGCGTCCATGATGCCGAGGCTGGAGCGAACCGCGAGGCACTCCCGATTGACCGCTTCGGCCATGGTCTCGCCAGCTTGGGGGTAATAATAGGGACGTTTCCATTGGCCGACGTCCTCAAAGACCGCGCCGGCTTGATTGTGCAATTGGTGCATGGCGGTCATGCGGACCGGATCGAAAAGCTTGCCGGCATTGCGCCCCGCCAGGGCGCCGTAGCCGACCGGCGTATAGGGAGGGCGGAAGGTGGTGGTGCCGACCGCATTGGCTTCGACGCCGGTGATCTCGGCGATGATGGCCAGGGCGTTGACGTTGCTGGTCTTGCCCTGGTCGGTGCCCATGCCGGTGGTGGTATAGCGCTTGGCATGCTCCACCGAGTGATAGCCTTCGCGCATGGCCAGGGCCAGGTCAGCCGCCGTTACGTCGTTTTGCAGATCAACGAAATGCTTGTTGTTTCGCGCCTTGTCGCCAACACCGGGAATCCGCCACAGGGCGCGAAGCGGGGTGGTTTCCACTTTCGCCACTGATGGCATTTTCGGTGCCTTGGCCTTGGCGAAGCCGGCGCGTTTGGCCGCTTCGACGCCGCTCCTGAAGCCTTGTGAAAGGCATTCCGCCAGGCTGAAGGCGCCGTTGCAGGCGCCGGCGGAGCGTTCCTCCTGGAATGACTTGTCGGGAACGATACAGGCGCGTTCGTCGTCAAAACGGACCGAGCCGCGCGATTGCGACATGAGATGGACCGCCGGGCTCCAGCCTCCCGATACGCAGACCAGATCGCAGTCGATACGCCGCACATCGCCGACAATGGCCTGGCCGGTATCGTCAAGCTGCCCCACATCGACGGCTTCCACCCGGTGGCCGCCATGGGTGTCAACCACCGCCCATCCGGTCAGCAGCTCGATTCCGATCTCGCGAACGCGCTCAACCAAAGGCCCGGTCGGCGACAGTCTGAGATCAACGATCGCGGCCACGGCGACCCCGACATCGGCGAGGTCAATGGCCACCGCATAGGCCGAATCATTGTTGGTGACGATCACGGCGCGACTGCCCGGCATGACCGCGTAGCGGTTGACATAGGTCCGTGCCGCCGATGCCAGCATGACACCGGGCCGGTCGTTGTCGGCGAACACCAGGGGGCGTTCGTGGGCGCCGGTTGCCAGCACCACTTGGTTCGCGCGAACCTTCCACAGACGCTGGCGGGGCAGGGTGGCGGGCGCGGCCGGGCCGAGATGATCGGTAACCCGCTCGGCGATGCCGAGATGATTATGGTCGTAATAGCCGAATACCGTGGCGCGCGGCAGCAGGCGAACGTCCTCAAGGCCGGCGAGTTCGGCGCGCGCGGCTTCGACCCATGCCATCGCAGGCTTACCGCCTATTTTTTCATCCACGCTGTCGCCGAGCAGGGCGCCGCCCATCTCGTTTTGCTCATCGGCGAGGATCACCCGCGCTCCTGCGCGCCCCGCGACCAGGGCGGCTGCGAGGCCGGCGGGGCCGCCACCGGCAACCAGAACATCACAATGGGCGTGACGGTGGTCGTAACGGTCTGGATCGGCGCTTTCCGGCGCCCGGCCGAGACCGGCGGCATGGCGAATGATATGTTCGTAGGTCATCCACAGCCGCGCCGGCCACATGAAGGTCTTGTAGTAGAAGCCGGAAGGCAGGACGCGAGAAATCAGGCTGTTAATAGAGCTGATATCGAACTCTAAGGACGGCCAGCAGTTGACGCTGGCCGCCTCGAGGCCGTCGTACAGCTCGATTTGTGTCGCTCGGAGGTTGGGTTCGCTATGGGCGCCGCCGGCGAGCTGGATGAGCGCGTTGGGCTCCTCCGCGCCGGCGCTGAAGATGCCGCGCGGGTGATGATACTTGAAGCCGCGCCCGACCATCATCACCCCGTTGGCAAGCAACGCCGAGGCGAGGCTGTCGCCAGCGTAGCCCGTATAAGGCTTGCCATTGAAGGTGAAGCGCAAGCTTTGGTCACGATCGATGCGGCCGCCTGTCGCAATGCGGAAATCCTGGGCGGTCATTTCCCGGCCTTTGACGTTTTAGACGCCTTGGGCGGCTTCTTGCCCATCTCATAGACTGCCGTGATGTGGTGGCTCACTGTGTGGCGCTCGACGTTGAACCAGCGCCGGCAGCCCTGGCTATGGAGCCAGCGTTCCAGGTGGCGGCCCTTGGGGTTGCTGCGCAAGAAAAGATAATCGGCCCATTGATCGTCGCTCATCCCGGCGGGCTTCGCCGGGCGTTCGATATGGGCCTCGCCGCCACAGGAAAACTCGGTCTCGTCGCGGTCGCCGCACCAGGGGCAGGGGATCAACAGCATGATTTCGACCCCGTTTAATGAGCCACGGCAGCGGCGCCGTGCTCGTCGATCAGGGCCGCCGTCGAGAATCGTTCGAGCGTGAAGGGGGCGTTGATTTCATGGGGCGCATCATGGGCGATGGTATGGGCGTAGGCCCAGCCGGCGCCGGGCGTCGATTTGAAACCGCCGGTGCCCCAACCGCAGTTGATATAGAAGCCTTCCACCGGGGTCTTGCCGATGATCGGGCTGGCGTCGGGGCAAGTATCGACGATGCCGGCCCATTGCCGCATCATGCGCAGCCGGCTGGTGATCGGGATCAACTCGATGACCGAGGCCATCATCTCCTCGATGGTGTGCAGGCTGCTGCGCTGGGCGTAGGAGATAGGCGGCTCAAGTCCGGCGCCCATGACCAGCTCGCCCTTATCCGATTGGCTGATATAGACATGTACGCTGCCCGACATGACGACGCAGTCGAGCACTGGCTTCAAAGGCTCCGACACCAGGGCCTGTAGGGCGTGGGACTCAATCGGCAGTCGCAGCCCGACCATGTCGGCGACGACGCTGGTATGGCCCGCCGCGGCGCAAGCGATCTTGCCGGTGGCGATGAAGCCCTTGCTGGTCTCGACGCCGGTGACGCGTCCGCGCTTGCGGCGGATGCCGGTGACCTCGCAATTCTGGATAATATCGACGCCGTATTGATCGGCGGCGCGGGCATAGCCCCAGGCCACTGCATCGTGGCGGGCGGTGCCGCCGCGCCGTTGCAGGGAGGCGCCGAGGATCGGGTAGCGCGCGCTGGGCTCGGTGTTCAGGATCGGGCAAAAGCTTTTGATTTGCGCCGGGGTCAGGGTTTCGGAATCGATGCCGTTCAGGCGGTTTGCGTTGGTGCGGCGCGACAGCTCGCGGAGATCGTGCTGGTTGTGCGCGAGGTTGAGTACGCCGCGCTGGCTGAACATCACATTGAAGTTGATGTCCTGGGACAGGCCTTCCCATAATTTCAGGGATTTCTCGTAGATCGCAGCACTTTCGTCCCACAGATAGTTTGACCGCACGACAGTGGTGTTGCGCCCTGTATTGCCGCCGCCGAGCCAGCCTTTTTCGATCACCGCCACATTGGTGATGCCGTGGTTTTTGGCGAGATAATAGGCGGTCGCAAGGCCATGGCCGCCGCCGCCGATGATAACCACGTCATAGGAGTCACGAGGCTCCGGCGCGCGCCACACGCGCTGCCAATCCTGATGATAAGTGGCTGCGTTACGCAGCAGACTGAAGATCGAGTATCTGGTCATGAAACCCTGTTGTCGCCCGATTACAGGACTCAGAGCAAGCCTTATTCGGCGGCGGTGCTCTGGAAGATTTCCTCGATCTTCTTCAGCTCTTCGATGGGAATATGGCAGCGGATACGGTGCCCGGGCGAGGATTCGACTTCCGGCGGCGGAACATTATCGCAGATATCGCCTATATGGCGCGGACAGCGGGTCGAAAAGCGGCAGCCCTTGGGTGGGTTGATGGCGCTGGGTATCTCGCCTTCAAGGCGCACGCGCTTTTGTTTAATGTCCGGGTCCGGGATGGGAATTGCCGACAGCAGCGCCTCGGTATAGGGATGATAGGGCGGGCTGAAGATCTCCTCGGCGGTGCCGGCCTCCATGATCTGGCCGAGATACATGACGACCACGGTGTCGGCGAGATAGCGCACCACGCTCAAATCATGGCTGATGAACAGAAGCGTGGTGTTGTATTTCTTCTGCACTTCCATCAACAGGTTGATTACGGCGGCCTGAACGGAGACGTCGAGAGCGGAGACCGGCTCGTCGGCGATCACCATGGAGGGATTGCCGGCAAACGCCCGGGCCACGGCGATACGCTGTTTCTGGCCGCCGGAAAGCTGGCGCGGCCTGCGGCGTGCGAAGCTGGCCGGCAGGCGTACGATCTCAAGCAGATCTTCGACCATCTTGTTGACGTCCTTGCGGCGGCTGGCCAGGCCGAATTTCTTGATCACCCGACCGATGGCGCCGCCTACCGTATGGCTTGGGTTGAGGGTGCCGTCCGGGTTCTGAAACACCATTTGCATGGCGAGGATGAGTTCCGCGTCGCGATCTTCGGTGGCGATCTTCGCGATGTTCTCGTTGTTGAAGCGGATCGAGCCCTTGGTAGCGGTTTCAAGCCCGGTGAGAACCTTGGCGAAGGTCGATTTTCCGCAACCGGATTCGCCGACGATGGCGACTGTTTGGCCGCGCCGGGCGTTGAAGTTGAGACCCTCGTTGGCCTTGATATAGCGGATTGAATCACCCGATAAGAAAGCGCTGATGGACATGTCCCGCTGCTCGTAGAATTTGTCCATGTTTTCGACATGGAGAACCTCGGCGGGAACGCGTTTGCCAGCGGCGACCAGTTCGACCTCGGGAACCGGCGGTTGATGGTCGATTTCATCCCAGCGTACACAGCGCACCCGGTGGCTCGCGTTGTCGTCAACCATCTCGATGTCGATGATCTCGGCATCGCAAGTGCCGGCCTCGAAATAGCGGCAACGCGGCCCGAAGGCGCAGCCCGGTGGGCGCTCGTGGGGCAGGGAGACCTGGCCGGGAATCGGCGCCAGGGCGCGTGAATGCTTGTCGGCGCTGAGCGAGGGGATGCAATCGAACAGACCGTAGGTATAGGGATGTTTGGTGTTTTTGAAGACCTCGCGAATAGTGCCTTCCTCAATCATCTCGCCCGAATACATCACCCCGAGGCGGTCGCAGACCTTCACGATCAGGCCGAGATTGTGGCTGATGTAGATCAGGGTGGTGTTGTATTTCTGGCGCAGATTGGCAATCAGATCGATGACCGTCGCCTCGACGGTGACGTCGAGCGCAGTGGTCGGCTCGTCGAGCAGCAACAGGGACGGATTGGCGAGAAACGCCATGGCGATGACCACGCGCTGCTGTTGACCACCCGAAATCTGGTGCGGGTAGCGCTTCATCAAGGACTCCGGGTCGGGCATATTGACGTCGGCGAGGATTGCAAGCGCCTTGTCGTAGGCTTCCCGCTTACTGGCGCCTTCGTGGAAGATTGGCACTTCCATGAGCTGGGTGCCCAGGGTCAGGCTGGGATTCAGCGCGCTCATGGGCTCCTGATAGACCATGGCAATCTTGGACCCACGCATTTGGCGCAGTTCCTCTTTCGACAGGTCCGCCATGTCGCGGCCTTCGAAGATGATATTGCCGCGAACGATAGCGCCGTTGTTGCCGAGATAACTCATGATCGCCATGGCGACGGTTGATTTGCCGCAACCCGATTCGCCAACCAGCCCGAAACTTTCACCGCGCTTCAGGGTCAGGGAGAAATTCGGCACGGCGGGAATTTCGCCGGCGCGGACGAAATAGGAAATCCCCAGGTTGTTGATTTGCAGGACCGGGGTATCGTCATTCATAGAGTTACTCCCGGGCTCAATCGCGCATTGAAATTTCGCGCAGACCGTCGGCCAGCAAATTGAAGCCGACAACAAGACTGGATATGGCGATGCTGGGCAGGATGGCCATATGCGGCCATATGCTGATCACCGCTTTAGCCTTGACCACCATGCCGCCCCAATCGGGATCGGGCGGCGGCAGGCCGAGGCCGAGAAAACCGAGCACGCCGATGGTGATGATGGTGTAGCCCATGCGGACGCAGGCATCGACGATGAGCGGCCCGCGCGCGTTGGGCAGCAGCTCGACGACCATGATGTAGAGCGGGGTCTCGCCTCGAATCTTGGCGGCATCAACATATTCATGATTGCGCAGATCTAGAATCAAGCCGCGAACGATACGCCCGATGCCCGGCGACGACGCCAGGGTGACGGCGACAATGATGTTGAACGCCGACGGACCGAACGCGGAGATCAGGATGATGAACAGGATAAGCACGGGAAACGACAGGATGATGTCGGAAATGCGGCTGATCAGCATATCGACCCAGCCGCCGAGGTAACCGGCGAGCATACCCATGGTGCAGCCGACCAGATAGGCGCCGGCCACCGCGATGGGGGCGACGATAAAAACGGTTCGCGATCCCCAGATCAGCCGCGACCAGACATCGCGCCCCAGCTCATCCGTGCCCAGCCAATGCTCTTCCCAGGGCATCCACTTCGGCGTCGGATCGGCGAGCATGGCGTAATCGAGGGCGTTGGGATCGTAGGAGGTCAGATAGGGCGCGAAGATGGCGACGAACACCCAGAATCCGATGAGCGCGAGACCCAGCATGGCGGCCGGCGATTCGCGCAGCAGGAAGAACCAGTGCAGCGTGCCGCGGATCAAATAATAGAGCATCTCAAGGGTCCGGTTGACCGTGTCATAGGCCTGGCCGAGGATCCACATGAGCATGTCATCGGGGGCGACGCTGGGGTCACGCTTGACCGGTACAGGCTTGGCGGTGGGGATTTGATCAGTCATGTGCCAAACCTCCTAGACGAATCGAATGCGCGGGTTCAGAAACATGTACCCGATATCGCCGATAAGCTGGGTGGATACGGCGATCACCAGGGCGACGACGGTCGCGGCTTCGAGCAGGGCGATATCGCCGAACAACGCCGCCTCAAGCAGCATGCGGCCGAAGCCGGGATAGGCGAAGACGACTTCGGTGACGACAACCCCGGTGATCAGAAAGTTGATCTGCAACAGCATCACCGTGAAGGGGGCGATCATGGCGTTGCGCAGGGCGTGGCGCAGGATCACCGTGCGATAGGGCAGGCCCTTGAGGATCGCCGTGCGGATGTAATGTTTGGTCATGACCTCGACCATGGAGCCGCGCACCATACGCGCCACATAGCCGAAATCGTAGAGCACCAGAACCGTGACCGGCAGTATGTAATGGGTCGCCAACGGCCATTCCGGCGTCACGTTCAGGGTGCTGGTTCCCGGCAATAGGCCGAGCCACACCACGAAGATGGCCATCAGGAACACGGCCGATGCGAATTCGGGGATCGAGGTAAGGATGATCCCGGTCAGGGAAAGCCCCCTATCAAGCAGACTGCCTTCGGCCATGCCCGACAGCACGCCGAAGACCAGGGATAGCGGGATAATCAGGGCAAAGGCGATGCCGGCGAGCACGACAGTGTTGCCCAGCCGGTCCCACAGCACGTCATTGACCGGCGCCTTGAACAGGGTCGAATAGCCGAAATTGCCGAAATATTTATGGCCGCGCGGATCGTCGAAGCCGAGATCGAGTTCGGGGTCGGCCAGGGGGTCTTCCATCAATCCGGTCAGCACCCCGGCCCAGCGCCCGTAGCGCATCAGCAGCGGGTCGCCGAGTCCGAGCTTATCAAACAGGACTTTCTTGGATTCATCGCTGGCGTAGGGCCCCAGGGTCTTGCTGGCGACGTTGCCCGGCGAAAATTCCATCACGCCGAACACCAGGAACGACGAAACCACCATGGTTACGACCATCAGGAACAAGCGGTTGGCGATAAAGACAGTCATACGTCGCGCTCCCTGTTTGAAGCCGTCAGACTGGCCTTGTTCTCTACGGGCGGATGCTGTTGGAAATGTTCGCCCCAGAACATCCCGGCGTCCCCACGTCGGCCCCTGTCAGCCACATACTGGAAATGATTGTCTGGTAAGAGACTGGTCCTGTCCAGCCAGTAAATCATCACTAAAGATCACATGGCTTTATCGAGCCGGGCCATCAGCTTGGCGAGCCGGGCCTCGGCGGCGGCGGTGAGCGGTTTGATCGGCAGCCGGGGATCGCCGAGCTTGAGGCCGCGTATGTTCGCTCCCGCCTTGACCGCGGCCACATAGCCTTCGGCTTCGAGGAAGCGGTTGACCGGGTAGAGCCGGTCCCACAGGGCGCGCCCACCCTCCACGTCGCCGCGAACGGCAATGCGTTCGAACAGCTCGGCGCAGGCGCGGGGCACGGCGTTGGGCGCCCCCCAGATGGCCGACCGCGCACCGGCCACCAGACCGACAAACTGCAAGGTGTCCTGGCCGCTTAACAGTTGGATCCGGTTGCCGCAGAGATGGCGCAGCTCTTCGATGCGGGCGGCCTGATGGGTGGTGTCCTTGATGGCGACGATGCCGGGGATGCGCGCAAGCGATGCGATGAACGCGGTCGAAAGGCTGTATCCCGTGCCCGCCGGATTGTTATAGAGCAGAACCGGCAGGCCGCCGTCGCCGACGACTGCCTCCACATAATCACGCAATTCCGCTTCGTTGGGCTCCTCGTAATAGGGCCCGACCAGCATCACCGCATCGGCGCCGACCTTCTTGGCGTGGCGGGCCAGGTCGACCGCTTCCGCCGTGCTCATGGCGCCGACGCCGACGGTGACCGGCACCCGGCCGCGCGCCGCCTTGCAGATGGTCGCACTCACCGCCCGGCGCTCCTCACTGGTCAGGGCCGGGAACTCGCCGGTTGATCCGCAGGTCACCAGGCCGTGGATACCGTTTTTTATTTGGTCGTTGACCAGCGCCTTCAGCCGCCGATGATCAACCGCCGCGCCGGACCTGCTAAACGGCGTGGCTAAGGCGACATGGATACCGTAATAATCCATCGTTCGAGATTCCCTTGATCTGTTGTCATTCTTGATCTGTATTTTCGCCGGCCATGGTGATGGCTTATGCCGCGCTCTGTCAATGCGCCGGAGCAGGGGCTACCATTGCCGCCATGACGACGATCCATATTATCGGCGCCGGACTTTCTGGTCTGTCTTGCGCAGTGCGGCTTTCCCGGGACGGTCATCAGGTTGCCCTCTACGAATCAGCACCCCAGGCCGGCGGCCGCTGCCGCTCCTATTTTGAACCCGCCCTCGACCGTCTTATCGACAACGGCAATCACCTGATTCTCGGCGCTAACTATGCGCTGATGGAGTATCTCGAGGTGATTGGCGCGCGCGATCGTCTGATCAGCGCGCCCGAGGTCGTCTATCCCTATGTGGAACTGCCCACGGGCAAACGCTGGACGCTCAGGCCCAACGCCGGGCCGCTGCCCTGGTGGCTGCTGGCGCCCGGCCGCCGGGTTCCCGATAGTCGGCTGGCCGATTATTTAACCGCCTGGCGGCTCAAGTCGGCCGACGCCGACGCTACCGTCGCCGATGTTTTCGATACCGGGTCGACCTTCTTCAAGCGGTTCTGGGGGCCGCTCATGGTCGCTGTGCTCAATACCGAGGTCGAGGCGGCCTCGGCGCGGCTCATGTGGCCGGTCATCGACCTTACTTTCGGCCGTGGGGCTGCTGCCTGCCGCGCCTACGTCGCCCGCGATGGGTTGTCGCCGAGCCTGGTCGATCCGGCCGTGGAATGGCTTGGCGGGCGCGGCTGCGAGACTCGGTTCGGGGCCAGGCTGCGGGCTCTGGAATTCGATGGCCACCGCGTGGCCGGGTTGGATTTCGGGTCTGAGAAAATCACCCTCGCTGACGATGACTGCCTGGTTCTCGCCGTGCCCCCGGCGCGCGCTGTCGAGCTGCTGCCCGGTCTGGTCGCACCGGAGGAGACCCGCGCCATCGTTAATGCGCATTATCGGTTCGATACACCGCTGTCCCTGCCCGGCGGCTCGCCCTTGATAGGGGTGATTGGCGGCGCGGCTCAGTGGATATTCCTGCGCGGCGACGTGGCCTCGGTAACGGTCAGCGCCGCTGATGCTATGCTCGACGTGTCCGCCGATGATATCGCCGCGCTGTTGTGGGCCGATGTGGCCAAGGCTTGCGATCTTGGCGACACGCCTCTGCCGCCCAACCGCATCGTGAAGGAGCGCCGCGCCACCTTCGCTCAGACCCCCGCCCAGGTTGCTCGCAGGCCAGGGGCGAAAACCCAATACGCCAATCTGGTCCTGGCCGGCGATTGGACCGACACCGGCCTGCCGGCGACCCTGGAAGGCGCCGTCCATTCGGGCCATGCGGCGGCGGCGGAAATTACCCGTAGGCGATGATATTGATCAGGATGCCGACGGTCTCGAGCAGCATGACGATGCCGATGGCGGTCGTCGTGGTGGTCTGCAGGGCGGTGCGGATGACGAACCATTCGAAAACCAGGACATAGACCACCACCGTAAACAGGATAATCGCGGATAGTCCTTCGGAAATCAGCCCGAGTGTGCCGAGCAGGGCGCCGAGCGCCTGTAAGATGATCTGCGGCACCGTGGTCCAGTTGTAGGCGACGATCATGGGAATGAAGCTGTGGGATGCGCCGAACAGTTTGGTAACCGGGATCATGATCAGCGGAACGATCGCCCAGCCAATCCCATAGACCAGGATGGTGACGAAAATTTCCCACCCCACATCGACCGGGGCGGTGTGTTTTTGAAAATCGAGATAGACCAGCAGGGCGAAGAAGGGAGCGGCCGGCAGGGCGGCGTAGAAGGATCGCCAGAAGCCGGCACTCGAGAAATCGAACCAGTTCATGCCGTCGGCGTCGAAGCGCATGAGGCGCCAGGAACCGAAAAGGGCGGCAATGATTTCGCGTTGGCTGGGCATCAAATCTCGAAGTATGTGTCGAGCAGGGCGGCGTAGATGTCGGTCAGGGCATGGAGGTCGGCGACGGGCACGCGCTCGTCGACCTGGTGCATGGTCTGGCCGGCCAGGCCGAATTCGACGACTGGGCAATGATCTTTGATGAAGCGTGCGTCCGAGGTGCCGCCGGTGGTGCTCAACTCGGGGCGCGCGCCGGTAACTTGCTCTATGGCGGCGGCGATGGCGTCGCTCAAGGGGCCGGGCAGGGTGAGAAAGGCTTCGCCGCCGATGCGGATATCAAGCTCGTGGTCGCCGGCGTGGCGCGCGCAGACCTCGCGCATCCAGGCCGCGAGGCTATCGCCCGTGTGCTGGTCGTTGAAACGGATGTTGAAGGTCGCCCGCCCCGAGGAGGGGATCACGTTATGGGCCGGGTTGCCCACATCGATGGTCGTTACTTCCAAATTGGACGGCTGGAAATGATCGGTTCCCTCGTCGAGTACTTCGTCGTTGAGCGCCGCCAGGGTGTGCACCAGCCGGGGAATCGGATTGTCGGCGCGCTGAGGGTAGGCGATATGGCCCTGGGTTCCCCGCACGGTGAGCTGCCCGGTGATGGTTCCCCGCCGGCCGATCTTGACCATCTCGCCGAGGCGCTCGGGATTGGTCGGCTCGCCCACCAGGCAGGCATCCAGAATCTCGCCCCGCTCTACCAGCCAATCGAGCATTTTGACCGTTCCGTTGATTGCCGGGCCTTCCTCGTCGCCGGTGATCAGCAGGCTGATCGAGCCGCTGAAATCGTCCCCGCGGGCCTTCAGCAGACGCCCCGCCGCGGCTGCGAAACAGGCGATAGCGCCCTTCATATCGGCGGCGCCGCGGCCGTATAGAGTGTCGTCTTTGATTGCGGCGTCGAACGGCCCAACGGCCCAGGCTTCGGCATCGCCCACCGGCACCACATCGGTGTGGCCGGCGAAGCAGAAGTTGGGTGAACCCTCGCCGATGCGAGCATAGAGATTGTCCACATCGGCCGTGCCGGCTTCTGAAAACGGCAGCCGGTGGCAAGTGAAGCCGAGTCCTTCCAGGGCCGCCTGAAGCACCCCAAGCGCACCCTCGTCGGCGGGGGTGACGCTCGGGCAGCGGATCATCGCCGCCGCCAGTTCAACCGGGTCGATGGCGCTGTTGTCGCGGCTCATAATACCCCCTTGCGATGATAGGGACCCATTTCACCGGGATTATTTTGCCCGAAGGCAAGGCGCGCTTTGCGCCGTAGTGCCCCACACTTCAAGCGAAGCGCAACGCGGCATTCGGGCAAAAGAACCCGGCCTTCGGTGGCATGAAACCGGCCATCGGGTGCGTTGCGATGCTTGCCCGATACGAGGTATCGCGCTGCGCAACGCGCCTGCCCGAATGGCCGGTTTGATGCCATGAAATGGGTTCCTATCATCGCAAGGGGGTATTTTCCCGTAAGAGCTCGTTGATCGAGGTCTTGGCGCGGGTGCGTTCGTCGACGGTTTTGACGATGACCGCGCAATAGAGGCTGGGGTCCACCGTGTTGGCGCCACTCGTCGATGAGGTCGGGGGCAGGGTGCCTGACACCACCACCGAATAGGCCGGCACCCGGCCGTAATGAATTTCGCCGGTTGCCCTGTCGACGATCTTGGTCGAGGCGCCGATAAAGACGCCCATGGAGAGCACCGCGCCTTCCTCCACCACGACGCCTTCGACGACTTCGCTGCGCGCGCCGATGAAGCAGTTGTCCTCGATAATCACCGGACCGGCCTGCAAGGGCTCAAGCACGCCGCCGATGCCGGCGCCGCCCGAAATATGACAGTTCTTGCCGACCTGGGCGCAGCTGCCCACGGTCGCCCAGGCGTCGATCATGGTGCCGGAATCGACATAGCCGCCGATATTGACGAAGCAGGGCATAAGGATCACCCCCGGCGCGATATAGGCCGAATGACGCACTACGCAATGGGGCACGGCGCGAAACCCTGCTTCTTGGAAGCGCGCCTCGTCCCAGCCGTCGAATTTCGAGCGCACCTTGTCGTACCAGGGCGCGTTGCCGCCGGGTCCGCCCGGAATCGGCGCCGAATCATAGAGCCGGAACGACAGCAGGACCGCCTTCTTGAGCCATTGGTTGGTGCGCCATTCGCCCTCGATCTTCTCGGCGACGCGCAACTGGCCTGAATCAAGACTTTCCAGGGTAGCGTCCACGGTTTGGCGCAACTCTCCTGTGGTCTCGGGGGTGATTTCGTCGCGGCGCTCCCAGGCGTCGTCGATGATCGTTTCTGCGTGTGCTATATTCATGACGCTAAAGTAGCCGGGGGCGACCGGCTGTCAACCAACCAAAACCTTTAGCCAGTCAGCGACATCATCAATGATGTGATGAACATAGTCATCGGCGCTGCCCTCGGCGCCCCAGACGGTGTCGTTGCGCACCCAAACGGTTGTCATGCCGAGCGCCGCAGCAGGCGCCAGATTGCGGGCCATATCCTCGACCATGACGGCGCCGCGCGGGTCGATCCCGAATCGCTCGACCATTGCCGCATAGGGCGCGGCTTGCGGTTTGGGGATGAAATCCGCGTCGGTGATGGCAAAAATGCCGCTGAAATGCTCAGCGACCCCGAGCCTGGCCAGCACATTCTCGGCATGGCCGGTCGATCCATTGGTGAAGATCACCTTGGCGCCGGGAAGCCTCTCGAGGCTTTGGTCGAGGCCCGGACTGGGCGGGATGCAGGCTAGGTCGATTTCATGGACGAAGCCGAGAAAATCATGGGGATCGATATCGTGATGGTGCATCAAGCCACTGAGCGTGGTGCCGTGGTCGCGGAAATATTGCTTTTGGATGCGCCGGGCCTCCCCGGCATCGATATCGAGCAGCCGGGCAATAAAAGCACCGATACGCTTATCGACCTGATCGAACAGGTTGAAACGCGCCGGATAGATAGTGTTGTCGAGATCGAAGACCCAGGTCTCGATATGGTCGAAGTCTGTAAGGCTCATGTTTCTAGAGTTCCGGGAGTTACGTGTTTTGTGAACAGTTTGTTAAGGCCCCTGGGCCATGATCGTTGCCCAATGTCTAAAACCGACTCCCTGAAGACCAGGAGTGGGTTGGGTATATAGGAATCTACGATGGGTCATCAAGCGAGTAGCCCTGCCATGGTCATGACCGGCGGCATCAATCCAGATGTCCATAAGGCTGTTCTTAAACTCGATGAGGCGAAGGGTCTCTCGGAATTTCCCGGCATCGTTATGGTTGCCGACCACCAGGGCTGTATCATAGAGGCGACTGATGCGGCGGTTGATCTGCAGGTCGGCCTCGACGAGGACTCAACCGGCATAATGGCCGGCCTGGTTGCCCGCGCCCATAGCACAGGGCCGCTGAACGAGCCGATCACTTTGAGAGACGGGTCGGCCTATGACCTGGCGATTCTGCCGCTCGGTCAAGGCGGCGCCTTGGTTATCGGCCGGGCCTCGACGATCGATCGAAACCTGCGCGACGCCCTGATCGATTCCCGCCAGCGCTATAAGGATTTCGTCGAATGTTCGAGCGATTTTGCCTGGGAAACCGACGCCTTGGGCACCTTCGTCTTTATTTCCCCGCGCGGCGCTCTGGGTTATGGCGCCAGTGATTTAGCCGGCAGCGTTGCACGCGATCATCTGCATGCGCGCAACGACGATACGCTGCCCCTGCCGTTTCTCTCTCCGGTGCCGCGCGAAGGCGTCAACATATGGATGCGCGCCGCCGACGGCGCCGCGACCCTGCTCAGTATCGCCTGCGTCCCCTTGTACAATCAGGCGGGTCGCTGGACCGGCGCACGGGGTGTTTGCCGCGATATTACCGAGCAATGGAGCCGTGACCAGACCCTTGCCAAGGTGCGGCAGCGTGAGCGGCTGATTAATGGACTGATCGACTCGATCCGCGACGCCACCGATCAGGCCGAGCTTCTCGACCATGCCGCCAAGGCCACAGGGGAGTCGCTCAAGGCCAGGTTTTGCACTATTTTCAGACCCGGCGATAAAGGCGACATGGGGCCTGTGGCGCACCATGGCGAGGCGCCCGACAAGGCGCTTGCCTTATCGTTGGCCGAGGCTGTGAGTAGACTGGGTGACGACAGGCGGGTCACCGCGCTGACCCTCGGCGGCGATGAAGTCATGATCGTGATAACCCGTCATCGTCGTGGCGTGAATGGCGCTTTGTGTGTCGCTCGCGACAAGGGACCCGAGGTTTGGAACGAGGAAGACCAGGGGCTGATCGCCAGTGTCGCCGGGCAGCTTGGCGTTGCCATCGAACAGATCGCAATTCATGAATCCCTGATTCATCAGTCTTTGACCGATGAGCTGACCGGGCTGAACAATCGACGTGCTTTCATGGACGCGCTTCGAGGGCGCTTCGGACAGGCCATGCGCTCTGGACGGACCGGCTCTCTGCTTTATCTCGATCTCGATAACTTCAAGCGTGTCAACGATGTGTGCGGCCATCAGCGCGGCGACGATGCTCTCAAGGATATGGCGGCTATCCTTGCGACTCAAACTCGCGTGAACGACGTGGTGGCCCGGCTCGGCGGTGATGAGTTTGCCCTGTGGCTCGACGAGGTCGGGCAAAACGATGCGGTCACCAAGGCTATGGAACTGCTGGAGGCGAGCACCATTCTGGAAGCCTACTCCGGCGATTCCGACCATATGCTGGGCGTTTCGATCGGCATCGCGGCGTTCGAACCGGAATCGGGTGAAACCCTCGAACAGCTTATCGCCCGCGCCGATGCCGCCATGTATCAAGCCAAGAAAGACGGCAAGGCTAGCTGCGCTGTGGCGCCGCCGGCCGCCGTGTTGGACAGAGAGGAGCAAGACCAGTGATTAGACCAGAGGATCCGGCAGTCATCATCGATAGCGATCGCATGTCCTATGACGACTCGAAGACCATGGCGCGCGATCATGACAGCAAAACACGCCGTAAGCTGGCCGCGCGCGAGGATGTGCGACCCGAGATTCTATATTATCTTGCCACCGACGATCTGGTCGAGGTGCGCCGTGAAGTGGCCACCAATTGCCAGACACCGCGCCAGGCCGACCACCTTCTGGTCGATGATGTGGACGATGAGGTCCGCTGCGAGCTGGCGCGCAAGATCGGCAGGCTGGCGCCTGGTCTCAGCCAGGAGGGAAAGGACCAGCTCCATAAGCTGACCTTCGAAATCCTCGACGCCCTGGCCCATGACGAACTACCCCGGGTGCGCCAGATCGTTGCCGAGGAAATCAAACGCAGCGACGCCATCCCGCGCGATATCGTCCAGCATCTGGCGCGCGATGTGGAACTCATCGTGTCGGCCCCGATCCTGCAGTATTCACCGCTGCTCGGTGACAAAGAGCTTATCGAAATCATCGAGAGCGCGCCTGTCCAGGGGGCGCTCTCCATTATTTCCAATCGTGAAGTGGTGCCGGAGCGGGTCGCCGATGCGATCGCCGGGGCGGGCGATGAAAAAGCCATCGCGGCGCTCCTCGCCAATCCGAGCGCCCAGATACGTGAAGAAACTCTCGATTCTCTTCTCGACCAGGCGCCGGAAGCGGAAAGCTGGCACGAACCGCTCGTCGTGCGTCCCGAATTGTCTCTGAACGCAGTGCGGCGCATCGCCAAATTCGTCGCCATGGCGCTGCTGCGGGTGCTCGATGATCGCAGCGATTTGCCCGAAGGGGCGGCTGCCGAGGTGCGTCAGGCGGTCGCCCGGCGCATCGATAAAGAGGGCGTCAACGGCGGTACCGACGCCGGGCTGGACGCCGACAAAGCCTTCAGGGAAGGCAAGATCAACGACGAGATGGTGCAGACGTCAATCGATCTGGGCGATCATGATTTTGTCACCAAGGCGTTGGCGCTCAAGGCCGGGTTGCCGGTGGAGGTGGTTGAGCGGGTATTCTCCCTACAAGGGGCGAAATCGATCACGGCGCTTGTCTGGAAGGCGGGGCTTGGCATGCGCACGGCGATCCAGGTGCAGCTTCGCATAGCCCGGGTGCCGCC
>JAYGED010000101.1:0-24073 GCA_046582565.1 Alphaproteobacteria bacterium
TTCCTGGTGACGCCGTCGAACAGCGATGCCGTGCTGTGGCTCGACCGCTGGCCCGAGTGGCCGGCGCCGGCGCTGGTCATCCACGGCCCCGAGGGTTGTGGCAAGACCCATCTCGCCCATGTTTGGCAGGCGTGCAGCGGCGCCCGTTTTATTGCGCCCGGCGCTGTTCGCGGCGCCCTCGATGCCGCCGATTTGCTGGGCGATGCCCGCAATGCGGTGATCGACGGCTGCGACGGTGTGGCCGATGAGCAAATTCTGATGCATCTCTACAACATGGTGGCGGAGCGTAACGGCTCGTTGCTGCTCACCGCGAACAGCCCGCCCGCGCGCTGGAGCATTGCTCTCGCGGATTTACGCTCGCGACTGGTCGCCGCCCCCGCCGTGGCGGTCTCAGCGCCTGACGACGGTTTGATCGGCGCGGTGTTGATCAAAATCTTCCACGACCGCCAGCTTCGCGTCGGCGAAGATGTGGTGGAATTTCTTACCAAGCGCATGGAGCGTTCGTTCGACACGGCGGGACGGCTCGCCGACGCCCTCGATGCCGCCGCCCTCGCGGCCGGGCGGAACATTACCGTTCCCCTGGCCAGACAAGTCCTCGAACAGCAAGAATGGGAACGATAATGGATCTCGGAATAGCCGGAAAAAAAGCCATCATTTGCGCCTCCAGCAAGGGGCTGGGCCGCGCCTGCGCCCATGCCCTGGCGCGCGAAGGTGCTGATGTCACCATCAATGGGCGCGATTCGGAGACCCTGGAGGCAACCGCTGCGGAAATCCGCGCCGCCACCGGCGTCGAGGTCACCACCATGGCCATCGACGTGACCACGCCGGAGGGCCGCGCTGCCCTGCTCGCCGCCTGTCCCGATCCGGACATTCTGATCAACAACGCCGGCGGCCCGCCGCCCGGTGATTTCCGTGATTGGGACCGCGACGTTTGGATCAAGGCGATCGACGCCAACATGCTGACCGCCATCTTTCTGATCAAGGAGACGGTCGACGGCATGATCGACCGTGGGTTCGGTCGGATCGTCAATATCACCTCGGGCGCGGTCAAGGCGCCGATCGAAATCCTCGGCCTGTCGAACGGCGCCCGCGCCGGGCTCACCGGCTTCTGCGCCGGGCTGGCGCGCAAGACCGTGCGCCACAACGTCACCATCAACGGCCTGCTGCCCGGGCCGTTCGACACCGACAGGCTGCGTTCCAACTACGAACATTCGGCCGAGACGACCGGCCGCCCGTTCGACGAGCTCTATGCCGAAGGTGCTGCCAAGAATCCGGCGGGGCGTTTCGGCGATCCGGCCGAGTTCGGCGACGCCTGCGCCTATCTCTGCAGCGCCCAGGCCGGCTTCATCACCGGCCAGAACTTCCTGCTCGACGGCGGCAGTTATCCGGGGACGCTATAACGGTCGCCTAGAGGCTCCCTGCGTTCAAGCGCCACGCAGGCTTTCGCCGGGTAAGCCGGCGGCCCGCGGTCGCGGGCTTGCTATAGGATAAATTCGCCTTCGCTCATGATGTGGCCGCTGCCGCCGACGCTCACATGATCGCCGGCGTCGTCGGTGATCACGGTCACGGTGATCCGGCTCGGGCGACCCATGTCGTCGCCCTGATGGATGACGAAGGCCGATTGCTCCAGGCCCATATGGCGCAGATAGGCGGGCAGGGCGGCGGCGGCTGACCCGGTGGCCGGGTCTTCGGCAATACCGGCGCCGGGGGCGAACATACGCATATGGGCGATGCCGCCGGACAGGTCACCGAGCGCTACAAGGGTCGTGCCGACGGTGTCGCCGTCCGGCGAGCCCGGTTGTGCGCGCGCCAAGACGTCCCGGCTTGCAGCGCAGGCGAACAGGAAATTCGCCCCCGCCGAGCAATTGATCGGCGCCCGGTCTCCCGCCTCCACATCACCGGCCTGTAGGCCGAGGGCGGACGCGACGCTATCGGCGTCGGGCGCGGGCGATGCGACGGTTCGCGCCGGTTGCGGCGCGGTGATGGTGGCGACCCCATCGGCAACGGTGATGGCCATCATGCCGGCCTTGACGCTCAGGGTCGCTGTCGCGCCGATCCGCCCTTCGCCTGCGAGGATCAGGCAGGAGCCGACGGTGGGGTGGCCGGCAAAGGGCATTTCAAAGGCCGGGGTGAAGATACGGAGGTTGGCATCCGCGCCGCCCGTTCCCGGCAGGATGAACACGGTTTCCGACAGGTTGAACTCCCGGGCGATGGCCTGCATCTGCGCATCGTCGATGCCCTCGGCCTCGGGGAAGACGGACAGGGGATTGCCGCCGAAGGGCTGGTCGGTGAACACGTCGAGGGTGACGAAACGATAGCGTGTCATTCATCGGCCTCCATGATTGCATCGAGCCGATCCACATGGACCTGGCCGCCCTTGATCGACAGCGCCAGCTTGCCCGATTTGAGGGCGAGGGCGTCTTCGCCGAAGATTTCCCGGCGCCAGCCGTTCAGGGCGGGAACGTCGGCGTCGTTCTCGGCGGCGATTCGTTCCAGCTCCGCGCTGTTGGCGACCAGCCGTTGGGCGACATCATGGGCTTCGCATTTCTTTTTCAGCAGAACCTTGAGTAGCTCTATCACCGGCCCGGCGCCACGGGCGGACGGGCGCGCTTTGGGCGCTTTGGGGCGATCCGCCTCGGGCATGGCGAGGCCGGCGGTGACCGCGGCGATCAGGCTTTTGCCCATGCTGCCTTCGGCGAGGCGCTTGCCCAGGCCCCGGGTGCGGGCGAGACCGTCCACGCTGGTCGGCGCGCGGGCGGCAATCTCGAGCAGGGATTCATCGCGCAGGATGCGGTTGCGCGGCTGGTCCCGCGCTTGCGCTTCCTTCTCGCGCCAGGCGGCGACCTGACTGAGCACGGCAAGAAAGCGCCCGTCCGTCGAGCGTGACTTGATGCGCTTCCAGGCGTTTACGGGAAGCTGTTCATAGAGTGCTGGGTCGGAAAGCGCGGTCATTTCCTCGGCGACCCATGTAGCGCGGCCGGATTTTTCCAGGCTATCGCTCAGGCGCTGGTAAATCACCCGAAGGTGGGTCACATCGCCGATGGCGTATTCGAGCTGGCGCTCCGACAGGGGGCGGTGCGACCAGTCGGTGAAGCGCGAGGATTTGTCCAGATGCGCGCCGGCGAGCTTGGCGGCGAGGGCCTGGTAGGAAACCTGCTCGCCGAAGCCGCAGACCATGGCCGCGACCTGGCTGTCGAACAGCGGCCCCGGCACCCGCCCGTCGAGATGGTGAAAAATCTCCAGGTCCTGGCGCGCGGCGTGAAACACCTTGAGCACTGAGGGGTTCGAGAGCAATTCGAAGAGCGGCGCCAGGTCCAGGCCGGAGGCCATGGTGTCGATGGCGGCGGCCTCGTCGGGCCCGGCCACCTGGGCGAGGCAGAGCTTGGGCCAGAAAGTGGTCTCGCGCATGAATTCCGTATCGACGGTGATAAATTCGGCGCTCGCCAAACGCTGGCACAGAGCGGTGAGATCTTCAGTGGTGGTGATTACAGTGACTGTCATGGTTGCCTATGATGCCTATTTTCGCGGCTCCGGCTACCCCGATCCTTGACATTGGGTCGACTTCCGTGTGCTTTACCGCCCGCGCGTGAAGCGCGCGAAGCCATGAGACAATCATATTGGAATCGATGATGCATCGCTATCGGACCCACACCTGTCAGCAATTAAGACCCGAACATGTGGACGAAACCGTTCGCATATCCGGCTGGGTTCACCGCAAGCGCGACCACGGCAATCTTTTGTTTGTCGACTTGCGCGACCATTACGGCATCACCCAATGCGTCATCGATACCGAAGGCGCGCATTTTGCCGCTGTCGATACGGTGCGGGTGGAAAGCGTGGTCACCGTTACCGGCAAGCTGGTGCGGCGCAGCGACGACACCATCAACAGGAAGCTTGCGACCGGCGAAGTCGAGGTCGTGATCGAGGATTTCATCGTCCTGTCCAAGGCCGATACCCTGCCCTTGCAGGTTCACGGTGATCAGGAATACGGCGAGGAGATCCGCCTGCGCTATCGGTTCCTCGATCTCAGGCGCGAGAAAATGCACCGCAATATTGCCCTGCGCTCGGCGATCATTTCGAGCATTCGCCGGCGCATGACCGAGAGCGGCTTCAACGAATTCCAGACACCCATCCTGACCGCCAGCTCGCCCGAAGGGGCGCGCGATTTCCTGGTGCCGAGCCGGCTTCATCCCGGCGAATTCTATGCGCTGCCCCAGGCTCCCCAGCAGTTCAAGCAATTGCTCATGGTTTCGGGCTTCGACCGCTATTTCCAGATCGCCCCCTGCTTCCGCGACGAGGACGCCCGCGCCGACCGCTCGCCGGGCGAGTTCTACCAGCTCGATGTGGAGATGTCCTTCGTCGAGCAGGACGACGTGTTCGCGGCCCTGGAGCCGGTGTTCGTCGGCCTGTTCAATGAGTTCAGCGATCATGCGGTTACCGGGCCGACCTTCCCGCGCATCGCTTACGCGGAATCCTTGCTGAAATACGGCAACGACAAACCCGATCTGCGCAACCCGCTGATCAACGTCGACGCTACCGAGGCGTTTCGGGGCAGCGGCTTCGGCATCTTCGCCAAGGCCATCGACAAGGGCGCCGTGGTGCGCGCCATCCCGGCGCCCGGGGCGGCGGCGCGGCCGCGCAGTTTCTTCGACAAGCTCAACGACTGGGCGCGGAGCGAGGGCGCCGGGGGGCTCGCCTATGTGATCTTTGCCGATGGCGAGGCCAAGGGCCCGATTGCCAAGCTGCTCGACGCCGACCGCCTTCAAGCCATCAAGGATGCTGCCGGGGCCGGCGACGGCGATGCGGTGTTCTTCTCTTGCGACAAGGTCGCCGCCGCCGAGAAGCTTGCCGGCCTGGCGCGCACCAAGATCGGCACGGATCTCGAATTGATCGAGCAGAATGCCTTCCGCTTCTGCTGGGTGGTCGATTATCCCATGTATGAGCGTAGCGAGCAGACCGGCGAAATCGAATTCAGCCACAATCCCTTCTCCATGCCCCAGGGCGGGCTCGAGGCGCTGGAGAACAAGGATCCGCTCGATATCCTGGCGCACCAGTACGATATCGTCTGCAACGGCATCGAGCTTTCCTCCGGCGCCATCAGAAACCACTTGCCCGAGGTCATGTACAAGGCCTTCGCCGTCGCCGGCTATTCGGCTGAGGAAGTGGAAACTCGTTTCTCCGGCATGCTGAACGCCTTCAAATACGGCGCCCCGCCCCATGGCGGGCTGGCCCCTGGCATCGACCGTATCGTCATGCTGCTCGCGGGGGAGCCCAACATTCGCGAGGTCATCTGCTTCCCGATGAACCAGCAGGCCCAGGATTTGATGATGGGCGCGCCGAGCCCGGTCGACGACCATCAGCTCAAGGAGTTGGGCCTGCGCATCCAGCTTCCGCCCAAGGAGAAGGGCGAGGGTTAGGAGAGGTTCCCGATCGCTTCGGCGAAGCGCTCTATTTCGGTTTCCGTGTTGTAATAATGGGGTGAGGCGCGGAGCAGCTTGGGTAGAGCCCTGGCTTCCGCGTCCAGCCGCGTACTCGAGGGCGCCGATACGCTGATATTGATGCCTTCCGTCAGCAAGGCCGCCTCGACCGCGCCTGCATCCACGCCGTCAAGGGAGAAGCTGGTAATGGCGCATTGCTCGCGCCCGGTATCGCGAAGGACGACCCGGGGGATGCCCTCGATGGCACTTCTGAGTTGGTCGGCTAGCGCCCAGGCGCGTTTCTGGATTTCCGGCAGGCCGAGGGCGCAGGCGTAGCGCACGGCTTCTCCCAGGCCCATGCGCAGGGCATAGGGGTTTTCCCAGGTCTCAAACCGCCGCGCATCGCCGCGCAATTTATAACCGTCCCGCTCTGTCCATTCCGCCGAGAACATGTCGATCATAATCGGATCAAAGGTCTCGATCAGCTCCCGGCGAACATAGAGAAATCCGATCCCGCGCGGCCCGCGGAGGAATTTACGGCCGGTCGCTGAGAGGAAATCACAGCCCAGAGCCTTCACGTCGATGGGCATCTGCCCGACCGCCTGACAGGCGTCGAGCAGGTATGGAATTTTATGTCGGTTGGCGATCTCGCCGATCTTTGCCGCCGGATTGACCAGGCCGCCGTTGGTGGGAATCCAGGTTATCGCGATCAGCCCGACCCGCTCATCGATCATCGCCTCAAGCGCATCCGTATCGAGTGTTCCGCTCTCGTCGCTCGGCACCACGTCGATGATCAGCCCGTCCCGTTGCGCCCGCTGCATGAAGGCCAGATAGTTCGCGGCATATTCCGCCTCCGCCGTCAGGATGCGGTCACCGGGCTTGAGGGCCAGGCCGTAGAAGGCTTGGTCCCAGGCCAGAGTGGCGTTCCCGACGATGGCTATTTCGTCGCCATGCGCGCCGATCAAGCTGGCTATCTGGTCATAGACCGCGTCCAGGCGCTCAGACTCCGCATCGGCGGCCTCATAGCCGCCCATGCGCGCCTCCAATTCCAGGTGACCGGTGATTGCCGCCAGGACAGACGCGGGCATGAGCCCGGCCCCGGCGTTGTTGAGATGGAGCCGATGCGCCACGCCGGGGGTTTCAGCCCTGATTTGTTCGATATCCATTAGGGTCCGTTGTAGGTGATGTTGCCGAGGCCGGTTATGTCGTAGCCGCCGAGGTCTGCGGCGTGGGCTGAAAAGCCGGGCGCGCGGGCGGCGGCGAGGAGCTTCTGGAACGGCGCCTCGAAATAATCCCTGCGCCGCATGACCAGATCGTAGCGCTCATGGGCCAGGGGCACGAAGCCGAGTTTCAATTTCCGGGCGACGGCGGCGACGGCGACGCCGGCGTCGGCCTTGTTTTCGAGAACCGCCATGGCGAGTTCGGTCTCGTTGCGCGCCGGCTCTGGCGTCAGGTTGAGGTTGGCCATGGCGAGCCCGGCTTCAGCGCAGAGATGCTCAAGCAGGATTTGGCTGCCCGCGCCGGATTGCCGGGGGATTACTCTTGCTCCTCGGTCGCGTAGATCAGCGACGCCGGCCAGCCCCAGCGGGTTGCCAGGGGCGACCACCAGGCCTTGTTCGCGCCACGCCCATTCCACGGCAACGATGCCGAGGGTGCTGAGCTTTTCACGCAGCAGCGGCAGGTTGTATTCGCCGCTGGCGCCGTCCAACACATGCAGGCCGCAGATGGCGGCGTCACCGGCGGCCAGCCGCTCGATCCCGTCGAGACTGCCGCCGGGAAGCATGGCGAGGCCGCATTGCGCCTGATTGATGCACCATTCGAGCAGCGGGTCGTGACTGCCCGCGATGACCGGCGGCGGGGCGGTAGGCGCCCCGGCTATACGGGCATCGCTACTCACCCATTGGTCGATGAGGTCGCGCGGGAACAGCCATTTTCCGGTCACCCGGGTGCAGGGGATGGCGCGCGCCTTGACCAGCTCGTAGACCTTGCGTTCCTTAATACGAAGGTAGGCGGCGACTTCGCGGGTGGTCATCATGTCGCCCATGCTGTCGCTCAGAGCAGCCCCATGCGAGTCAATTCGGCCTTCGCCCCATTATACTCGATATAGCTGGTGACTCCGGTCCCCAGCGCCCGCCTGAAATAGGTCACGGCGGCATCAGGGTTACCTTCGATCAGATAATACTGGCCGAGATAGAAGAAGACTTCGCAGGCCTTTTGGCGAAGCTGATCGCCAGTGAACGACTCCAGGGTTTTCAACAGGCTCTGGGGGTCGGTTTGCCCGAGCAAAAGCTTGAAGATTGGCGCCGGCCACCGCGTGGTGTCTATTTTAGCGGCGGTCTTCTCCAGCTCGACCATGCCTTTTGCACCGCTGCGCTCGCGGGCGAGATAGAGCCAGATGGCGCGATAGGCGTCCGACTGATTGGCGCGCAACAGTATCTCATAATCGTCCGCCGCGAGCTGGTAGTTGCCAAGATAGAACTGAGCATTGCCGCGATTGTAATAGGCCGGGGCGTAGGACGGCCTGAGTTCGATTGCCTGATCATAATCGGCGACGGAGAGATCGTAGAATCCCTTGCCTTCATAGGCGATGCCCCGGTTGTTGTAGCCCAACGGATTGTTGGGGGAGAGCAGGATGGCGGTGTCGTAATTGGACAGCGCCTGCTCATAGACACCGAGCGACCGATAGGCATTGCCGCGATTGATATAGCCGTCGTAATAGCTCGGATTGAGCGCCAGGGCGGCATCGTAATCAGCGATCGCGGGCTCCAGATTACCGACGGAGCGCTTCAGATTCCCGCGTTTGCTGTAGCCTTCGTAATCATTCGGGTTGATTTTCAAGGCGGCATTGAAATCGGCCATGGCAAGGTCGTAGAAACCCTTGGCGGTATATGCAATTCCGCGTTTTTTGAGAACCTCGGGCTCTTTCCCATTGAGAGTTATGGCGCGGCTTAAATCGTTGATGGCGCGATCATGCTGCCCCAGGGTGAGATAGACCGTCCCGCGCGCCCTGATCGCCTCGAAATGAGCCCGGTCCCGCTCCAGAACGGCGCCGAAATCGGCGATCGCCTGGTCGTAGGACTTTTTGGCCGAATAGGCGTAGCCGCGATTCATCAAGGCCTCGACCTCGTCGGGAAACTTATGGATGTAGAAGTTGAAATCTGCGATTGCCAGATCGATGAGACCCTTGGCGAGATAGACGTTGCCGCGCTTCATGAGCAGTGAGAAATCACCGGGCGCTAAACGCATGGCGGCGTTGTAATCGGTGATCGCCAAATCGAAGGCGCCTAGGGCGCCATGAGCGTCAGCGCGCTTGTTGAGGGCGGCGAAGCTGTTGTCCTCGAGCTTGAGGGCGGCGTTGAAGTCTTCAATTGCGCGTTTGAACTGGCCACGATTGCCATACGCACCGCCGCGTTTGATATAGTTGGCGGCATCGGTCGGATTGAGCTTGATCGCGGCGCTATAGCGGACGATGTCCTGACTGTCCTCATCGGCGCCCTCGACGGCCCCTTCAGGCACATAGAAATTTTCGGCGTCGGCTTCGACGAGAACAATGGCGCTGTCGTATTCAGCGCTGCTGTCATCTTCAGCGGCTTGAACTTCCGGTTCCATCGGTTGTGGCTCCGGCTCCGGCTCCGGCTCTACAGCTGGTACCACCGGCTCCGGCTCTGGCCCTGGTTCTGGCACTACAGCCTGTACCACCGGCTCTGGTTCCGGTTCCGGTTCCAAGGGTGCCACCGTGGGCTCAACCATCGGCTCTACTGCAGGTTCCTGCGGTTCGGGGGCTGCCGGCTCTGGTTCGATGACCACCTCGACGACCACTTCAGGCGCCGCTGCAATTTTTTCATCGGCCGCCGCCTGGTCGGTATAGCTTTGAAGCGCATAGGCGATTTCGCGCCCTTTGAGCGCTTTGACGTGATCCCCTTTAATACTGATGGCGGCATTGAAGTCGGTGATCGCCTGTTCGACGAAGCCGAACTCCATATAGGCATAGCCGCGATTGGCGAGGGCCGGATAATGGTTGGGCTTTTGTTCGAGGGCCGCGCTGAAATCGGCGATGGCGAGTTCGTAGAGACCCTTTTCGTGGAACGCCAGCCCCCGATTGTTCAGGACGAACACCAGGTTTTGCGATGACAGATCGCCGGCGTCCATGGCCTTGGTATAGAGGTGGATCGCTTTTTCGAGATTGCCTGTACTCTGCGCTTTGAGCGCATCATAGGCATCATCGAAAGCACCGGCCTGAACCGCAGCCGGCATACCCATGAGGAGAATCGCGACCAGCAACCAACGAACCATAGAAGAATTCCATTTCTTTTTAGCAACGACCACAGGCGCCCCGCGATCCGCGCCTATTGGTTTTTAGCCGGTTGCCGGCGATGCGTCGAGCAGGCTTTAAAGGCTCTGCTCTTGCCGATGACGGTTTTTGTACCTAGATTTCAGGGAGTGGATAAATTCAGTATCCCGCCATGGCTTTGATGTGGATCATGCTGTTACACTGGGGCGTGGTGTTACATTGGCGCGGTGCGAAACTGTAAGGTTGAGGTTATTTAAGATGATCGATCCGTTTGGTAGGGAAATCAGTTATCTGCGCGTGTCGGTAACCGACCGCTGTGATTTCCGTTGTTTCTATTGCATGTCGGAAGACATGACCTTCCTGCCCAAGGCCGAACTGTTGACCCTCGAGGAACTCGACCGCTTGTGCGGCGCCTTTGTCGGGCTCGGCGTGCGCAAGATTCGCCTGACTGGCGGCGAGCCGCTGGTGCGCCGCAATGTGATGTGGTTCGTGCGCAGCCTCGGGCGGCATCTGCGCAGCGGCGCGCTCGATGAGATCACCCTGACCTCCAACGGTAGCCAACTCGCGCGCTTCGCCGATGAATTGATCGATTGTGGCGTGCGCCGGATCAATGTTTCCCTCGACACCCTGGACGCCGACAAGTTCGCCGCCATCACCCGCTGGGGCAAATTCGACAAGGTGATGGGCGGTATCGCCGCCGCCAAGAAGGCCGGGCTCGCCATCAAGATCAACATGGTTGCGCTCAAGGGCGTCAATGAAGATGAGATCGACGGCATGTTGCGCTGGTGCGGCGACGAAGGCTTCGACCTCACCCTGATCGAGACCATGCCCATGGGCGAGATCGACATGGACCGAAACGATCAGTATCTGCCCCTGTCGGTGGTGCGCGGCCGCCTGGGCGAGAGCTGGTCATTGTCCGACATCGACTATAAGACCGGCGGGCCTGCGCGTTATATGGAAGTCGCCGAGACCGGCGGCCGGCTCGGTTTCATCACGCCGCTGACCCATAATTTCTGCGAATCATGCAATCGGGTGCGGCTGACCTGCACGGGCACCCTCTATATGTGCCTGGGCCAGGACGACGCCGCCGACCTCCGCGCCCCCTTGCGCGCCAGCGAATGCGATGAGACGCTCATTGCCGCCATCCATGAGGCCATTGGCCGCAAGCCCAAGGGTCACGATTTCATCATCGACCGGCGCAGCGGCAACCGCCCCGCCGTCTCCCGCCACATGAGCGTGACCGGCGGTTGATTGATCGGCCTCCCCCGCATAGCCCTGTGGCGGTGAAATAAACTCCGGATCACAGCGCCCCGCCCGACTCTTAAGGGAATTTAGGGATATATCTGGCTGATGATCTCGGCGACCAGGGCCGGGCGCTCCTCGCCCTCGATCTCGACGGTGCAGTGAGACGTGATGCGCGCGCCATCCTCCGCGACCGCCTCGACGGAGGCGATGGTCAGGCGTAAGCGCAGGCGCGACCCCACGGCCACGCTGTTGATAAAGCGGATGCGGTTGGCGCCGTAGTTGAGGCTCCGCCCCAGGTTGGTGACGCGATAGGTCTGGTTGATCAGGCGGGGCAGCAAGGACAGGGTGAGATAGCCGTGAGCGATGGTGGCGCCGCCCGGCAAGTCGTGCTTGGCGCGCTCCACATCCACATGGATCCATTGGTGATCGTCGGTCGCTGATGCGAACTTGTCGATCATCGCCTGGTCGATCACAAGCCAATCGCTGGGCGCCAGTTCCTGCCCCGTATGGTCTGCGAGGTCTTGGGGGTAATCAACGACGAGCATGAATAACCTTGGGCATTATTTCAAAATTACCTGATGGGTGAATTTATCGCCGTCCGAGATCGTGATTTGTGCGAATCCGAGCAGCTTGGCGAGATCGAAGAAGGTAAGGAAATCCGCCAGGCCGAGTTCTCGCAGCAAGGGTGTCGTGCGGGCAATCGCGGTGAGTTGCGCAAGCAGGGCGCGGGCGCGGTAGATGGTGTCGATAAAATCATCCTCAAGGGCGACAATAATCATCTTTTCGGCTTGCTCGCCCTTGGCGTAGATCACGAAGCGGGGTGCATAGGGCAGGCTCAATCTGTTCTGTGTGATGCCGACGATGAACCCCAGACGCATCTTGCGGTTGGCGTCGGCGATGACAATGGTGCGCGCCGTATAGGTCTCAATGGCGCCGGGTGTTGGGTAGTAATAGCCGGCATGGCGATCACCGGCATGGGCCGGCATAGCCGCGAAAATCAACAGGCTTAACGCCACACAGGCCGCGACAGATTTCATCATATTCGAGAGTTCCCCGTAATTTTGTCGTCGAGTGTGCGGGTTCGTAAGAATTTTGTCACCTTTGAATGCAAAACCCCCTTAGCGTCCATGATGCTCAAGGCTATACTTGCCTACGAGTAAGGCTGCGATAAAAGTAAAAGGATCTGCCATGGCTTACGAGAAGGTTGCTTTCGTCGCCAGCGGCTCGCCAAGAGCCCAGGAAGCGCTCGAGCTGTTGCGTACACGCTACGGCGGGGCCAACCCGGAGGAAGCCGATGTGATCGTTGCCTTGGGCGGCGACGGTTTCATCCTGGAGACCCTCCATAAATTTATCGAGCGCAAGGTGCCGATCTACGGCATGAATCGCGGCACCGTCGGCTTCCTGATGAATGAGTTCCGCGAAGAAAACCTGCTGAAACATCTCGACGAGGCAGAGGAAACCATCCTCAACCCGCTCCAGATGATTGCCCATTGCGCTGATGGAACAAAGGTCAAGGCGTTGGCCATCAACGAGGTTTCCATGCTGCGGCAATCCCGCCAGGCATCGAAAATTCAAATCAGTGTTGACGGCAAAGTGCGCATCCCCGAGCTGGTCTGCGACGGTGTGCTGGTGGCCACGGCGGCGGGCAGTACCGCCTATAACCTATCGGCGCATGGTCCGATCATACCGGTCGGCTCGGACCTCATGACCCTGACGCCGATCAGTGCCTTCAGGCCCCGGCGCTGGCGCGGCGCCCTGTTGCCCGCCCAGGCCAAGATCGAATTCGAAATTCTCGAACATGAAAAACGGCCGGTCAGTGCCGTGGCCGATTCCACCGAGGCCCGAAATGTTCTGAGCGTGACGGTGGAGGAGCGCCGCGACGTCTCCCTGACCATCCTGTTCGACCCCGAACACAACCTCGCCGACCGCATCCTCAACGAGCAGTTCACGCCCTAGATGGATTCAGCAGGGGACGTGCTGCGACTTATTGCCGGCGACCCCTGGCGAAGGTGCATTTTGGAAACGGTACGCGCCCTGGAGCTGCCTGATAGCTGGGTCGGCGCCGGTTTCGTCCGCGCCCTGGTCTGGGACCATCTGCACGGATACAGCGAGGCGACGCCGCTCGACGATGTTGACGTGGTCTATTATGACGCCGACCGCACCGACCGGCAGGTCGAACGGCGTCATGAGGAGCGATTGGCGGATCTTTGGCCCGCTGATCAGAGGTTGGTTCCCTGGTCGGTCAAAAACCAGGCCCGCATGCATGTACGGAACGGCGACGCGCCCTACCGGGACACCGCTGACGCTCTGTGTCACTGGCTTGAGACGCCGACCGCCGTGGCGGTGCGCATGGACCCTGCGGGAGCCCTTCAATTGCTGGCGCCGCTCGGTGTCGATGACCTGCTCGCCATGCGTATCGCGCCGACCCCCCATGCGCAGAATCGGCGCTTAGGAGCTTACCGCAAACGCGTGCTCAGCAAACCCTGGGCGCGCCAGTGGCCGAAACTAGAGGTGATTAATCCTGCCTAGGGGTCTGTCTTCTTCGTCGACTCGAAATCGCCGCACCAGTCTTCACCCTGGGTGACCGGCCAACTTTGCGTGAGAGCGCTGCTGTGCGGGCGTAGCGATGACAGCCGCCGCGCTTCGATTTCTTTTCTTCGACCTTGGATTCGAGTTTCCATATGGGCGCCCAGAACCGGCAATTACCGCAAATTTCATGTTCGTCCATGGTGCTTCGCCTTCAGCTTTAGGCCGCGTGTTTTAATTCAAGCGCGTTCCATATTTCGGACAGTGCCGCCACCAGATCGGCCATCATCGCATCCGTATGAGCCGGAGACGGGGTGATGCGCAGACGCTCGGTGCCGCGCGGCACGGTCGGGTAGTTGATCGGTTGAATATAGATGCCGTAGTTGTCCAGCAGGGTGTCAGTGACCGGCTTGCATTTCACCGGGTCACCGATCACAACCGGCACAATGTGAGTCTCCGATTTCATGACCGGCAGGCCGGCCTCGTGCAGCAGGCGCTTGAGGGTCTTTGCGCGCTCCTGATGCTGCTCGCGTTCGACGGTGCTTGATTTTAGATGGCGCACCGAGGTCAGGGCGCCGGCGAGCAGTGCCGGGGGCAGCGCCGTGGTGAAGATAAACGACGAGGCGAAGCTGCGCACCGCGTCGATGATCGCCGTGCTCGAGACAATATAGCCGCCGTGCACACCGAAAGCCTTGGCCAGGGTGCCGTTGATCACCGTGATCCGGTCCATAAGCCCACGCGCCTCGGCGACACCGCCGCCGTGGGGGCCATAGAGCCCGACAGCATGGACTTCGTCGAGATAGGTCATGGCGCCGTATTTATCCGCCAGATCGCAGAACTCGGCAATCGGGGCGATATCGCCGTCCATGGAATAGACCGATTCAAACAGGATGAATTTAGCCCTGCCGGGCGCGATGTCGGCCAGGCACTCTTCCAGATGGGCGGGGTCGTTATGGCGGAAGATACGCTTTTCCGCACGGCTGTGGCGGACGCCCTCAATCATCGATGCATGATTCATCGAGTCCGACAGGATCACGCAATCAGGTAGCATGGCGGCCAGGGTCGAGATCGAAGCGAGGTTCGCCACATAGCCCGAGGTAAACACCAGGGCCGCCGGTTTATCGTGAAGATCGGCCAGCTCGCTCTCAAGCTCGACCAGGGGATGTGACGTGCCGGCGATATTGCGTGTGCCACCGGCGCCGGCGCCGTATTCCTCGATCGCTGTGGTTATGGCTTCCAGAACGGCCGGATGCTGACCCATACAGAGATAGTCGTTCAAGCACCAGATGACGATATCGCGCTGATATTCCCTATCGTAGTTGGTTGCGTATGGGAATTGTCCAGCATGGCGAGCCAATTCGGCGAAAACTCGGTAACGTCCCTCTTGTTTGAAGCCGTTGACCTTATCCGCGAAAAAGCCTTCGTAATCCATATTGACCCCCAGATTGAAGCGAACTTAGCTTGGGTTTACACTATTATAGTTAATTAAAAACTACCAAGACTGAGTTATGAGTTCTTGACTTGGATCAACTAAATGTAATCAAAATCTACGCAGGGCAAAGGCTGAAGCTGAGTATTTATACGCGTCGGAGTTACGTCTTTTGACAATACCATATGTTCCTGTGATCGAGCTTGGGCCGTGTCCAATCGGCGCTTACCGCGCCGGTAGCGGCGGGCCTGAATATGTCACGACCTACGACAGTGGCAAACCCGGTCCGCATGTCATGATCAATGCGCTGACTCACGGCAACGAAGTATGTGGCGCCCATGCCCTGTGTTTCCTGTTCGAGAATAATGTCCGCCCGGTGCGCGGCAAACTCACGCTGAGCTTCGCGAATGTCGCGGCCTATCTGCGTTTCGATCCGTCGCTGCCTTTTGACTCGCGCTTCGTCGATGAAGACTTCAATCGGGTATGGGACCCGGCCGTTCTCGATGGCGCGTCAGACAGCGTCGAGCTGACCCGCGCCCGGGAACTGCGCCCGCTGATCGATACGGTCGATCTGCTGCTCGACCTCCATTCGACATCGCTCCCCAACGCGCCCATGCTGCTGGCCGGCACCACTAGCCAGGGCCTGGAACTGGCCCGCGCTATCGGTTATCCCGCCCAGGTGGTGATCGATGCCGGTCACGCATCGGGCAAGCGGATGCGCGACTATGAGCGCTTTGGCGACCCCCAAAGCCCCCAGGCCTCACTGCTTGTGGAATGCGGCCAGCATTTCGAGAAGAGCGCGGCGGCAGTGGCGATCGAGACCGCCCTGCGTTTTCTCGATCACTGCGACATGGCCGGACCCTCGATACAGGAGCTGCTTCCCAGTGGGACGCCGGCTCGGCAGATCGTCACGCGCATTACCGAGGCGGTCGCCATCGACAGCGAAAATTTTGCTTTTGAGCGCGAATTCGAGGGCTTCGAGATAATTGCACAATCCGGCACTTTGTATGCCCGCGACGGCGATACCGAATACCGCACACCCTATGATAATTGCGTCATGGTGATGCCGGCCTATGACATCCAGCCCGGCCTAACAGCGGTGCGTCTCGGGCGTATTGTCGAGTAGGCGCCGCAAGCCGTCATCATCCATCTCCTCAAGCGCGAACAACGCAACATAAGGATCGCCGTCCATATCGAGGCGGCGGGCGAAAGCCGGCTCGGTCTTGAGCCCGCTTCGGCGCAGGGCGATGATGTCCCGCCTGAGCGCCTCGCCGCCGAGGTCGAGCAGGCGCGCCTGGATCAACATATGGCGGTAAGCCCCCTGTCGGGTTACCGGCAGGGATTGGGCGAAGACCTCGATGACGAAGCCGCCGTGACTGAAGGACGCCGTGCGGTAGGGACCATCCCGGCCCGGCTTGAAATCCGATTGTTTGAAATTCTCTTCATGACTATAGGCAGCTTGTAGGGCCTTGGCGAAGCGGTCGAAATCATGCACCTCGCAAAGCACATCCAGATCGCTGCCCTCGATGTCGATGGCGAGCGGTATGGTGCCGGACAGCATCGCTTGGTAAGACGCCAGGACCTGGAAGAGCCGGAGTTCCGACAACACCCCATGGGCGGCCCGTTGCCGGTCGTTGCCAGTGGCCAGATAGGCAGGGTCGAGGAAATTTTCCATCATGCCGCCAGATGCAGCAGGATGACGCCGCCGGCTACAGTGGCCGCCGACAAGACCCGGCGCGCGCCGTACGGCTCGCCCAACAGGCGGGTGCCGATCAGGGCCGCGATCACCACGCTGGTCTCACGCAAGGCCGAGACATGAACCATGGCGCCCAGGCTGAGCGCCCAGATGGCCAGGGAATAGGCGCTGAACGCCAGGACGCCGCCGCCCATGGCCGGTTTCCAATGGCTACGCAGGAAATCGAGGGCGCCAGCACGCCGCCGATGGATCGCCAAGGCCATGATGGGCAGGGCCGAGAGCAGGAACAGCCAGCCGATATAGGACGCCGGATTGCCCGACAGACGAACCCCGAGGCCGTCGGCGACCGTATAGGCGGCGATCATCAGGCCGGTGAGCAGTGGATAGGCGAGGGTGCGCCAATTCCCTCGATAGGCCCCCTTTGGGCCGGCCAGCATCAAACTGATGATACCGGCTGAGACCAGGACCACGGCGAAGATTTCGAATGGGCTTAGCAGTTCACCGGCAAACAAGGCGGCCCCGGCGGCCACCATCAACGGCGCCGAGCCGCGCGCCAGTGGGTAGACGTGGGATAGATCGCCGATTTCATAGGCCTGGACCAGAAAGAAAAAATACAGGCAATGGATGGCCGCCGAGAGCAGAATAAAGATCCAGCTTTCGGGCAGGGGCGGCGGTCCGGCGACGATCAGCAGGGGCGACAACAGGCCGCCCATGCCGAACACCACGGCCATGGTCATCAAGCGGTCCGTGCCGAGTTTGAGGATGCTGTTCCACACCGCATGCATGATCGCGGCGCAGAGCACCAATAGAATAACGAGAGGCTCCATGGCACCAAGTATCCGCTATCTCAACGCGGCGCAAGAGGCGAGGGGCGCATGGCTTTGTTAGCAGGCTTAGCGTAGGTTTATGCATAGTGCCGCCCATTGACCCAGGTTAATGCCCTCAGTGAAATAAACTGCATTGATGTCTCACAGACCGAAAAAAATACTGAATATTCCCTCCAACTGCAGAACCTGTTCGGTGCGGAACGAAGCACTTTGTGCGCCTTTGTCGGACGGCGAAATCGCCGTCGTGGAACATTTCAAGTCGGGTAATTGCACGCTTCCCGCTGGCGCCGGTCTCTACAGTCAAGATGAAGTTTGTTCCGATCTCTACACCCTGCTCGACGGCTGGGTCTCTCTCTATCAGATTTTGGAGGACGGCAGACGGCAGATACTCGATTTCGCCCTGCCCGGCGCCTTCCTCGGGTTTCAGCCCAATCTCGACGCGCCGGCGTCCCATTCGGCTTATTGCCTGACCGATATCGCGGTCTGCGTGTTTCCCCGTGAAAACCTGTTCGATCTGTTCAGGGCGCACCCCGAACTTGCCCTGCGCATGGCCTGGATCACGGCCCGCGACGGCGCCATGGCCCGCGAACATCTGACCAATGTGGGGCGGCGCTCGGCGCGCGAACGGGTCGCCCATCTGCTGTTGGAGCCGTTCTACCGGGTGCGCCGCAAGGCCGACGCAAGGCAGGAAAATTCCATCAATCTACCCCTGACCCAGGAACATATAGCCGACGCTCTGGGGCTGACCACGGTTCACGTCAACCGCACCCTGCGCGGTCTGCGCCAGGCCGATCTGCTGGATATTTCCGGCCGCACCCTGACGGTGCGCGATCCCGCCATGCTGGCCGAAATTGCCGGCTTCGACGTCGAGGCGGCACGGGAGCGCGCCTCCGCCTAAATAATACCGGCCCGGCTCTTGATCCTTGCTATAGATAGGCAATGGACAATCAAACTCTCACATCTCTCCTGGCGGAAGCCGGATCATCTCTGTCGGCTGAGGCGGTGTGCGACCTCGTGGCCGGGGTCGCGGCGGCGCCTGTTGACCATGAGCCCGATAACTGGATGGCTCTGGTCGCGCCCGAGCCGCCCGCGGCGCTCCGCGATCAATTGTCGGCCCTGGTCGCGGCGGCCATCGATGGCGGCAATGATGGCCTCCAGCCGGGGCGGGTTGCGCCGGTTCGCCTTGCCGATTTACGCGCTGAATTGGCGCGCAGAAAGCTCGACGGTTTCATCGTACCGCACGCGGACCCCCAGCAATGTGAGAACCTGCCGCGCTACGCCGAACGATTGATGTGGCTTACCGGCTTCACCGGCTCGGCGGGCATCGCCCTGGTGCTGGCCGATTGCGCCGCTTTGTTCGTCGACGGCCGCTATACCCTGCAGGTCGACGATCAGGTCGATAATGATTTGTTCGAGCGCCGCCACGTCAGCGACGATCCGCCGGTGGACTGGATTGCGGCTCATCTCAACGGCGGCCGCCTGGGCTATGACCCCTGGCTGCACACCGCCGACGGGGTCAAAATATTCCGCGCCGCTTGCAAGAAAGCAGGCGGCGAACTGGTAGCCTGCGACGGCAACCCCATCGACGCGGTGTGGAGCGGCCAGCCGCCCGCGCCCCTGGCCCCGGTGGTTCCCCATCCGGAGCGTTTCACCGGCGTCAGCGCCGCCTCCAAGCGCGATCAAATCGCCGAAACCCTGCGCCAATCCGGTGATGCCGCCTGTTTGCTATCGGCGCCGGAGTCGGTGGCCTGGCTGCTCAATATACGCGGCGGCGACGTGCCTTCCTCGCCCCTGGCCCTGGGTTTTGCCGTCATCCATGACGACGCCCGGGTCGATCTGTTCATGGACCGGCGCAAGATCCATGGGGATCTCGGCGCCTGGCTCGGCAATGGCGTGACGGTCCGCGAGCCGGTGGATCTCGGCGCTGTCCTTGACGAACTGGCCAAAAGCGGCGGTCGCTTGGCCGCTGACGGGGCCGGCGTCGCGGCCTGGATCTTCGAGCGGGTGGCGGCTGCCGGAGGCAAGATAAACCGCTGCGCCGATCCCTGCGCCCTGCCCAAGGCCTGCAAGAGCGAGGTTGAACTCAACGGCGCCCGTGCCGCCCACCTGCGTGACGGCGCAGCGCTCACCCGCTTCCTCCATTGGTTCGACGGATGCGCCCATGGCGGCGGCCTGGACGAGATTGCCGCCGCCGATCATCTTGAGAGCCTGCGCGCGAAGAACGAGCATTTCAGGGGCCTGAGCTTTCCCACCATCGCCGGTTCCGGCCCCCATGGCGCTATCGTCCATTACGGTGTGACCGAGGCTACCAACCGAAAGCTCGAACCGGGTGAATTGTTTCTGGTGGATTCCGGCGGGCAATATCTCGACGGCACCACCGATGTTACCCGCACTCTGGCGGTGGGCGAACCCAGCGAAGCCCAGCGCCGCCATTTCACCGCCGTGCTCCAGGGCCATATCGCGCTGGGCTCGGCGCGGTTTCCCGCCGGCACCACCGGCCACCAACTCGATATCCTGGCGCGCCAGGCTTTGTGGCGTCTGGGCCTCGATTACGATCACGGCACCGGCCACGGGGTGGGCAGCTATCTCGGCGTGCATGAAGGCCCCCAGGGCATCAGCAAGCGGCTCAACAAGATCGCACTGGCCCCCGGCATGATCGTCTCCAACGAGCCCGGCTACTACGAAACCGGCGCCTATGGCATCCGCATCGAAAATCTGGTCTGCGTTATCGAACCGGGAGCCGGAAAAGACGAAGAAAGAATGCTGGCTTTCGAGACCCTGACCCTGGCGCCCATCGACCGTAGGCTGATCGACGCGAACCAGTTGACGGACGGTGAAATTCAATGGCTCGACGAATACCACGCCTCGGTGTGCGAGGCGCTGACCCCCTTGCTGGATACGGAGACCGCCACATGGCTCGCCCGGGTTACCAGGCCGATCAATGACTGATCCTCATCTCGCCACCCCCTCCGGCAAAGCCCGCGCCCGATCCCTGGGGGTGCCCTTCGACGGCACGCCGGGCAAGTACAACGCCATTACCGATGTGCCCGGTGTGGCCGTGGGCTATTCGACGATCATCCGGGGCGAGGGGCCTCTGGTAATCGGCCAGGGACCGGTGCGCACCGGGGTCACCGCCATCCTGCCCCGGGGGCATGAGAATTTCACCACCCCGGTGTTCGCCGGCAGCTTCTCGCTCAACGGCGCCGGCGAGATGACGGGCACCATCTGGGTCGAGGAATCGGGCCAGTGTGAGGGGCCCATCACTATCACCAACACCCATTCCTGCGGTGTGGCGCGCGACGCCACCATCCGCTGGATCGTCGACAACCACCCGGCCGAACTGGCCAACGCCTGGGGCCTGCCGGTGGCGGGCGAGACCTATGACGGCGAGCTCAACGACATCAACGGCTTTCATGTCACGTCGGAGCATGTCTTCGAGGCTATCGAGGGCGCATCCTCCGGGGCGCTGGAAATGGGCAGCGTCGGCGGCGGCACGGGGATGATCTGCTACGACTTCAAGGGCGGCTCGGGCAGTGCTTCGCGCCGGGTCGGCGACTACACCGTCGGCGCCTTCGTGCAGGCCAATTTCGGCATGCGTTCGGAATTGACCATCGCCGGGGTGCCGGTCGGCCGCCATATCAGCGGCGGCGAGGTGCGCTCGAAACCGCAAGGCTCGATCATCGCCATCGCCGCCACGGACGCCCCCCTGATGCCGCATCAGTTAAAGCGCCTGGCGCGCCGGGTCGGCCTCGGCGTTGGGCGTTCGGGCTCGATTGCCCACAATGGCTCGGGCGACATCTTCCTGGCCTTCTCGACCGCAAATATGGCGGCCTGGGCAGAGGGGGCGGAGGCGCGCGATTGCGCCTTTCTGCCCAACCACGCCCACGACCCCCTGTTCGCCGCCGTCATCCAGGCGACCGACGAGGCGATCATCGATGCCATGGTCGCCAACGAGACCATGACCGGCCGCGACGGCACTACCGTCATGGCGCTGCCCCACGATCGTCTGCAAGAAATTCTCGGCAATCATAATCGGCTCTCGAAATCCCCATGAAATCCGTATATAGGCGATAAGGGAGTTGCCTTAGGGAGAGCACGGCTATGAAAAGCCAAGCGCGGGTGGTGGTGATTGGGGGCGGCGCGGTCGGCGTCTCGACCCTCTATCACCTGGCCAAAAAAGGCTGGACGGACTCGGTTCTGGTCGAGCGCAAGGACCTGACCTCGGGCTCGACCTGGCATGCGGCGGGCCTGCTGCCGCTGTTCAACATGAGCTACAGCGTCGGCCAGCTTCATAAATATGCGGTGCAGTTCTACCCCAGCCTGGAGGCCAAAACCGGTCAGCAGGTCGGCTTCGCCAAGGTGGGCAATATACGCCTCGCCATGAATGCCGACCGCATGGACGAATACCACCAATATGCCGGTGTCGCCGCTACCATCGGCGTGCGCGTGGATTTCCTAACGCCTGAGCAGATCAAGGAGCTCTGGCCGCTGTGCAATATCGACGGGCTGGTCGGCGGTAGCGTACATCCCGATGACGGCTATATCCAGCCCGCCGACGTGACCCAGGCCATGGCCAAGGGGGCGCGGCAATTGGGCGCCGAGATCAACCGCAACACGGTAGTCACCGCTATCGAGCGCACCGGGGGAGATGAATGGCTGGTGAAAACCGACAAGGGCGACATCACCTGCGAACATGTAGTCTCGGCAACCGGTAACTTCGCCCGCCAGACCGGCGCCATGGTCGGCCTCGATGTGCCGGTTATCCCGGTCGAGCATCAATATATTATCACCGAGCCGCACCCCGAGATCGTCGCCCGCAAGGAGCAGGGCCTGCCCGAGTTGGGGGTGTTGCGCGAATCCGACGGCTCCTGGTACATGCGCGAAGAACGCGGCGGCCTGGTGCTCGGCATCTATGAGCATGGCGCGCCCTGCTGCTATGTGGACGGGCCGTCCGAGTCCTCCGAGTTCGAGCTGTTCCCCGAGGATATCGAACGCCTGGAGCCCCATATCGAGGCCGCCATCAACCGGGTGCCGGCGTTCGGCGAGGTCGGCGTGAAGGAGGTCTTCAACGGCGCCATCGCCTATACCCCGGACGGCAATCCCATAGTTGGGCCGGCCTGGGATGTGCCCAATTTCTGGATCAACGAAGGCCATAGCTTCGGCATCACCGCGGCGGGCGGCGCCGGCTGGCAGCTTGCCGAATGGATCGTCGAGGGCGAGCCGACGGTGGATATGCTGGGGGTCGATCCCCGGCGCTATGGCGATTACGCGACCAAGGGCTATCTCCGGGTGAAGAACGAAGAGGCCTACGCCAACGTCTTCGTCATCCACTACCCCGACGAGGAGCGCGGCGGCGGGCGCCCCCTGCGCACCGCGCCCTGCTATGACAGGCTCAAATCCATGGGCGCCGTGTTCGGCCAGAAATTCGGCTGGGAGCGGGCTAACTGGTTCGCCCCCGAGGGTGTAGCCCAGGTGGATCACTGGTCCTTCCGCCGCTCAAAATGGTTCGAACACGCCAAAGCTGAAGCCTTGAACGTGGCCGAAAACGTCGGCCTGCTCGACATGACCGCCTTCGCCAAATGCCGTATCCGTGGCCCCGGCGCCGAGGCTTTCCTCGACCGCCTACTGGCAAACAAGCTGCCCAAGAGCCTCGGCCGCGTCGGGCTGTGCCATGCGCTCAACACGCGGGGCGGGGTGCATTCCGAATTCACCGTCATCCGCGAGGCGGAAGACTCCTACTATCTGGTCTCGGCGGGCGCCTATCAGCGCCTCGACCATGACTGGATTGCCAAGCATATGCCGACCGACGGCTCGGTGCAGTTTGAGAACCTGACCAACAGCCTGGGTGTGCTGGTGGTTGCCGGGCCCAAGTCGCGCGACTTGATGAGCCGGGTCACCGACGCTGATCTATCGAACGACTCCTTCCGCTGGCTCACATCGCAGGAAACGGTCGTCGGGATGGCTCCGACGCGGGCCGCCCGGGTCAATTTCGTCGGCGAGCTGGGTTGGGAAATCCATCATCCGATTGAATATCAGAACCATATATTCGATGCGCTGTTCGAGGCGGGCCATGACCTCGGCCTGAAACCCTTCGGCATTCGCGCCATGGACATGCTGCGCATCGAGAAATCCTACCGCATGGTGGGTACCGAGCTGTCCATCGAATACGCCGCCTATGAGTCCGGCCTGCAACGCTTCGTCCATCCCAATAAGGGCGATTTCATCGGCCGTGACGCCCTGGTGGAATGGCAACAGAAGGGATTCACCAACCAGATGGCGACCCTGGAAGTCCACGACATCACCGATGCCGATCCTTTGGGCAACAACCCGATCTATCGGGATGGCGAGATGGTCGGCCGCGCCACCTCGGGCAATTACGGGCCGCGCCTGGATAAATCCTTCGTCATGGCCATGGTGCCGCCGGCCCTGGCCGATGAGGGCAGCGCTTTCGAGATCGACGTGCTCGGCACCCGCCACAAGGCGACCGTGGTGATGGACAGCCCCTACGACCCTGAAAACGAAAAGCTGAGGTCCTAGTGGCTTTTTTCAGCCATAGGGTGCTCACAGGACGGCCATCCCTGGTCATCCGGCTAGGCGCGTGTTGTGCCGTGATGCTGGAGCATCACAAGCGCCGCGCAACGA
>JAYGED010000103.1:0-2205 GCA_046582565.1 Alphaproteobacteria bacterium
AACTCAAGGACTGGCGGCGCATCCATACCCGCTATGACCGCTGCGCACACACCTTCTTCTCAGCCATCTGTATCGCTGCTATCGTCATCTTCTGGATCAATCAATGAGTCCTGACCCTAAGTTCGGCCAGGCTTCTTCACCGCCGATTGCTTTGCGGGCGGAAAGCCGCACAATTGAGGTCAACGGCAAAGCGGCTTCCATGCTGCATATCGGCCGCGGGGATGGGGTGGCCGGCGTCTATACGGAAGTCGGCCAGGATTTCCGTGTGTCTCTCGAGAACCGGCTGAAGGACGATAAAACTCTGGTCCATTGGCATGGTTTAAGGCCGGATTTCAAACAGGACGGCGTGCCCAATGTGTCTCAGCCCGCGCTGGAGCCCGGCGGCCTCTATGATTATGATTTTCCACTGACCTTTCCCGGCACCTTCTGGATGCATTCTCACTACGAGCTGCAGGAGCAGCGGCTAATGGCCGCACCGCTGATTATTCGGGACCCCGCCGAAGCCCACCTAGACGAGCAGGAAGTGGTCATCATGCTGCATGACTTCACCTTCCGCGACCCGGACGAAATTCTCGCCGGATTGCGCAAGGGCGAAGGCAATGATGCGATGATGGCAGAGCATGGTCATACGGCGGCGGGTCACGGCGAAATGGCGAGCGAAATGCCGATGTCCGGCGAAGCGATGTCCGGCGGAATGATGTCCAACCAAGCCATGACCGAGGGAATGGCCATGGGCGGCATGATGGTGCATGCCAACGATATCGAATACGACGCTTATCTCGCCAACGATCGAACCATCGGCGACCCGGAAGTGGTTCGCGTGGAGCCCGGTGGCCGGATACGCTTGCGTATCATCAACGCCGGCTTCAGCACCAACTTCCAGATCAATCTCGGGGCCCTGGCAGGCGAGGTGATCGCCGTCGACGGCTTTCCGGTGGCGCCGGTGCGGGGCAAGCATTTCCCCATGACCATGGCTCAGCGGCTCGACATCCGGCTGCAATTGCCGACCGGGCAGGGGGCTTACGTGAATGGGCTGGGCCGAGCCTCGGACGCGCCTGGGAAGGCATCTTGGGTAAATTCCACTTTCACTGACGTGCAACTGCTATTGGGCTTCTCTGAATCTCCGGAGTCGATTGCGCGGTTGGATGGTTTCATAACGACATTATTGACCAATTTAGCCGATGGCTTTCCGGCGGAGGCACGAGATGCGCTAACGGAGGTCAATGCAGGTCGGTCAGGCAACCCGACGCTGGCAATTGCGGCAGTAGAAAGCAGTGTTTCTGAGGGTGACAGCGGCTCAACACCGTTTCTTTTCACAGTGAGTCGTTCGGATGCTCTCAATGGTGTGACAACGGTCGATTGGGCGGTATCCACCGATGGTCTTGCGTTCATACAGGTGGTAGGTGCGCCTGGCCCGGAGGAGCCAGATGACTTCTTGCCTGGCACCGCATTTCCTAGCGGCACAGTCACGTTCCTTGCAGGCGAATCTGAACAGACTATCTCCATCTCTGTTTCTGGCGACACCACACCCGAGATAGACAACGTCTTCCAGGTGACGCTTTCCAACTTATTGGGAGGAGCTGAGATCACCACCGATACGGCAACAGGTACAATTCTCAACGACGACGGTGCCATTACTTTGTCCGCTGCGGTTGATCTCGATGACGTGGCCCTTGACATCGGGGGCTTCAAAATAATCGGTGAGAACCCTGGCGACCTTGCCGGCATCGCAGTCTCCTCGGCTGGGGACGTGAATGGAGACGGCTTCGGTGACCTGATCGTGGGATCGTATGCAAACGACTCGGGCGGGGAAAATGCTGGTGCTGCCTATGTAGTATTCGGAGCAGCCTCCGGAATGTCCTCTGTTTTGCAGGAAGGTTTTCGTATGGAATGGGTGTTGAGTTATTATTCAAACAATTTTGATGATATTTCTGCTGTTGATACAGATCCATACACCAAACATAGTGATCTAAAGCACATATTCGTCTTGCACCTAGTTTTTCACATTCAAACGAAAAATAACCATCCCACGCACCAACATCTAGAATTGACTTGCCATGTAGACTTGGGAGTTTTAATCGAGAGAGTTCTAATTCAAGCAACTCACTTGAATTTTGGCCAGGCGTCACTACACCATTCCCAACATCTATTGAATGGAACCAAAATGGGGTCGATGCAATTATCTGTTCTATATCCATTTCAACC
>JAYGED010000124.1:0-6577 GCA_046582565.1 Alphaproteobacteria bacterium
ATGGCTGCCCGGTAGGAGCGAAGGCGATCTGTCACGATGACTTCCGGACGGCCATATCGTTTCATTGCCTTCTTCAAAAACCTAAGCGCTGCCTTGCGATTCCGTCGTTTTGTGACGAAAACCTCAAGGGGCATTGTCAGAGGAAAATTGCTTGAGCTGTCGGGGTCCTGATCCTAGCGTCGTTGGATGATAAACCCATTCCGATATTTCAAGACGTCACCCGAGGTTATCCGCCTTGCCGTAATGATGTATATCCGTTTCCCGCTGTCGCTGCGACAGGTCGAGGATCTGCTCCATGAACGTGGCATCGATATCTGCCACGAGACGGTACGCGCCTGGTGGAACCGGTTCGGGCCGCTGTTTGCCGGAGAGATCAGAAAGAAACGGTCAGCATCAATGCGTACCCATATCCAATGGCGCTGGCATCTGGATGAGGTTTTCGTGCGGATCAACGGCGATATTTACTATCTCTGGCGGGCGGTCGATCACGAAGGAGAAGTTCTAGAGGTTTTCGTCACCAAGTATCGAGACCGCAAGGCTGCTTTGAGGTTTCTGCGCAAAGCGATGAAACGATATGGCCGTCCGGAGGCCATCGTGACAGACAAGCTTCGGTCCTACCACGCGGCGATGAAGGTCATCGGAAATGCCGACCGCCAGGAGACCGGGCGTCGGCTCAACAATCGGGCCGAGAATTCACATCAGCCGTTTCGGCGACGAGAGCGAGCGATGGCGAAATTCAGGAGCGCAAAGTCGTTGCAGAAATTCGCCTCGATCCACGCTTCAGTCCACAACCACTTTAATCAAGAACGCCACCTCTACGACCGTAACAACTTTAAACTGAACCGCTCGACTGCCTTGGCTGAGTGGCGTCAACTTGCTACCTGAGATCTGCTTGTTGCGGGTTTATGCAGGCCCGTTCACTTTCCCCTGACACCGCCTGCAGCACGCTTGTCCCGCTTGGCCTGGACGAGGACATCGAGGACTTCACCGTTCTGGTCGATCGCCCGCCATAGAAACATCCAGCGACTGCTGATCGAGACGTACATTTCGTCGAGATGCCATTGAGGATGTGCAAGCGGACGCCCTTGTCGCAATCCTCTCGCGATCGGCGGGCCGAACCTCTTCACCCACCGCCGAACGGTCTCGTACGACACCTCGACACCTCGTTCAGCCATGAGTTCCTCGACGTCTCGGAGGCTCAGGTTAAATCGAACATAAAGCCAAACCGCACGCTGGATTATAGATGGAGGGAAGTGGAGATTTCGATAGCTGATGTTACTCATCCGGCAAGCTTAACCGGATCAGCTCTGCTGACGCACGCCAGTTTGTGACAAAGCCGTTGATTTGCCCTGCATCCTAGTCAGTTTACTCTGCCTTTGTTGTGGTGCTAGTGTTCGTGTACATTGATAAGCGAGCTGTGTTCGTAAAAGTTGGGATCAACTCAACAGGTGGATTTTCCGAGTTTGAGAATCATCAAATCAAGGGATAGGGAGGAGTTCATGATTATGAAGAATTTTTCGCGCCGGCTGCTTACGCCACTGGCGGTGATGGCGCTTGCGGCGTTCGTTGCGAACCCGTCAACAGCCCAAGAAGTTCAAGGAGGAACACTCTACGGTGATATGAACACCGTGACGCAGGATATGTTGAGCCGGGCTGCCGGCGACGGTAACAATTTCCTGCACACCAACGGCAATTACGCACAGACCCGCTATTACCCAGCGAGTCAGATCAACACATCGAACGTCAAGGACCTGCGCCCGGCCTGGATCTTCCAGACCGAGATCGTCGAGTCCCTGGAAACCACACCGATCGTGGTCAACGGTGTGATGTATGTGACCACCTCGTTCAACCATGCTTATGCCCTGAACGCGGAGACCGGCGCGCAGATCTGGCAATACAAGCATAAGATGGGCCCGATCGCGACCTACTGCTGTGGTCCGAACAACCGCGGCGTCGCCGTCGCCGGCGACAAGGTCTTCATGGGCACCCTCGACGCCAAGTTGATCGCGCTTGACGCCAAGACCGGCAAACTGATGTGGGAAACACAGATTGCTGATCCGGAACTCGGTTATTCCGAGACCATGGCGCCGACCGTCGTTAACGGCAAAGTCCTGATCGGCACCAACGGCGGCGAGTACGGCATCCGGGGCTTCGTCAAGGCCTATGACGCCGACAGTGGCAAGCTGCTCTGGACGTTCAACACGACGCCCGAGAATTCGGTCGGCGTTTGGGCGACCCACGACGCCACCGGCCGCGATATGCTGCGTGACATCGCGGCGGAAAAGGCGGCGTTGGTGGAATTGGGTGATCCTTACAAGACCCTCGGTGGCGGCGTTTGGCAGAACCCGGCTTATGATCCGGACACAAACCGCCTCTACTTCATGGCCGGCAATCCATCGCCGGACCTCGACGGTTCAATCCGCCCGGGCGACAATCTCTATACCAACTCGCTCATCTCGGTCGATCTCGACACCGGCAACTATGTCTGCCACTTCCAGTACATCGCCCATGACGTATGGGATCTGGATGCAGTCAGCCCGCCAATCCTTACCCAGGTCGCCGACAACAACGGCAACATGGTCAAGGGCGTGCTGCACGGCGGCAAGACCGGTCATGTCTATATCCACAATGCCGACGACTGCAGCCTGATCCGCTTCTCGGAAGCCATGGTGCCCCAGGAGAATATGTGGGTGCTGCCGACCAAGGACGGCGAGCGCATGCTGCCCGGCGCCAATGGCGGCGTCGAGTGGTCACCGATGACGGTGGATGCGGGCCTCGGTCTGGTCTACGTCATCAACCTGCATCAGCCGATGACCTATCACGTGGAAAGCTCGCCCTATCCGGAAGGAAAGCTCTGGCTCGGCGGCGCCTTCAAGGTGATCGCGTCGGAAGAGCAATGGGGCAACGTGACGGCGGTTGACTACAACACCGGCACTATCCGCTGGAAGGTCAAGACCCAGCAGCCGATGATCGGCGGCATCATGGCCACCGCGGGCGGTCTGGTGTTCACCGGCGAAGGCAACGGCCAGTTCAAGGCCTATGATTCAGCCAGCGGCAACTTGCTCTGGAACTTCCAGGCCGGCGCCGGCGTGAATGCGCCTCCCGCCTCCTACACGGTCAACGGCAAACAATACATCGTCGTCGGAGCCGGCGGCAATGTGCAGCTCAACTACAAGCGCGGTAACAATATCATCGCGTTCACGCTGGCTGACTGACGTTAAGCTTGCGAAGCTGATACCATACGGGCGGCTGTCCCCTGGGACGGTCGCCCATTTTTTTGACATATTTCCTGTTCATAAAGACTGCTCATGACCAGCAAACGATCACCTGCCTTGATTCTTATTCTGGCCTTGGCTCTGGGTCTATTGTTCTCAGGCGCGGCCATCGCGCAAGAAGACCAGTATGCCGCCGTGCGCGACAAGATCGAGGAATGCACTGCCTGTCATGGCACCAACGGCGCCTCGGAAAATCCCGATTTTCCCATCCTGGCGGGCCAGCATTTTTATTATACCTATGTCCAGCTCAAGGACTTCAAGGCGGCGCGGCGAGCCAACGAGATCATGGAAGAAATCGCCAAGGGTCTTGAGAAGAGCGAGATGAAGCTCATCGCACAGTTTTTCTCCGAACAGGTTTGGCCCAATATTGCTTACAGGCCCGAGGCTGCTGTTGCCGCGGCAGGTCGCACCGCGGCGGATTCCGGCCAATGCGTCGCCTGCCATCTCGGTGACTACACCGGCAACAGCCGCGTCCCGCGTATCTCGGGGCAGCACCCTAAGTATCTTGCAAAAACCATGCTCGATTTTAAGCATAAGCAGCGCATGAACTCGCCGTCTATCGCGACCCTCCTGGCAGCCTTCAGCGATGAAGATATCGAGGCGATGGCGGAATTCCTCGCCGGCTTTTAACCGCCCCGCGAAACGAGAAGTTCGGCGGCGTCCATGCTGCCTTTGGCCTTGGCTATGGAAAGCGGCGTGCGGCCCTCGTTGTCCTGGGGTGCCGGCTCGGCGCCTGCCGCCAGTAATTGTTCGATGACGGCCGGGTGGTTGCGATAGGCCGCCGTGGTCAGCGCCGTCCAGCCGCGGTTGTCGCGCATATTCACATCCGCCCCCTGTTCAATCAACAGACGCACTGTAGCTTGGCCGTCGCTGGGGGGAACGTCGTTGCTGTAGCCGGCAGCCCACATGAGCGCCGTCAGGTCATTGCCATAGGGCTCATTGACGTCTATTCCCTTGTCGAGCAGTTTCCCGACAATGTTGGTAAAGCCTCTTGCCGCCGCATAAATAATGGCGCTTTTCCCGGTGACATCGATGGTGGCGTGCTCGGCGCCGTTGTCGAGCAGAAACTCAAGCATTCTCTCGTCGCCGTTAAAGGCTGCGGCAATGAAGGGTGTCAGCCCCTTGTTGTTGGCGTGGTTGATGACGGCGCCCGCTTTCAGAAGCGCCTTCACGGATCCGAATTTACCCGCTGTCGCCGCCCGCAGCAGCGCCGACGACCCCCTCAAGTTGAGGTGATTGACCAGCGATCTGGCTTCGAGCAAAAGCTTCAAGGTCTTCGATTTGCCGGATCGCGCGGCCAGCAGGAGTGCCGTATTGCCGAAACGGTCGCGGGCCTCGACGGAGGCGCCAAGCGTGAGGAGTTCGCCGACGTCATGGCTGCGCCCTTTTGCCGCCGCCTCGAACAATTGCTCGTTCAATTGGCGCAGTTCCGCCCCCGGCGTCGGGTTAACGGCGGTCCGCTCATGGAGCGCCCCGGCGGGCGGGGCCGCCAGCATCAGCGCCACGGCAAGGAGGTTGGAGGCAAAGCGAAGCATGATCGGCTGTATTCCTTATCCAAGGTCAAATTGCAAGCGCCTCAAGAGGTTCTATAATCCAGCCATGCCCGAACTTCATGTAAACGCCGTTCTCGCCATCGAAGGGCTCGGCTTCAGCTTTGGCGCCAAGCCTGTTCTCGAGGATATCGACCTCACGGTGCGAGCAGGCGAATTCAAGCTGTTGCTGGGGCCGAACGGCGCTGGCAAGACGACGCTTTTTTCGCTGATCACGCGCCTCTACGACTCACCGAGGGGGCGGATTGAGGTGGACGGCAATGATCTTAAGCACCACTCCGGGCCGGCGCTTCGCCGCATGGGGGTGGTGTTTCAACAGCCGACCCTGGATTTGGATCTTACCGTGCGCCAGAACCTGATGTATCACGCCGCCCTGCACGGGCTATCACGCGCCCAGGCCGAGGCCCGCATGACCGACGAGCTGAACCGTCTGGGAATGGCTGAGCGGATCGATGAGCGCGTGCGAAAGCTCAACGGCGGCCATCGGCGACGGGTCGAGATTGTCCGCGCGCTGATGCATGAGCCGAAACTGCTGTTGCTGGACGAGCCGACGGTCGGCCTCGATGTGCCGACCAGGCGCGACATCGTCGATCATGTTCACGGCCTGGCGCGGGACGCGGGCATCGCCGTTCTGTGGGCGACCCATCTGATCGACGAGGTCATGGAAGGAGATTCCGTATTCGTCCTCCACCAAGGCATTAAGCGGGCAGATGGGACACTCGCCCAGGTGCTCGAAGACTCCGCAACCGCCACCATCGCCGACGCCTACGATACCCTGACCAGGGGATCGGGAACCAAGGACATGGAAAGATGACGGCGGTTCACGCCTGGCGCTGCCTGCTGGGCATCCTCAAGCGTGAATCCCTGCGCTTTCTGCATCAGCGCGAACGATTCATCGCGGCCCTGGTACGGCCCCTGCTCTGGTTGCTCATATTCGCCGCCGGATTCCGCGCCATTCTTGGGGTTTCCATCATCGACCCCTACGAGACCTACATCCCCTACGAAGTCTATATCACGCCGGGGCTGATCGCCATGATCCAGCTTTTCAACGGCATGCAAAGCTCGCTCTCCATGGTCTACGACCGTGAGATGGGCAGCATGCGCACCCTGCTGGTCAGCCCCATGCCGCGCTGGTATCTGCTGTTCTGCCGGTTGCTGGGGGGCACCCTGGTGTCGATGCTCCAGGTCTATGCCTTCCTCGCCGTGGCGGCGCTGTTCGACATCCGCCCACCCGCCTGGGGCTACATCGCCCTGCTGCCGGCCCTGATCGTATCAGGCTTGATGTTGGGCGCCATGGGCATGGTGCTGTCGTCGATGATCCGGCAATTGGAAAATTTCGCGGGCATCATGAATTTCGTGATTTTCCCGATGTTTTTCCTGTCCTCGGCGCTCTATCCCCTGTGGCGCATACGGGAAAGCAGCGATGCGCTTTACCGCCTCTGCACCCTTAATCCCTTCACCTATGCGGTGGAGCTGATTCGCTACTCTCTCTATTTGAAGACCAACGGTGTGGCGACGCTGGTCGTCGTCGTGGCCTTCACGGCTTTTGCCGCGGTGGCGATCTATGCCTATGACCCGGCGCGCGGGATAATGAGCCGAAAGCGCACAGGCGCATAAATATTTCCAAAACCGGATTACCATCGAGATGCCTGAGTGACCCTGCCTCTTGCAATCCGAAATGCCATCCATCATTATAAACGGAGCCGGTCATGCCGGTCTCAAGTACATAAAGGGAGGATACCGTTATGGCCT
>JAYGED010000031.1:0-3904 GCA_046582565.1 Alphaproteobacteria bacterium
TCGAACGCTTCTTCAACAGGATCAAACACTTCCGTCGTGTCGCAACGCGCTTCGAGAAACATGCCCTCAACTACCTCGCCATGATAAAGTTGGCATCTATACGGATATGGCTACGCGTTAATGAGTCCATGACCTAGTTAACTATTATTTCAAAATGAGAATATGTCGCATTCCGATGTCGGCCCTATGGGTCCTCGTCATCCATGCCTTGTGGGTTATGACGCCCCTTGCAGCCGTCGCCCAGGATAGGGCGACGCTTCGTGAGGTTACTGTCGGCGTTCCAAAATCGTTTCCCCCTTATTATCTATTGGACGAGGACGGCAACCCTTCTGGTTTCGCCGTTGACGCCATGAACGCAGTGGCGAAGCGGGCCGGATACAAGGTTACTTATCGGGCGAAAGAAAACTGGGACGAAATTTTCAAGGCAATACGGGCTGAGGATATCGACATCATCCCCAGCCTCGGGGTTTCTGGTCACAGGAAACAGTTTGTCGCGTTTACGGAGCCAGTGGACACGTTCCGGATCGTGCTCTTCACCCGCAACGACACCCAGGGCATCACGGGCATTGACGACATGGCGGGACGCCCTGTCGCTGTCGTCATCGACAACGTGGGCTATCGGTTTTTTAAAAAACAGCGCCCGGACATTCAGATCGAAGTGTTCCCGACTTTTACGGAGGCGCTGTTTGCGCTGTTCTCGGCCAAAGTCGATGCCTTCGCCTATCCGGAACCGGTGACCTGGAAGCTGGCCCGCGAAGCCGGGGTTGCAGATCGCCTCAAAGTCGCCGCAAAGCCACTATTAGAAATCAGGCGCGCCATGGCCGTGCGTAAGGACGACACGGAATTGCTGGCGTCCCTGGACCAGGCGGTCAGGCAGGGCCAAGGTGCTTTACGAGAAGGTTTATTGCGCCCGGGGCCGAATGGAAAACATGATTAAAGATCACAAGACCTACACCAAATCTGATCGTACATCCTGTCATCGCTGGGAAGCCAATCAGTTCCGGTTGTTCCTGCACGCCGGCGCCTATTGGTTGTTGCACCGGCTGCGTCAGGCCGCACCACGAAAATCACTGTGGCGCAAGGCGACGTTTGAGACCTTACGGCGTTCCTTCCTCAAGGTCGCTGTGCGTATCGATGAACTCAAATCCCGGATCAAGATCGCCCTGCCTTCGGCCTATCCATACCGGACTGCCTTCATCGTCACGGCCAGTCGCATCACGGCACTCGGACCATGATCCAAGCGGCATGTGCCGCCGAGTGAAACCCGAACGTTAACCCCCAACGCATTTACAAAATTAGCCTCGAAAAACCGCCGTCTACCCGGCTGATACTGCTCGTTCCGATAAAACCCAATGGGTGCCATGAATAATATGGGCTAGAGAAACCGATCAAGGAAAAAGAGCTCTTTGGAATGCTTGATCGCTGCTTTGAGAAAATTCGGATCGAGAATAATACACTTCCCAAAGAAGTACGCGCCCCGACAAATATCGGCTTCGGGTCATAAGCGATCTTCCATAATCCCTAGAACAGATAAACGATGCCGAGGACGATGTCGTGGGAGGTGTAATCTTCGCCGACCACGCGATCGCCGCTGGTGAAGGTTCCCGAATCGATATTTCCCATATCGATATAGCGATAGCCGATCTCGCCGACCCAGGAGTCGGTGATCGCCACGCGCAGGCCGGTCTGAATACTGAAGGCGAAATTGATGCTATTGGTCTTGAGGGTCTCACTGACAGCCGACGCGATATCGCTGCGCGTCACGTCGGAGCTATGGCGCGCCCAACCGATGCCGGCGCCCAGATAGGGCCGCCAGGCGGTAGGAGTCGTCCAGTCGAAATAGAGGCTGAACATGACGCTGTCGGTGGCCACGTTGTTCTTGTAGCCGATCACAGCGGGGGCTGTTTCCCGGGTATCGAAGTCGAGGCGCAAACGATGGTGGTATTCGATCTCGGCGCGCATGGCCAAGCCTTTGGGCCGAACATGAAAACCGATCAACCCCGCCGCGCCGATGTTGCCTTCGGGATCGTCGCCGCGTTGAACGAAAACACCGCCCGCGCCCTGGCCGCCGGTCAACCGTTCATTGGCCCCGCTCACCGCCGGCAGCAAGCGCAAGCCCACATAGAGGCCACGGTCATTGACGTCGGCCCGCGCCGCAGGGCTCCAAGCCATGACGGCGGCAACCATCACCAAGATCGTAAATCGAGTCATTGTCATGAGACTTGCCTGAGTGTGTTTCACCCAACCTATAGCGGAGCGGAAGCTTACTCGCAAATGATCGATTGGCATTCCCCGGAGCGTTAGGGTCGGCTACCATCGGGCCCGTTTATGGAAACAGAGGGTAAAATCTCCCTTGGCCCTCTCAAAGACCCGCTGCCTTTTTGCCCTTATTCTGGCCTTGTTGCTGAGCGCCGGGATGCCGGCGCAATCCCAGGTCCTGCCGCTGGACGCCGCCGTGGCTATCAATAGCGCCGTGCGCGACCTCAATAGCCCGCTCGCCGCCGACAGTAACGGCAAGCGTGCGGTGGAAGCGGTGCTGATGAGCGCGGTGGTCACCTCGATCGCCGCTCATCCGGGCGCGGCGCGAGACATCGTCGCCGCCGCCGTGGCCGCGGCGCCGGGTTATGGCGAGCGCATCATAGCCCGGGCGAGCGCCGCCTATCCCGGATTCGCCAGCCTATTCGCTGTGCCGCAGTTTGCCGCACCCATAGAAACCGCGCCGCCGGTTGCGCCTATTGATGTCGCGGCCCCGTCGACGCCGCCGGCCGCCCTGCCGGTGCCGACTGCCGCCCCACCTGTCGCCCCGCCTGCTGCCAAAGATTCCGGGCGTAGCGATCCTTCCCTCATCGATGTCGGTTATCTCAAGAGCTATCCGCTGAACGCCGCCCGCATCCTTTCCGCACCCTTAAGGTTCGACCGCTCCGACTGGATCGATACGGCGATCGTGCTGGGCATCGGCGGTGGACTGGTGGTGCTTGATTCTACGATCCGGGATTTTGTCCAGGACGATCTACGCGGCGACGGCACGGATGATATCTCCAATTTCTTCCGCGAATTTGGCAACACCCGCTTCCTCGCCGTCGGCCTCGGCGCGACCTATGTGGGGGCTGAGCTGATGGGCGACGAACAACTGCAGGAGACAGCGCTGCTCGCCGAACAATCGCTGTTACTGGCTGCCCTGATGGGAACGGGCATCAAATGGGTGACCCAGCGCGACAGGCCGAATACCGGCAAGAGCTCGACATCCTGGAGCCCCTTCAGCTTCGATGAGTCGAATTCGTCGTTTCCCTCCGGCCATGCCATCAACGCCTTTTCGGTGGCCTCGGTCATCGCCTCGCAACACGCAGAGCAGCCCCTGGTTGCACCGCTTGTCTACGGGATCGCGTCGCTGACGGCATTCAGCCGGCTCAACCAGAACAAGCATTGGGCGTCGGACGTTTTCATGGGCGCCGCCATCGGCTATTTCATCGGCAAGACAGTGGTCCGCTACAATCCCTTTAACCCGGCGCCGGGTATGACGGTTCGGCCCTGGGGAGGCGGCGATACAAACGGATTGTCGCTCGCCGTCGATTATTGATTCAGCCGCCGATTAATGATTCAGACGAGGCCGATTCGGCTGTAATAACGGTTACTTAACCAACTTTCATTGCGTGGATGGGTAGAGTTATCTGTCGATAGAATGATCCGTTACCTATTGTCTCCCTGCGGCGCACCAATGTCCGTTCCTGGCTATTAGCGGACATTCACTTGCCTAGTGATTTACGTCCGCTTTACCCCCGAAGATGCTATGAGGCTGAAGGATGCGGCCTCAAGCTCCTTCTCTATTTTCAACATAGATCTGAAGGAGCGGCCCAATGACAGAGTTTGCAGTATCGACATCCAACGAACAGTCCATTTTTGCGGC
>JAYGED010000039.1:0-4905 GCA_046582565.1 Alphaproteobacteria bacterium
TGAAGATTGCGACTTGAAACGCTGCATCTTTCGTTCTCGTCGTCGTATTGGTACGTGCGAACTCTCCGCCCGATTGTTCCGTCGATGTCCAGTTTCATGAAGGTGAGAGAGACGTAAATCGCGTAATGCTGCGCCGTAAGATTTCAGTTTATCCGTCACGTTCTGACTCGGATGTACGCCCTGATTCTTCAGCAATTTCCGCATAAGCTTCAAGGCTGCCCGTTTATTCCGGCGTTTCTGAACCAGGACGTCAAGTACTTCGCCTTCGCCATCCACGGCGCGCCACAGGTACATCTGTTTACCGCCGATGTTTACGAAAACTTCGTCGAGGTGCCAGATGTCGAATGCAGGGTCACGGCGTTTGCGAATTCGGCGGGCATAAGCTTGTCCGAATTTCAATACCCACAGACGAACCGTCTCATAGGTGACGTCGATCCCTCTCTCCGCGAGAAGATCCTCAACATCCCGGTAGCTCATCGTGAAACGAAAATAGAGCCAAACGGCTTGTTTAATAATGTCGGGGTGAAAGCGGTGGCGGCGATACGAGATGTTCTGCATGCATCGAACGTATCAAGCGAACGCGCGATTACCCATGAGTTAATTTGACAGACCCCGGCTTTGTCATGTATGGACGCCCCCGGATAAGGGACGTTTATCGCAACGCGCCATAAGCAACAGGATCGAATTCGCTGACCTGGATGACGTCATCGCGCAGGTGTTCCGCCTGTTCAATTAGGGCGCGCTCCGATTCCGACAATATACCCTCGCGGACGGCGGCGATTGCCATGGCGGTGACGCTATCCTTAGCCAATCGTCCGTCGCGTCGCGCCTGCTCGAGTTTGGCGCGGACCGCGGCGGCGGTGCGAATTTTAGCGAAGGCGTGATCCAACTTGCCCAGCCCCGGATCGTTTGGACCCGCGGCGAAGATATGCGCCGTCAGAACGTCGCGGAGATCCATATCGGTGGTGACCGCCTCCGCCACCGCATCGATCTGCCTGTCCGTCAGGGCCGCGCGGGTGGCGCCGAGGGGGAACGAGAGCAGTTTCCCGACCCCGGCTGCGAAGCGGTTCGGCAGGTTGGCGAGAACACCGAGCAGCGCATCCTCCACCTCCTTGAGGGCATGGGTGCAGGTCCAGTCGAGGAGGGCTCTTTGGTTCACCGGGCGCCCCTGGTCGTGGAAGTGTTTCAGCGTCGCCGTGGCGAGGAACATCCAGGCGAAGGCGTCGGACAGGCGGCCGCTGAGATATTCCTTGCGTTTGAGCGCTCCTCCCAGGGTTCCAAGCGCGATATCGGAGATCAGGGCGAAGGCGGTCGAGAAGCGCGCGATATCCTGGTAATGGCGGGCCTCGAATCCGCTCACCGGAGACGCCGCCAGGCGGCCCCCCGACAGCCCGAGCAGTAAGGCGCGGGCCGCGGTCTTGAAGATGTGGGCGACATGGCCGAAGAAGGCGGCATCGAACGCCTTGACATCGCCGTCCTTGATGGCCTCCATCTCGGCCAAGACGAAAGGATGGCAGCGCATGGCGCCCTGGCCAAAGACGATCAGCGAGCGGGTGAGGATATTGGCGCCTTCGACGGTGATGCCGACGGGGATGGCGTTGTAAGGGCTCGAGAAGATATTCGCGGGCCCCCGGCAGATGGCGGCGCCGGCGTGAATATCCATGGCGTCGCTGATGCAGGCCCGGGACCCTTCCGTCAGGTAGGCCTTGACGATGGCCGAGATGACGGACGGCTTCTCGCCGGCGTCCACGGCGCCAAAAGCCAGGCGGCGCGCGGCATTCATGAAATAGGCATGGCCGGCGATGCGCGACAGGGGTTCGCGGACCCCTTCGAACTTTCCGATCGGCAGGCCGAACTGTTCGCGCACCACGGCATAGGCGCTGGTCGAACGGGCGGCGAGTTCGGCGGCGCCGAGAGATTGCGAGGGCAAGGAGATGCAGCGGCCGGCAGCCAGGGATTCCATCAGCATGCGCCACCCGTTTCCGGCCCCGTCAACGCCGCCGATGATGCAATCGATCGGCACGAAGACGCCGTCGCCGGAAACCGGTCCGTTCTGGAACGGCACGCCCATGGGATCGTGACGGTTGCCGATGACCACACCCGGCGTATCCCGGGGGATCAGGGCGCAGGTAATGCCGAGGTCCTCGTCGCCGCCGAGCAGCTTGTCGGGGTCATAGAGCCGGAAGGCGAGGCCGACGATGCTGGCCACGGGGGCCAAAGTGATATAGCGCTTGTTGAAGGTGAGGCGGATGCCGGTGATTTCCTTGCCGTCCAGCAGTCCCGTACAAACGATGCCCTGGCTGCGGCCGTTGGCGGCGTCGCTGCCGGCCCCGGGCTCGGTGAGGGCGAAACAGGGAATGTCCTCGCCGCGGGCAAGTCGGGGCAGATAATGGTCCTTCTGTTCGTCGGTGCCGTAATGCAGCAGCAATTCGCCAGGCCCCAACGAGTTTGGCACCATAACCGTGACGGCGGCGGTGACACTGCGGCTCGACAGCTTCACGATGACCGCCGAATGGGCGTGGGCGGAAAACCCGAGCCCGCCGTAACGCTTGGGAATCACCATGCCGAAGAAGCCGTTGTCCTTGATGAAAGCCCAGACATCCGGCGGCAGGTCCCGGTCCTGGATGATTTGCCAGTCGTCGAGCATGGCGCAGAGAGCTTCCGTCGGGCCGTCAAGGAAGGCCTGCTCTTCCGCCGACAAAGGCGTGATTTCGAAGTCGAGCAGCCGGCGCCAATCGGGCTTGCCGGAAAACAGCTCGCCGTCCCACCAGACAGTCCCGGCCTCGAGCGCTATCCGCTCGGTGTCTCCCATCGCCGGCAGGGCGCGACCGACGATGTTCATCACCGCGGTGGAAATGACGACCCGTCTTATGGCCGGAACGGTGAACAGGGCGATCAGCCCGGCGACCAGAAGCAAGAGGATGATTGTTGGTGTGGTCATGGTGATCAGTTCCTCAGCGGCTTGCCTTGTTTCAGCATGTGTTCGACCCGCGCCAGGGTTTTTTTGGTGGCCGCGAGTTTGAGGATTGCGTCGCGCTCGAGCCGCAACACCCCGTCTTCGGAAACCGTATCCAGGGCATCGGTGTCGCCGCCGCTCAAGACGAAAGCCAATTCCCCGGCGACGACGCCGTCATGGGCCGAGGCGACGCCCTTGTTGATGAAATCGCGGACCCCAAGGGCGAGCGCGGTTCGTCCCGTCGCTCCCGGCAGGCTCATCCCGCGGGGTTCGGGCGGGGTGTAGCCCTCGGCCATCTCTAGCCCCCGCGCCTTGGCCGCCGCCAGCACCCGGTCACGGTTCATGACGATGCTGTCATGGGCGCGCAGGAACAGAAAATCCCTGGCTTCCATCGCCGATTTGGCGACCTCGGCCATGGCGATGGTTTCGAACGCCTTCATCACCGGCGGCATCGGCCCGCCCGGACGATCCTTGGCCACCGTCCAGCGGCCGAGCAGTTCCTTGCAGCCGCCCCAGCCGGGAACGATGCCGACACCGGCTTCGACAAGACCCATATAGGTCTCGGCATGGGCCTCGAGCGCGTCGCAGTGGAGCAGCACCTCGCAGCCGCCTCCGAGCGCCATGCCCGACGGCGCCCCGACCACCGGGAAGGGGGCGAAGCGCAGTTTCTGGAAGGCGTCCTGGCCGCGTTTCAGCAACCAGCGAACAGCCGGCCACAGCCTCAGCTTGGCCCCATAGAGGAGCAGCGCGATGTTGGCGCCGACGGAAAAATTGCTGGCCTCATTGTGGATCACCAGGGCCTTGAAGCCGCGGCCGGGCAATTCCCTGACTGCTTTCTCGATCATCCACAGACTGAACGGATTCAGGGAATTCATCTTCGAGGTGAATTCCAGGCAGGCCACCCCATCGCCGATATCCCACAGGCTGGCCGACATGTTGCGGGCGATCGGCGGCGCGCCGCGTTTGACGTCTTCGAGCAGCAGCACGCCGTCCGGGCGGTGGACGACATCGTAGCCGGCGCCGGTGAACTGCTGCAGCCGCCCACCCTTGACACGATAGAAAGACCCCGCCCCGACGGCGGCGAGCAGGGGCGGGACCCCGGAGCCCTCTTTTTCCAGCGCCGCTGCCAGCCACGCTGGGCCGAGGCGGTCGATGAGCTCGAACGGACCGAGTTTCCAGTTATAGCCGAGGCGCAGGGCGCGATCGACGGACTCGGGATCGTCGGCGATTTCCGGCACCAGCGCCGCCGCGTAGGCCAAGGTCGGGACAAGGACGGATCGGGCATAGCGGCCCTCGGCGCTGTCGTGGTCCAGGGTCGCCCGCAAGCCGCCCTTTTTCGACGCCATTGCCGCCGCCGGCTTCGGTCGCTGCGCCGGGGCATAATCGCCGGTTTTCAGATCGATGACTTCCTTGACCCGCTCGCCGCTTTCCGAATTGAGGCGGTAAAAGCCGCCCTTGCCCTTGCGCCCGGTGTAGCCGTCGGCGATCATTTGGGCCAGCAGATCGGGCACCTTGCCCAGGGCGTGGAAGGGGTCGTCGTCGGGAAGTGCCGCTTCGAAACTCGACAGCACGTGGGGCATCAAATCGAGGCCGACCAGGTCGAGAAGCCCGAAAATACCGGTTCGGGGAATTCCGGCGGGCCGCCCGAGCACGGCGTCGGCCTGCTCGACGCCGATACCGCGCCGGAAGGCTTCGGTGACCGCGGCATGGAGCCAGAAGGTGCCGATACGGTTGGCGATAAACCCCGGTGTGTCTTTGGCGGTAACCACGCTTTTCCCCATCTGTGCGTCGGCGAAATCCGATACGCGGGATTCCAAGTCGGGATCCGCATCAGGGCCGGCGACGATCTCAAGAAGCCGCATGTAGCGGGGCGGATTAAAAAAATGGGTAATGAAAAAGCGTTTTCTCAGGTCGTCATCCATCCCCTCCGTCAATACCAGAAGCGGCAG
>JAYGED010000066.1:0-7067 GCA_046582565.1 Alphaproteobacteria bacterium
GCTGGCCCGCCGAGCGTACCCATTACCTGCCGAATTTCGTTTCCGGCGAGACGGCAACCGCTTTAGACCGGGCGGAATTCGATACGCCTGATGATGCCCCCCTGCTGCTTGCCCTGGGCCGGCTGCATGAGAACAAGGCCTTCGATGTGCTGATCGAAGCCCTCGCCGCTCTTCCTGATGCCTATCTCTGGCTAGCCGGGAGCGGGCCTCTGGCCGGTGAGCTTTCTGCTTTGGCGGACAGGCGAGGGGTGTCCCATCGGCTACGCATGCTCGGTTGGCGTGATGATGTGGCGGCTCTGTTTGCAACCGCCGATGCGTTGGTTTGTCCCTCGCGACACGAACCTCTGGGCAATGTGGTTATCGAGGCCTGGGCCCAGAGAGTACCGGTGGTGGCGGTGGCAACGGGCGGCCCCGCCGAGCTTATCGACGACGGGGTGAGCGGGCTTCTGGCCCCGCTTGACGACGCCGCCGGACTGGCCGCCGCCATCGCGCAATTGCTTGACGACCAGGGATTGGCGAAACGGCTCGCCGAGGCGGGGCATGCTGCCTATGAAGCCCACTTTACCGAGGCTATGGTGGTGCGGCGTTATATGGAATTTTTCGACAAGGTGGCGGCCTGATGTGCGGCATTGCCGGTTTCATGAGCAACTGCGGTGTCACACCCGCCGAGTCTGTGCTGGACGCTCTCGATAAAGCGTTGGCTCATCGCGGCCCGGACGGATCGGGGCGTTTTCGGGCGAACAATTTCGCCATGATCCAGCGCCGCCTGGCGATCATCGATTTAGCGGGGGGCGATCAACCACTGTACGAGCCCGAAGGCGCCGCCTTGGTGGCGAATGCCGAAATATACGATTACATCGAACAGCGGGTAGCCCTGGACGGCGCCACCTTTGCCACCAATTCGGATTGTGAAGTGCCGCTGCATCTCTATCGCCGTGACGGGGTGCGTTTCGCCGACACCATGCGCGGCATGTATGCCATAGCACTTTACGATCCACTCACCGAGCGGTTGTTGCTGGCGCGTGACCCGTTCGGCATCAAGCCGCTCTATTATCTTGAGACCGCCGACGGCTTCGCCTTCGCATCCGAACCTCAGGCGCTGTTTGCCGCCGGCCTGGGGACGGCCAGGCTGAACTCCCGGGCGCGTGATACGTTTCTCCAACTCCAATTCACGCCGGGCCGCGAAACCATCTACCAGGGCGTCAATCGGGTGCTTCCGGGCGAAACCCTGGTGATCGCCAAGGGGCGCATCGTCGAGCGTCTGCGCCGTAACGCGCTGCCCGATGGAGGTCCGAAATCCTACAGCGAGGCCGACGCCATTGCGGCGCTGGATGCGGCGCTGGAGGATAGCGTGACGGTTCATCAACGTTCTGATGTGCCATACGGCATGTTTCTGTCAGGCGGCATCGACAGCTCCGCGCTGCTTGTCATGATGTCGCAACTGAACGATCACCCGGTGCGCGCCTTCACCGTGGGTTTCCCCGATGCCGGTTCGGTCCATGACGAACGCGAGCAGGCCAAGGCGGTTGCCGCGGCGCTCGGTGCTGACCATGTCGAGGTTGAATTCAGCGAGGCGGATTTCTGGTCGCTGCTGCCCAAGGTCGCCGCCGCCCTAGACGATCCGATAGCGGATTATGCGGCGCTGCCGACCTTCAAGCTGGCGGCGGCGGCGTCTGATCTCAAGGTGGTGCTCACCGGCGAGGGCGGCGACGAGCTATTCGCCGGCTATGGTCGCTATCGCAGTGCGCTCAGGCCCTGGTGGCGGGGCGGCAAGGCGTTCCGTAATCGCGGCGTCTTCGACAAACTCGGTATCCTGCGCGAAGAGCCGGTCGGCTGGCGCGATGAAATCACCGCTGCCGAAGCCACTGAAAAGCGCGATAACCGCAGTCCGTTACAAGTCGTTCAGGCGGTCGATTGTGCCGATTGGCTACCCCATGATCTGTTGACCAAGCTCGATCGGTGCCTGATGGCTTTCGGCGTTGAGGGGCGAACGCCGCTGCTCGATCCAGCTGTTGCCGCGCTCGCCTTCAGACTGCCGGACGACATGAAGATAAGGGGCTCCAAGGGTAAATGGTTGCTGCGCCGCTGGCTTGCCGCGCGGTTGCCCATGGCAAGGCCGTTTGCGCGCAAGCGCGGCTTTACTGTGCCGGTGGCCGGGTGGATCGCCAATGAGGGCAAGCGGCTGGCGCCTCTGATTGCCGCCCAACCGGGTGTCGCCGAGGTTTGCCGCAAAGGCGCGGTGGAAAAATTATTTGCCGATCCAAACGGCCGACGCCAAGGCTTCGCCGCCTGGCTCCTGCTGTTCTATGGCTTGTGGCATCAGCGCCATATGCTTGGCGTGGCAACCGGTGGCGATGTCTTTGAAACTCTGGGTGAACGCCGCTAAACAGTCAGCACCATGCCCTCGCGGGCGACAAGGGTGCCGGGGCGGCGTGTTTCGGCCTCGGCGGTGACAGCGTCCATATCGTCGTCATCCTTGTCGGGATTGTGGTGGTAAAGAACGCAGGTTGTCACGCCTGCGGTTTCGCACAGCGCTATGCCATCACGCCAGGTAGCGCCATGCCCGGCATGACGCGCTGTGTTGAGGATCGCCATATCGGCGCCGTCGAGCAGCTTGAGTGTTGCAGCCTCGTCGCCTTCCTCGCCATGGATCAGATCGGAAGCGTAAGCGACGCTTTTCCCCCGCCAGTCTATGCGGTAGCCGGTGACTGGGATCGACTTGTTGAGAGCCATCGTCGAGATGGTGATGTCGTCCGTTGGATGAAGCGTATCGCCGGTATCGAAATCGGTGAAAACCAGGTCTGCGCTCATGATGTCGATGGGCACGGGAAACACCGGGTCCGACATGAGCTGAGCCAGAGCGTCGCGAACGCCTTCGTTTTCGGACTTATGATCTCCCCAGAAACGGAAGGCGTTGTCGGGATGGTAGCCGGCTGCGAAGAACGGAATGCCGCAGATGCGTTCGAAGCTCGTGCGACTGAAGAAAATATCAGCCGATACGGGTGATTGTTTTATCAAGGCGGCGCCAAGGGCACGGATACCTGTGCCGGCATCGAAAATCATCTTATGGTCACCGCAAGTGATCTGCAGACATGCCGTGTTGCCACCGTAACGCATAGTGTCGCGACCCGGACAGGCAATGCCACCCCGTACGCCCCAAAATTGAATCTGCAGACAGTCTTTTTCTGTCAAATCCCGGTTCCTTTGTCCCGACGGACAGCTGTGCAGCTTAGATTACGTCAAGCGTTATAGTCCGCCAATCAGAAAAACGGCTTGTGTAACACCGGCTAAAACGTAGATAAAGAGCCATCATGTCTGATATCGCATTTTCGGTTTGCCCCCACGATTGCCCGAGCACTTGTGCTCTGGATATCGAACGCCTGGATTCGCGCACCATCGGCCGGGTGCGGGGCGCAGAAGGCAACAGCTACACGGTGGGCGTGGTCTGCGCCAAAGTTGCCCGTTACGCCGAGCGCGTCCACCACCCAGACCGGCTGGCCTACCCCTTGCGCCGCAACGGGCCTAAGGGAAGTGGTGAGTTTACTCGAATGTCATGGGATGAAGCTCTCGATGCGGTGGCCGAAGGCATAAGCGGCGCGGTGGAAAAATATGGCTCCGAGACCGTATGGCCCTATTTCTATGCCGGCACCATGGGCCTTGTGCAACGCGACGGTATCGAGCGTCTGCGCCATGTCTGCAAATTCTCCCGCCAGCGCAGCACGATCTGCACCACCCTGGCCGACGCCGGATGGATGGCCGGGGTCGGCCAGATGCTGGGCCCGGACCCGCGCGAAATTGCCGAGACGGACCTGATCGTCTGCTGGGGCTCAAACCCGGTGGCGACCCAGGTGAATTTGATGAGCCATATCACCACCGCGCGTAAATCGCGCGGCGCCAAGCTGGTGGTTATCGACCCCTATAGGGGGGCGACGGCGGCGGTGGCGGATCTCCATCTGGCGCCGCGTCCCGGCACCGATGGCGCTTTGGCTTGCGCCGTCATGCATGTGCTGTTCGCCGAAGGATATGCTGATCATGACTATATGGCCCGTTACACCGACTGCCCGGACGCCCTGAAAACCCATCTGGAAAGCCGCACACCGGCGTGGGCGGCGGAAATAACTGGTCTTGCGGTAGATGAAATTATCGATTTCGCCCGCCAGTACGGCGCCGCGGAACGCAGCTATATCCGCCTCGGCTATGGCTTTTCCCGGTCGCGCAACGGCGCCGCGCAGTTTCATGCGGTGACCTGCCTGCCCAGCGTGACCGGCGCCTGGGCAAAACGTGGCGGCGGTGCGTTTTACGCCAATCGGGCGATCTATGGCTGGGACAAGACTTTGATTGAGGGGCTCGACATGGTGGATCCCACCATTCGCAGGCTCGATCAATCCCGCATCGGCCCCATTCTCACAGGCGATCCGAGCGACCTCGGCGACGGCCCCCCGGTCACCGCCTTGTTGATCCAAAACACCAACCCCATGGTCGTGGCGCCTGAATCGGTCAAGGTGCGCGACGGTTTTCTGCGCGACGATCTCTTTGTCTGCGTCCATGAGCAATTCATGACCGATACCGCGCGTATGGCCGATATCATCCTGCCCGCCACCACTTTCCTCGAACATGACGATATCTATCAGGCGAGCGGCCACGGTCATGTCCAGATCGGCCCCAAAGCCATTGAGCCCTTCGCCGAGGCGCGCAGCAACCACGAGGTGATATGCGCTCTGGCGGCGCGGCTCGGGGCCGAGCACCGGGGTTTCACCATGAATGCCTGGGACATCATCGACGAGACCCTGCTGGCCTCAAATAAGCCAGGCGCCGAAGCCTTGCGTGAACAACGCTGGGTCGATTGCCAGCCGGATTTCGATGGCTCCCATTTTATCGATGGGTTCCCAACCTCGGATGGCCTCTTCCACTTCGCTCCCGACTGGGCGGCTATCGGGCGAGATCATGAGAAGATGCCGAAACTGCCCGATCATATGGCGGCGATCGAAGCCGCCGATGATGAACACCCCTACCGGCTGGTCACGGCGCCTTCGCGCAATTATCTCAACTCAACCTTCACCGAGACGAAGACATCCCGGGATCGGGAGGGGCGGCCGACGGTGTTGATTCATCCTGAGGACATGACGTTCCTCGATCTCGACGAGGGCGACCGGGTCAGGGTCGGCAACCGACGCGGCGATATTGTCGTTCATGCCAGCCGCTTCGCGGGCCTGCAACGCGGTGTGGTGATCATTGAAAGCATCTGGCCTAACGGCGCCTATGAGGAGGGCCTGGGGGTTAACGCACTGATCGGCGCCGACGCTGCACCGCCCCTGGGCGGCGCCGTATTTCACGACTCGGCGGTGTGGCTGAAGAGTGCCTGAATGGCCTGTTTGGGCAGACCGATAAACAGTTTCATTGTATTGGCGGCTATTCAATTATTCGGGGTTGCCCTCCCCCAGCGTAGAAGAATTGTCGAATCGAAACCTTTATGTTAATTTATTCGATTGTTAACCATGATTTGAGTGATGAACCAAGAGGCTCAGAGCGAGGGGAACTCTGTAGAATCTTTGCCGGTCGTGAGAGGTGTAGTCAAATGGTTCAATGCCGAAAAAGGCTTCGGCTTTGTAATACCAAATGACGGAAGCGCCGACATCTTCCTGCATCATTCGGTTCTCCATGAGGTTGGATTGAGCGTCATCGATAGTGGCGCGACGGTAGTTTGCGCTGTCGATTCAGGAATGAAGGGCCGCCAGGCCTCCCGTGTAATCGAGGTCGATGCCTCGACCGCAACGCCCCAGGGCAACCAGTCACAGCGCCCCGCTGCCTACGATCAACCCCGTCATGCCCCGTTGTCGGACATCGGTGATTTCGTGCTCGCCACGGTGAAATGGTTCAACCCCAACAAGGGATACGGCTTTTTGTCGCTTAATGACGGGTCGCCCGATATTTTTGTTCATATGCGCACCCTCCGCCAACTCGGCATTGTCGCGCTCGACCGCGGCCAGGAGGTTCGCGTTCGTATCGGTCAGAGCGATCGGGGGCCCCAGGTTTCCGATATATCAACTGAATAAACCTGCTGTCGCCATGAAAAAACTAAGGCCGGGGGGAATCGCCGTCCTCGCAGTCATCGGTATCGCTTTGCTCGGGCTGATTGCCCTGGCTCAAGAAGGCAAGACTCCAGAGGACACGCAGGTATTTTCGCGGGGCGAACTGGTAATTGAGACCGCTTCGGGGCCGTTGCGTCTCGATGTGGAAATAGCCCGGACCGACAAACAACACTCCCAGGGCCTGATGTTCAGGACCTCGCTAGATCAGAATAGCGGGATGATTTTTATCTATGACAGCCCGCGTAGAATTTCCATGTGGATGAAAAATACCATCCTCTCCCTGGATATGATTTTTATTGGCGAGGATGGCCGGATCAAGCGCATCGTCGCCAACACGACCCCCATGTCCGAGGCGACAATCTCGTCGCGGGGGCCGGTGAGCGCCGTGCTGGAGCTTCTCGCCGGCGCCGCCAAAAGGCTCGCGATTAAGCCCGGCGATCAAATTGGCCTCAACGGCGATCAAAACGGCCTCGCCCCATAGCTTGTCGCAGTCATGTGCGAATAACAGCGTATCCCAACGCACTGTGCGGCCTCTTCGTGTTGTAGTGTTTCCTCCATTCCTCGATGATTATTTGTGCCTTTTTCAGGCTGTAGAAGATTTCACCATTTAGCAGTTCGTCCCGGAAACGAGCATTGAAGCTTTCACAGTATCCGTTCTCCCATGGAGAACCCGGATTGATGTAGGCGGTCTTGGCTCCAACAGCGTTGATCCAGCTTCGAACAGTCTCAGCAATAAACTCCGGTCCATTGTCTGACCTGATATAGGCGGGTACTCCACGCAATATGAACAGGTCTGTGAGCGTATCCATGACATCCGTCGAGTTGAGCTTGCGGCTTACGCGGATTGCCAGGCATTCACGGCTGTACTCATCCAGAATGTTCACCGTCCTGAAGACCTTTCCATCGTCGGTTCTGTGGTGGACAAAATCATACGACCAGACGTGGTCGCGGTATTCTGGTCGCAATCTCACGCATGAC